>JBCCWB010000114.1:0-13429 GCA_039194345.1 Planctomycetota bacterium
AGCCCACCTCGATGACCGACCGCCGGTCCATGATCAGCGGGATCCGCGCCGCCCAATCGATCATCGCCAACCAGTCCTGGCAGACCGAAATCCCCGGCCCACAGACCTACGGCCAAGTCGGCCCCACCCCGCTCGACGAAGCGGGCAACGAAACCCTCGACCGCGAGAATCAAGATGACAAACCCGCGTAAGCCGTTGCAATCGATCTTCGCTTGTTCGTTTTCGCTGCTGATCACTGGTATCTGCGCCATAGGTCAACCTGCTCAAGCCGATCAAGACCGCCTCTCTGAAGTCATCCGTTTCGCCACGTTCAACGCGGCGATGTCCGGCGAGACCGCCGATGAACTGCCCCAACGGTTGGCCACCCCCGACGACGAGAAGTTCAAGAAGATCGCCGCGATCATTCAGACGGTCCGCCCGGATGTGCTGCTGATCAATGAATTCGATCACGACCCGACGGGCCAACTCGCCGCCCTCTTCCAAGAGAACTACCTAGGCGTTGCTCAAGGCGAAGCCGAGCCGATCACGTTTGCTCACGCCTTCTCCCCCGAGGTGAACACCGGCCTACCCACCGGCATCGATCTCAACGGCGACGGCACCGTCGATGGCGCCGCCGACGCCCACGGCTGGGGCGAGTACCCCGGGCAATACGGCATGCTGCTGCTCTCCCAAGCCCAAGGCGAAATCAAAGCCGTCGTCGACCTGCAGTCAGCGGTGTGGAAGAAGTTCCCCAAGAGTTCATTCCCCGAAGACTATTACCCCGTCGAGGCGCAGAAGACCCTCCGCCTGTCGTCAAAGAACCACGTCCTGCTCCAGCTGGCGGTGAAAGACACCGCGTTCTCGGTGTTCATCAGCCACCCCACGCCGCCGGTGTTCGACGGCCCGGAAGACCGCAATGGCAAACGCAACTTCGACGAGATCAGCGCCATCGCGATGATCTGCAACCGCAGCGTCGACCAGTTCCACCGCCCCATCGTGGTGCTCGGCGATCTGAATGCCGACCCGAACGACGGCGAGTCGATCCCCGGAGCGATGGATCAGCTTCTAGACAACCGGCGGTTCACCGATCCGCTCCCCCGCAGCCGCGGCGCGGTCGAGAAGGCGCTGGCCGACGGCGGGATCAATGCCCAGCACCAGACCGATCCCGCCCTCGACACCGCCGACTGGGGCGACCAGCCCCCACGTGGTTCGGGCAACCTGCGGGTGGACTACGTGCTGCCCACGCACGACTGGACCGTGGTGGACGCGGGAGTCTTCTGGCCCGCGAAAGACGAGCCCGGCCACGATTGGATCGACGCCTCCGACCACCGCCTGGTGTGGGCCGACCTCAAATACGAAGTCCAGCCCGGCGAGTCTGCGCCGAAGAAACGCTAAAGACGCTCTCAGCCATTGCTTGACTTAAGTTGTAAAGAGTGATGCGTTAAGCAGGCATGCCAATATCGCCAGAGATGGTCCAATATATTGGACAAAATGCGCATAAAAAAAGCGGCCAGGTGGGGGAGCCTGACCGCTAGAGAGGGTTGCATGGCACGTTGCATGCCACGCGGGTGGGGGCGATTAATTTTCAGCGTTGAGGAGAATTTTTAATCCCTTCAACGCGAATTATTATATCCTTTTCGTTAGCCCGTCCAAGTCTTTTTTTATTTTTTTTCGAATTTATCTTCAGTATAAATCAAGACTTACGAACAAAGACTGCCCGCTATTACGGCACCTCAAATTTGAGACGCCATGGTTTTGAACACGGTTCCCGCAAGCGCCTGAAAATTGCGCAATAACCCGGAATTCACTGCTCGTATTTTCCACGATCAGCCCACTCAACTGGGGGAAACCCGCGATCTAGTCTACTGGGCCGCTGAAATGATTTGCTATACCGCCGGATACCTCGGCGACTTGCCTTCCAGCACCGCTGCGACGTCGCGAACGACCCAGCTCATGTTTTTGAGGGCCGTACCCGTCCGAGAAGCCAAGTGCGGCAGCAGGGTGACGTTCGCCAAGCCGTGCAACGGCGAATCGGCGCTCGGCGGCTCGGGGGCGTGAACATCCAGGAAAGCCGACACGCCCGGCGAAGCCTCCACCCAGGCCGCCAGCGCGACGTGATCCACCAGCATGCCCCGGGCGGCGTTGATGAATAGCACGTGCTCCCGCATCGCCGCGAAAGCCGAGGCGCCCATCAGCTGGCGGTTCTCCGGTCGACCATCCACATGCACACTCACCACGTCCGAACCCGCGTACAGCTCCTCGTGGCTGCAATAGGTAAACGGGAAATCCACCGCCTTGCGCATCTCCGCTTCGGGCAGCAGGTCACAGACGTGCAGATTCATCCCGATCGCGTGAGCCACCTCGCCCAGACGTTTGCCGATTCGACCGAAACCGAGAATGCCCAGCGTCATCTCGTCGAGCTGGGTGCCGACCTCGGTTTTTCGCATCGCGTGGAACGTGGCATCGTCCGCGCCGCTGGGCAACGCTGTCTTGGGCCGAACGTGGTCGATCATCAGCCCGGTGACGTACTCGACCACCGCCTGGGTGTTCGCGTCAGGGGTGTAAACCACCCGGACCCCCGCCGCCTCGCACGCCGGCAGGTCAAAGTTGTCCAAGCCCACACCCGCCCGGCCGATCACCTTCAGCTCCGGTGCCTGGGCCAGCAGCGCCGCGTCCACCTGCGTGTAGGTCCGCACCACCATGCCCTGCGCGTCGGGGAGGTGTTCCGCCATCGCCTTGGGATCGTCGTGAGCGACCCACACCACGTCGGCCCGCTCGCCCAGCCAGGCGGCGCATTCGTCATCCAGCCGTTCGGTAATCAGCACTTTGGGTTTCATGCCCACAGCGTACCAAGCCGTATTCTCGCGCGAAGAACGCGCGCCTGCTAAACTGCCCGCTTGATGCCGACCAAGACGCGTAAATCCAAGCCCACTCAAACCGCCTCTGCACCGCCCCGCAACACGATTGCACAAGGCGACTGCATCGAGCAGATGAACGCGTGGGCCCAGGCGAGCCCGGGGTCGGTGGACCTGATCTTTGCCGACCCGCCGTACAACATCGGGTTTGAGTACGACGGGCACTACGTCGATCAGCGTCCGGATGACGAGTATCTCCAGTGGACCTACGACTGGATCGACGCCGCCGCCGAGCTGCTCAAACCCACCGGCAGCTTCTACATCCTCATCGGGGACGAGTACGCTGCCGAGACGCGGGTCCACCTCAAGAAGCTCCAGCGCGAGGGCAAGCTGCTTTTCCGCAACTGGATCGTTTGGCACTACACCTTCGGCCAGCGCTGCAAGATCAAGTTCAACCGCAGCCACGCCCACCTGTTCTACTGCGTCGGCAGCGCCGCGGTGAACAAGAAGACCGGCAAGCCGAAATCCAACCTCACCAAGAACGCCCCGTTCACGTTCCACTACGACGAAGTCGCGGTGCCCAGCGCCCGCATGACCACCTACAACGACGCCCGTCAAAACCCCAAAGGCAAGCTGCCGGATGACACTTGGGTGCTCAAGTTCCCCGCGATGGAGAATTGGCACGTCCGCCCGCAGGAAGCCGCCGACGAAGGCGCGTTCGATGCGGGGTGGGACACGTGGTACCAGTCGCGTCTGGCGGGCACATTCAAAGAGCGCGAGCAGTGGCACCCCTGCCAGCTGCCCGAGGCGCTGCTCGAGCGGATCATCCGCTGCTCGTCCAACGAAGGCGACCTGGTGTTCGACCCGTTCGCGGGCAGCGGCACGACCCTGGCGGTGGCGAATAAGCTCAGCCGAGACTGGCTGGGCTGCGAGCTCTCCCCGGACTACCGCAAAAAATCGCTCAAGCGGATCAAATCCGCTACGCCCAAATCCTGAGTAAAGCTTGATTTAAGCCAATCTCGCCTGGGGAATTTCCCGGTTGGGCTTTGTTTTTCGCCGCAGCGGCCTATCCTTTTGGCATGCTCAAGTACTTCATCTCTACCGTGGTTCTCTCGATCTTTGCTTTCACTTCCTCAGCCAGCGCGGTGGCCGAGAGCGGTCCCAGTGCCCCGAATCCCGACGGCCTGATCGTTTGGCTGGATGCCTCGCAGCCCAACACCCTCACCACCGACGATCAGGGCAAGGTGCTCGCGTGGAAAAGCCGATCCCCCGGCCGCGTCACCGCTCGCGCCGATGCAGACCACGCCCCGAAACTCCTCGCCGACGCCTACGGCCCAGGCAAACCCGCACTCCGGTTCGAAGGCTCGAGCTGGCTCGACACCGACGCGCTTGCCCCAGACCGCGGCAGCCTCACGATCTTCATCGTGTTCAAGCGTGACGCCGAGCTCGTCGGCGGCTCGCGCTGGCAGCGACTGATCTCGGCCCACGATGGCCAGAGCGAACACGATACCAAGGGCAACAGCGTCTTCATGGACACCGAAGGCACCGCCGACGCCATCAAGCCCCGCATCTTCATCGCCAGCCTCAACAACCGCCACCGCGGCCCGTTGACCCTCGGCCGCAACCAGCTCAGCGGCAACGAAAAACTCAAAGGCGATATCGCCGAGATCCTCATCTACGAACGCGGCTTCCTCGTCGACGAGCAGTTCGCCGATGTGAAGAACTACCTCGCCGCGAAGTGGGGCGTGGTCGAAGACCCCCGCGACGACTGGACCCGAGCCCGCCCCTTGGGCGAAACGCCCCAGCGCATCACCGACAAGCTCCCGCTCTCCGACCAGAACAACGAAGGCAATTGGAAACGCTACCCCAAGATGACCGACGCCTTCGACGGCAAACGTCTCAACCACAAGAAGTGGCACGACCACAACCCCAATTGGTACGGACGGGTCCCCGCCTTGTTTCTGCCCAGCAACGTCGAGGTCGCCGACGGCGAACTGCATCTGACGATGCGCTACTACCCCGACTACCCCAAGGTCATCCAGTACGGCGACGCGCTCTACGAAAACTACAGCTCCGCCTCGGTCCGCAGCGTTGAACCCGTGCTCTACGGCTACTTCGAGATCGAATCCAAAGCCATGGACTCGGCCGGGTCCAGCGCGTGGTGGTTCACCAGCTCAATGCGCAACGCCCAAGGCAAAACCTCACGCACCGAGATCGATGTCTTCGAGCTCGGCGGCAAAGCCATCGGCCACGAATACAACTACAACATGAACGCCCACATCTTCGAAACCCCCGAAGACGGCAAGAACCACTGGAACAAGGGCGGCAAGTGGAAAGCCCCCTTCCGCTTCGCCGACGACTACCACGTCTTTGGCCTCGAGTGGACGCCCGAGCACATCAAGTACTACGTCAACGGCGTCCTGGTCCGCCGAATGCCCAACACCCACTGGCACACCCCGCAGTACATGCTCTTCGACTCCGAAACCATGACCAACTGGCTCGGCTGGCCCGAGCCCTCGGACCTGCCCTCGACCTTCAGCATCCGCTACGTCCGCGCCTGGAAGAACGCCGAGACGCACAAACCCGAGCTCGAAAAAGGCTGGCGGCCACGCTCCACCGGCGAAACCCGGATCAGCGAGTTTATCCGCCAGTACGAGAAAGACCTCGGGCTCAACTAAGCACCCCCACCCCCGGTTAGCCCCACCGCCTCCGCGAACGCTCCCCAGCGACGCCAGATATCCCATGCGCTCCGCCGTCCGATAGCCCCGCCGAAGCGTACAGCTCGCCCTCCCGTCGATGAATCAGAAGACCCCCGTGCATCTGGACGTGGGAACCGATTCACTCAACGACGCGGAGACCATCGCTCATGAAAAGCTTGCCCCTTCATTTGACCGCATGGCTGGCGGCGCTGGCCTGCTGCTTCTACGCCCCTTCCGCTTCCGCGTTCATCTACGTCGACCTGGGCGTCGGCTTCCCCAGCAACGACCCCGCCACGCTTTTCGACGACGACGCGGCCGGCACCGACTTCGAGTTCGACCTTGAAACCAACACCGCCTTCTACGGCGCGATCGGCCTCGACAGCGGCCTTTTCCGCAACGAGCTGGAACTCACTTTCCGCGACACCGAAGGCGTCCTGCTCCGCACCGACCCGCCCTCGGCCGACGCGGGCAGCGGCAGCTTCGACAACATCAGCCTCATGACCAACATCTACGTGGACCTGCCGCTCCCCGCGGGCTTCGAGGTCTTTGCCGGCGGCGGCATCGGCGCCGTGATGTTCGATGGCGACGCCACCGGCACCGGCAGCCTCGACACCGCCGACTTCGACGACGCGGGCTACGGCTTCGCCTACCAGCTCAAAGCAGGCATCGCCTACGAACTCACCCGCAACCTCCAGATGACCGCGGGCTACCGCTACTGGGCATCCACCGAGATCGACTTCGGCGACTTCGAACTCGACGACCTCGAGTCCCACGCCGTCGACATCGGCCTACGCATTTCGTTTTAAAACACGAACCGTCGCCCATCACGTTCGGATGTTCGTTTAGCCGCGGATCGTAGATCCGCGCTACGGTATCGGAACGCTATCCCAACCCGAACTGCGATCTTCGATCGCCCGCTAAACCACCGAATTGCTTGCCGCAGCCGCGGCTTCAGCATCGTACCGCTTGAGCTTAAATTCCATGTAGAACGGCCCGCCCGGCACAATCGCCCCGATCATCGTCATTAACGTGAGCTTGGTCGGAAGGCCTTTCGCCCATGCCGCCGCGCACAGCAGCCAGAGCAAGATAAACAGCAGGCCGTGCGCCATGCCAACGTACGACACCGCCCACGGCATGTCACCGATGTATTTCATCGGCATCGCCACGAAAAACAGCAGCAAGGTCGATACGCCTTCGATCAGCCCCACCGTCCGCAACACCCGCATCAATCCGCTTGGTACCACCGCAAACTCCATCAAACAAAACGCCAACTGATCACGGCAGCTCCAGGCTCACGCGTCCCAGCTTGCCGCCCCGAAGCTCACGCAACAATAGCTCACTCGCTCGGGACATTTCCACCTCGCCCCCCGCGATCAGGCACCCCCGCTTTCGACCAATGAGCTCGATGAGCGCAAACGGCGCGTTCTCGTCTTCCGGGTCGGGCAGGTCCGCAGAGTCTTTGATCTTGTAGCGCTCGATCAAACGATCGGGGTACTGCGCCAAGAGGTACCGCGCCGCGTGTGGGCCGAGCAGGTCGTAGTCGGTGGCGGTGTCTTTGATCGCGCCGCTGACCGCGAGGTTCAGGCCGATGGCTTCATCGTCGAACTTGGGCCAGAGGATGCCCGGCGTATCGGTCAGCACGATGTCACGATCAAGCTTGATCTCCTGCGGTCCCTTGGTCACCGCTGGCTCGTCGCCGGTCCGCGCCACCGACTTGCCACGCAGCGCATTGACCAGCGTCGACTTACCCACGTTGGGGATGCCCACGATCGTCACCCGCACCGGCTTGTTCTTCTCGACGCGCTTGGGCGCGAGTCGGCGGATCAGCTTGGGGATGTTCTTGGTCGCCCGCTTGTCGCTGAGGTTCACCGCCAGGGTCTGCACGCCACGGCGGTTGTGGAACTCGTCCCGCCACTTCGCAGTCGCTTCGGGGTCGGCCAGGTCGTCTTTGGTCAGCAGCGTGATGCACGGCACATCGCCCGGCCGACCGTCGGGGCCCTTGCCCGGCACGTTCCGCCGCAGCTCATCTAACAGCGGATTACTCGACGAGCCGGGCAGGCGGGCGTCGAGCAGTTCGATGACCACGTCGGTCCGGGGCATCAGCTCGGTGAGCTGATTCCGGGTCGTGTTCATGTGGCCGGGGAACCATTGGATGGGCATGGGTGTTGGCGGGGGGGGATTCGCGGCAAGCGGGGTCTCTGGCGAACTACTTTACGGGGATCGCGTCGTCGATGAGTTTCCGGGCCGACTCATGCACCGCGTCGCACAGGACTTCGCAGCCGCCGATCTGCTGGTTGACCATCAGCCCATCCATCAACGCACCGAGCTGGAAAGCCAGGCGCTGGGGCTCGGCCGCGCCCGCCGCGGCGGCGAGGGTCGAGATGTACTGGCGGACCAGCCGCTTGTGTTCCGCAGCAGCCTGGTGAACCGGGTGGTCCATTTCACCAAACTCTGCCGCGGCCCGAGCAAAGATGCAGCCGGAAAATTCGGGCTGGTCGACCTCTTCACTCAGGGTCGGAAAAATCGCCAGCAAACGGTCCCTCGGCTCGCTGGCCCGACGCTCCACCTCGGTCATCAGCCAGGACCGAAACCGGCGGTCCTTGAGCTCCAGGGTCGCCACAATCAATTCGTCTTTCGATCGGAAATGATTGTAAAGCGTCATCTTAGCAACGCCCGCCTCGGCCAAAACCCGGTCGATTCCGACCGCGTGAAACCCCAGCCGTTCAAACAGGCCCAGGGCGGATTCCACGAGTTGTTCTTGCTTGGCTGAGGGCATGGTGAACTCCATGAGTCTAGCGAATCAAGAAGCAAGATTATTTCGAACAACCTGAAATATACAGACCTGTCTACATGTTACCTCATCGTCGTTACTCAACCCCACCCCCTTCACTGGAGAAGACCATGCCTCGCATCCAACCCGTAAACGTTGACCAGCCTTCTGCCGAAGCCGCCCCGCTCTTGGACGGCCTCCAGCAAAAGCTCGGCCGTGTGCCGAACATCTACGCCACCATGGCCCAGGCCCCCGCCGTGCTCAAGGGCGCGTTGGACGCCACCGGCACGCTCGGCGAAACCTCGCTCTCCGGCGCCCTGCGTGAGCAGATCGCCCTGGCCGTGGGCGGAGCGAACCGCTGCGACTACTGCGCCGCGGCCCACACCGCGATCGGCAAGATGAACGGCCTCACCGACGATCAAACCCAAGCCGCCCTCGCCGGCTCGGCCGACGACGCCCAGGCCCAGGCCGCCATCACGTTCGCCCGGGCCATCCTCGACCGCGAAGGATTTGTCACCGACGATCAACTCGCGGCGGTCAAGGCCGCGGGCTTCGGCGATCAGCAAATCGTCGAAATCATCGCCGTAACGGTGTTCAACATCTTCACCAACTACATCAACCACATCGCCGAGACGACGGTCGACTTCCCCGAAGTCCAGATCCCCGAAACCGTATAAACGGGCTGGCTGCAAAGCCAATCGCGCGACACTCACCTCCCCGCACCCCGCGATAACACGCGGGGTGCGGCTTTCTTTTCCATGGCTCGGCTACAGAAAATCCGCCCAGCCGGAATACTCCCGCCCCGGGGCCGGTTGTACCCTTGAGCCACACAACCACACCGCCCTCCCAACCCTTGGAGCAACGATGAAGTCCACACACCCCGGCTGGATCACAGGTATCACTTGGCTGTTTCAGATCGCCATCGCGGTCCTGCTGCTGCAAACCCTGTTTTTCAAACTCACCTACGCCCCGCAGACCCAGGTGATTTTTGAATCCATCGGCGGCCGACCCGCGGCCACGATGGCCGCCTTGGCCGAGCTCGTCGCGGCCGCGCTGCTGCTGATCCCCGCCGGCTGGCTGACGCGGATCGATCCCTCGTGCTCGTGCTCGGCCCGTGAGATCCGCGGATGGACCGACTTCAAAGGCTGGGTGGGCTACGCCAGCGCGATCGGCGCAGCCTTCAGCCTGATGGTCATCGGCGGCGCCATCGCCACCCACCTGCTGATCATCGGCATCGTGATCCCCGTCGCCCCGGGCAGCAGTGAGACCGATGGCGGCACCCTCTTCGCCCTGGCCCTGGGCATCGCCGCGATGGCTTCCACGGTGATCTGGTTCCGCCGCAGCGAACTCAACGCCTTCGGCCACGCCGTGCTGAATCAGCTGCCGTCGCATAAACCCGTTACGGCCTAACGCTTCAACCGCCACCAAACCCCTAGCCCTCGGAGCGTGTCACGCTTCGGGAGCTTTTTCGATGCCGAAGTACTCGTTTAGAAATGCCTGACGATCGCCGTCGTGGGTGGCGTACTTCACCAAGGCCAGCAGCTTCATCTGGTCGCGCTGCAGTTTCTGCGCCAGGCGTTCTTCGTCGAGCAGTTCCGGAGCGAGGTCCGCGACGAGGCGCAGCTGCGGGTGGTCATCCTCCCGCCAGTTCGAGTCGGGCGCGAGGGTGCCGTAGCGTTCGAGCATCGCCAGCGCGGTGTCGAGTCGTCGGTCGTGCTTGCCCTGCTTGGCGTGGAGCTCGGTCCGCATCCAATCCAAGCCCTCGGCGTGGATGCGGTCGGATTCGTGTTCGAGCAGTGCAAACACCCGCTGATAGAACTCTGCATCGGGGTTGGCCCAGCGCATGAACTCCATCTGCGTCGCGAGGTCGCGTTGGTCGTAGAGCAACCTGCACACGGAAGGCTTTCCGTCCCGGCCCGCCCGGCCGATCTCCTGGTAATACGCTTCCATGGATCCCGGCAAATCCGCGTGCACCACAAAGCGGATGTCGGCTTTATCGATGCCCATGCCGAACGCGTTGGTCGCGAGTACCAACGGGCATTGGCCGTCCATAAACGCGTCTTGCACGTCGCGGCGTTGCCGGGCGTCGAGGTCGCCGTGGTAGTTGAGGTGGGGGATGCGCTGGCTGCGTAGCCGTTCGCTGAAGGCGCGGAGGGTTTTGATCAGCGTGAAGTACACGATGCCGCAAGGCATGCCCGTGTCGCCCGCGGCGGTCGTTTGGACCACGCGGGTGATGTGTTCGAGCTTGTCATCATCGTCCCAGACCTCTTCGACTTCGAGCGTAAGGTTCGGCCGATCGATGCCTTCGTGGAAGGTCTGCACTTGGTCGGGCGCGTCACCCGGCGTTAGGCCAAGCTGGGCGATGATGTCGCGTTGCACGTCCGGCGTCGCGGTCGCGGTCAGCGCGATCGTGGTGGGGTTGCCCAGCAGTTCACGAAACTTGTCGATGCGCGTGTAGTCCGGGCGGAAGTCGTGGCCCCACTCGCTGACACAGTGCGCTTCGTCCACCGCGAGCAGCGACACGCCGACCGCCGCCAACGCCTCGCGGAACTCGGGCTTGCGGAACCGCTCGGGCGTGACGTATGCGAGCTTGAACTGCCCCGCGGCTAGTCCGGCGTAGCGATTCTCCCGCTCAGCACGGCTCAGCGACGAGTTGATAAACGTCGCGTCCACGCCTTTGGCCTGCAGCGCATCAACCTGGTCTTTCATCAGCGCGATCAACGGCGAGATGACCAGCGTCAGCCCGTCGCGCATCAGCGCGGGCACCTGGTAACACAGCGACTTGCCCGAGCCCGTCGGCGCGAGGACCAGGGCGTGACCCGCCCCGGGGCCGTGTGCGGAAACGCGGTCAATCACGTGGGCCTGCTGCCCACGGAAAGCGGGGTAGCCAAAGGTGTCACGAAGGATCGACGTTGCGTGGGGGATCGACATGGGGCCGGCATCAACCAAAAAATCATGCTCCAGGAAATACGAAATAAATTTCCTTCAAAACAGAAATAGATCGTATCGCAAGCCGGTTGGTCAGGGGCGTGCACGCAATCGTTCCGACCCGTAATCCTTAAACCACCCCCCGACCCCACCGGAGAACCCGATGCCCCGATTCCTCCCCGCTTCCCTGATGATTGCTGCGCTCGCTTTGTTTGTCGTCCCCATGGCTTTGGCCGACGAGATGCACAAGCACAAGGCCCCGCTCCACACCACCGCCCTCGGCTTGGCGGGCTACTCGCCCGTGTCGTACTTCCAAGAAGACGGCCCGCACTTCGGCTCGCCCGAGTTCTCGGCTAAGCACGCCGGTGTGACCTACTTCTTCGCCAACGCCGAAGAACTCAGCACCTTCTCGGCCAACCCCGAACGCTTCGCCCCCGCGTACGGCGGATGGTGCGCCACCGGCATGGCCAAAGGCAAATACTTCGACATCAATCCCACCGTCTACAAGATCGTCGAGGGCAAGCTGTTCCTCTACAAGAAGAACGCCCAGGTCAACGCCCTGGACATCTGGAACGCCGGCAACGAAGCCGAGCTGACCAAGAAGGCCGACGACTTCTGGGCCGCTGAAAACAGCAAGTAAGCCCAACCCACTCGACTCCCCAAGCCCGTTCTACAGAGCGGGCTTTTTCATGCGCCAACAGGCGACAGGTTTTCCACATCAAGTTGCCGCCAAACCCCTTGAATTCAAGCCCCATCACGCCGCATCCTTCTTTACATTCAATACATGATTCGCATTCATAAGTTGCTAAAATCCAGTTACGACATGGGTGATTGATCGCCACACGTCGCCCAACACCTCCGCCTCCTCCAAGCCCGCGAAAGCCGCCACGGATGGCCAAAGCCCCCAGCCCCAATTCGTTCGTTCACCTGCACCTGCACAGCCAGTACTCGCTGCTCGACGGCGCGAACCGGCTGGACCGCTTGGTGAAACGCGTGAAGGAGCTGGGCATGGATGCGGTTGCCGTGACCGACCACGGCAACCTGCACAACGCGGTGGAGTTTTACAACCTCGCCAAGAAAGAAGGGATCAAGCCCATCCTCGGCATCGAGGCCTACGTCGCCCCGGATGTCAACGGCAAGCCCAGCGACCGGACCAACCGCGAGTTCACCGGCGTGTCCGACGGCGGCTTCCACCTCGTCCTCCTCGCCGAGAACCAGCAAGGCTGGCAGAACCTGCTCAAGCTCTCGTCCGACGCTTACCTCAACGGCTTCTACTTCAAGCCGCGGATGGACAAGTCGACCCTGACCGATTGGTCCGACGGCCTGATCGCGATCAACGGCCACCTCGGCTCGTCGCTCGCCTACCACCTCAAGCAGTTCCACCAGACCAACGACCCGTCGCACTGGAAGCACGCGGTCGAAGAAGCCAAGTGGCACCAATCGATCTTCAAGCCCAACGACAAAGGCGAGCCGCGTTTCTTCCTGGAGATGCAGCACCACGAAGAGCAGCTGCAGCGCGACCTCAACCCGCACATCGCCCGCCTAGCTGAAGAGCTCGGCCTGCCGTTGGTGTGCGACAACGATGCCCACTTCATGACGGCCGACGACTGGGACGCCCACGACTCGCTGTGCTGCATCTCGATGGGCAAGATCAAGTCCGACCCCAGCCGGCTGCACTACCCCAAAGACCTCTACGTCAAGTCGGCCGACGAGATGTGGGGCCACTTCGGCGAGAAGCACCCCGAGGCGATCCACAACACCCGCAAGATCGCCGACCGCTGCGAGGTCGAGATCGACTTTGATGCGAACCACGCCCCGGTCGTCCGCATCGAGACCGACCTCCCCACGCTGCCCACCGAGAGCAAGGGCGCGCTCAAAGTCATCGAACGGTTCAGCAAGACCTGCGAACACCCCGCGGGCTCGACCGCCTGGTACAAGAAGTTCTGCGAGACGATCCGCGTTGAGCCGTTCGACAGCGAAAACGACACCGACTCGGAAGACGATCTCAAAGAGCAATGCGACGGTGCGCTGCGCTTGCTCACCGAGGCCGGCGCGATCTGGCGCTACGGCGCCCCGAAAGATTGGAACGCCGACCCGCTGCAGGAAGAACACCGTGCCCGGATGGAGCGCGAGCTCAAGGTCCTCAAGGACAAGCTCATCTCAGCGTACTTCATGATCGTCTGGGACTTCACCAACGA
>JBCCWB010000115.1:0-13376 GCA_039194345.1 Planctomycetota bacterium
CGAAGACACCGGTAAGCCGGGCGGGCTCTTTGCCGTCACCGGCTACTTTTGGCAGCCGGGCGTTTACATGATGAACCACCCATCGCTCCCGGGTGAGTCCGCCTGGTGGCCCTATACCGAACAAGAGAAGGCCGCGTTCGGCCCGCACTCCTACGCCCCGGACATCGAGCTCGAGTTCATCTTCGATTTCATGGAACGGCAGGCCGCTGAGGACCGGCCCTTCTTCGTCTACCACACCTCCCACCTCGGCCACGGCATGTTCGACTGGTTTGACCCCGAAGGGAACAACAAATATCCCGGCACGCCAGTCATCGCGTGGGACGGCGAGAAATACACCAAGACCCAGCCCAAGGTCACCGGCGATGATGGCGTCTACGACACGCACGGCACCGTCACCGAGCCGGGCATGCACTCGCATGTCGAATACCTCGATTACCAGATGTGGCTCTACCGCAATAAGCTCGACGAGCTCGGCGTAGCGGACAACACTGTCATCATCTTCACCGCGGACAACGGCACGCACGGCTACGGCAAAGGCTCGTCGAAACGCCAGGTCGGGCCCCACGTTCCCATGCTGATCTACGCCCCGGGTATGACCAAGCGGGGGATGCAGGATGTGCTTGTCGACCTGACGGACATCCTTCCGACGGTCGCCGAGCTGGCCGGCTTCGAGTTTCCCGACGACTACGAACTCAACGGCCAGAGCCTCGTGCCCTTCCTCATGACCGATCAGCCCGGGCACCGCGACTGGATCTACGCGTGGCAGAAAGACCATCAGATCATCCGCGGCGATCTGGTCTTGCGCGACGGCTTCGGAATGTGGTGGGACGTCTCGGAGTACCCGGATGATCTCGATAGCTTCCCTGAGATCAAGGACTGGTCATCTGTTTCCCAAGCCCACCGCGACGAACGTGACGAGCTGCGTGCCATCCTGCCCGAGTTCGACCTGCACGCGACCGAGCACGACGCTCCGAACACGGAATAAGTGGGGTTTTGGCCTCAAAAAGTACTTCATCAACGCGGAACGGAGTCGACACGCAAGCGATTTCCGGCCATAGTGTGCGCTTGACGGTACCTCGGCCGGTTTGCGAACTGGTTGGTATCTGGACCCGACTGTTGCCCGAAAGCGTTGTTCGTTATGCCCGAAACCGAAGCCCCCATGTCTCCGTTCGCCCAGAGCCTATCGCCCGTCGGCCGGATCCTGGAGGACCCGGATTACAACGTCTGGGGCTGCTCGCCGATCTACGGCGACGACGGCCGGGTCCACGTGTTCTACGCCCGATGGAAGAACGTCTACCACCACGAAGGCTGGGTCACCGCCTGCGAGGTGGGGCATGCGGTCTCGAAAGAGCCCAACCAACCCGGCGGGCCGTACGAGATTCTTGCGCCGGCTTTGGTGCCCGCGGGCAACCCGGTGTCGGAAGGCGGTCTGGGCAACGAAGACGCCTGGGACGCCGACTCGATCCACAACCCCACGGTACACCGCGTGGGCGACAAGTTCGTGCTGTTCTACATGGGCGCGACCTGCAAGCCCGCGGGCTGCGACCGCGACATGCTCGTGGGCATGAGCCGTGAGGAAGTCAATCCCTACTTCCACCGCACCGTCGGAACCAAACGCGTCGGCATGGCGATCGCCGATTCACTCGACGGCCCGTGGGAGCGTGTCGGCACCGATGGCCAGATCCTCAACGTCGGCGAAGACGGCGCCTGGGACGACTACGTTGTCTCCAACCCCGCGTTTTGCGTGACGCCCGATGGCAAGTTCCGCCTGTATTACAAAGGCTGGAACCGCGGCGACAACGAGCGAGGCCACTCCAACCGCAAGTACGGCCTCGCCGAGGCGGACAGCCTCACCGGCCCGTACACCAAATACGACGCCAACCCCATCATCGACTTCAGCCACATCCACGAAGACATGCAGTGCGAAGACGCCTATATCTGGTACGAAGATGGGCGCTACCACGCGGTGCTCCGCGACATGGGCTTCTACAACCACGAGTACGGCCTGAAGTTCACCTCCGTCGACGGCATCGATTGGAGCGACCCGGAAGTCGCGTTCCTCGATGCGCCGTCCTACTTCGATGAAGTCATGCCCGGCCTCGACCGCGAAGGGCGCTTCGAACGCCCGCAGCTCCTCATGAAAGACGGCGTGCCGGACTACCTGTTCTGTGCGTACCGCGGCGGTAAGTACAACACCTCGTCGGGTGTGGTCCTCAAGATCGATCGCAACGGCTCGGCTTAATCCATCAATGAAAAACGCGGAGCACATGGTGCTCCGCGTTTTCGTTTGGCTCGCGAGAGGGGATTACTCGGCTGCTTTGAAATCCACCTTCAGCCAGCGTCCGCGTGCCCACGCGGTGCCGTCGCCTTCGGGGATCTTGCCGTTGGTGTGGAGGTTGGACTCGACGCCAATGGTTTGGCCTTGCTTGACGGCGACGCCTTCCCAGACGTGGGTCTGTGGCTTCATATCGCCGGACTTGTCGACCGCGTCGTTCTGGAGTTCGCCGATCAATTCATCGTCCACGTACAGGCGGTAGGTGCACTCGCCGTCGTACTCCCCGATGGTGGTGATGGTGACGTTGTAGGTGCCGTCGGCACCAACAAACTCGGTGGTGGCGCGGGCCCACTTGTCGCGGAACTTCACGTTACCCGCATTGATCGCCAAGACCTTACGCCACTTGTCGATGTAGTACGGCGCTTCGCCCGCTTTCAGGTCGGTGAAGTCTTTGGTCCCGACATAGGTCAGGCCGCTGTCTTGTGTGTTTTTCTCGTGGGCTTCCGCCATGCTGGGCGTGGTCATCAGCCCCATCGCCAAGGCAAGCGTAAACGCAACGGTCCCGATCCGGATAACAGACTCGAATTTCATGTGATGCACTCCAAGAAATGGCACAGAAGTCGAAACAGATAAAACGACCCCGACATCATAGTTGATTAAGACACCGAGGCATCGACCGCCACCGCCGCAACCTCACGGGCCCGTTCGAAGGCCTGACCGTTCTCTTCGAGCAGCGAAGTCATCAACGCTCCGTTGAGCAGCACCATGAGTTGACTCGCCAAACGGCTGGGGTTGGTGGCCCCGGCTTCCGTCGCCCACGCCTCGAGGGTGGCCTGGAAGGCCCGCTTGTGCATGATCGATACGGCGGTGGCTCCGCCCCGGTGGCCGCGATCTTCCGCCGCCGCCCCCAGAAACGTGCACCCGGGAAACTTGAGTGGGGCGAGTAGGCGCGACACCACGGCGAACACCTCGACCAACCGGTTTGCGGGCTGGGTAGCGCTCGCGTGGACCTGCTCGACTACCGCCTGACGCAGTTCCATATCGCCCCGGGCCAAGGCGGCTTGAACTAAGTCCGGCTTGGTCGGGAAGTGGTTGTAGAGCGTCTGCTTGGCGACGCCCGCCGCGGCGATCACATCGTCCATGGATGTGGCGTGCACCCCCCGGGCGGTGAACAAGTTCCAGGCGGCATCGAGGATGCGTTGGTGGGCAGAAGGCATCAATATATAATAGACTAAATAGTCTTATTTTTCCATAATAATTCGATTTAAGCGATAATTTAAAATTTTTTGATAAATATTGAAATAGACTATACAGTCTATTTGTTCTCCTTGTGTAGCCGGGAACGTCTCGGCTGAATAACCCCGCATTTGAGGAGATCTGACATGAACCCTTTCCCCACACGTTCGTCCGTTCCGTCCCGTTTTGCCGCCGGCCTTGCCCTGGCAAGCGCCGCGAGTCTTCTTGGTTCCGCCGCCTTGGCTGAGGATTCTGACCGGCTTGAACCGATTCAAGCGACCATTGATGCCCACGGCGGGCTCGAGACTTGGCAGCAGCAAGGCACGCTGACCTACACGCTCACCGGCTTCCCGTTGTCCGAACCCATGAGCCAGCCCAACACCTCCACCATCGACCTGCGTAGCCGAGCCAACCGTATCGATGGCCAAGGCTTCACGGTGGGCTGGAACGGCGAGCAAGCCTGGTCGACCGGCGGGCCCAACAGCTCCGGCTTGCCCAGCCGATTCGTGACGCTCGGCTCGTTCTACTTCCTGGGCATGCCCTTCGTCTTTGCCGACCCCGGCACCGTCATCACCGAACGCGGTGAGGTCGACTTCGCCGGGCAGACCTACCGCAGCGTAGGTGTTGGCTACGAGCAAGGCATCGGCTCGACCGCGGAAGACGATTACGTCTTGCTCGTCGATCCCGATACCGATCGCCTCTACGCCATCCACCACTCCGTGACCGAGACCGGCGTTGAGCGCGTCACCTGGGTCTTCAACGAATGGCAGGAGCAAGATGGCCTGCTCGCCCCCGCTCAGCTGACCTTCTACGTCGGCTGGAACCCGAGCGACCCGGGCGAAGGCGCGGTGACGCAAGTCAGCGAGCTCGACTTCCGCACGCAACGCCCCGACGCCGCCATCTACCGTGTCCCCGCCGACGCGACGATCGACCAGCTCGCCGAATGAGGAACGGTCGGCCTTGCCTCGACCCGAGAAAACCCGTGCCCGTGGGCGCGGGCTTTTCCGTGCGCGGCCGCTATGATCGAAACATGGCGACGATCCGCGAAACCGTCCATTACACCGGCCGCGTTCAGGGCGTGGGTTTCCGCTACACCACCGCGAGTCTGGCCAAGGACTTCGAGGTCGCGGGCTCCGTCAAGAACCTGCCCGACGGGCGGGTGAAGCTTGTCGCCGAGGGCGAGGCGCAACAGGTGGCGGGGTTGATCGATGCGGTGCAGGAGGCCATGAGCGGGAACATCACCGACGTTGAGTCGAGCCGATCGATCGGCACCGGCGAATTCGGCACCCCCGGCGACCCGCGCGCATTTCGAGTGATTCTTTAGGGCTCCCACAAGAGATTCCGGCCGCCCAAGTTCTTTTTGTGCCGCCCCAAGCGGCTCTGTGAGCACACGGGTACAGATGGAAATACAATACTGAATGGCTTTGTTAAAGTACTTTATCCAGCTAAAATAAGCTCACGCACGAGGGTGTGAGCCGCCTTGTCCCACGGCAGTTCGTGGGCAACCACCCCGATCGTCCCGCGGTCCCGGAGATCGAGTCCCCGCGGACCTTCGGCTCGGAGAATCAAGCCATGTGTCGATTCATCATCTGCCTCTTGCTTGGCCTTGGCATGTTCGCCTTCGAGACGAAGCGGTCGGCGGCGCAGGAACCCGCCACGGTCACGATCGATATTGCGGCGCAGCGGTATCTCGGCGAAGAGAGCGTGTTTGACCGCAGCAAATTCATCAACGTGCACTCCCGATACAGCACCGCGGTGGAAGACACCCGGATTCTCGTTGAGCAATACGACGTCGGCTTCGGCCGATTTTTCTATAGCCCCTTCAGCTCTGACCTCGGCAAGCCGCCTTACACCAACCGTAAGCAATTGATCGGCCCCGGCAATCAAGCCATCAAGCGTGATCAGCAAGACCCCGCGGCCAAGTACCGCACCCGCCGGCAGATCGTGACCGATCACCCCAAGAACGTCATGGTCAAAGGGCTGAGCCCGGCCCGGGCCGCGAACTACTCCGCCGACTACTTCGAGCTGTTCTACGACGAACAGACCATGCCGATGTTTTACGAGCCCATGAACGAGCCTTTCGTTCACGCCGGCGAGTTCCACAAGGATCAAGAGCGCGTCCGCCAACGCATGGCCCAAGTCTTCGGCGCGATCGGCAAAGAGTTCGATCGCCGAGGCCTGCCGGTTAAGGTCGTCGGCTACTCGAGCGCCTGGCCTTCCATGGAGCTTTGGGACTTCGGGCACTGGGAATCCCGCATGAAGATGTTTATGGACACCGCCGGGCGGTACATGGACGGCTTTTCGGTCCACCTGTACGACGGCACCAACGTCACCGGCCAAGACAACCGCCGCTCGGGCAGCAACGCCGACGCCATCCTCGACCTCATCGAAACCTACAGCATGATCAAGTTTGGTGAGGTTAAGCCGCACGCCCTGACCGAGTACGGCGACATCCCTAAAGGCTTCGGCCCCGAGTACAGCGACGCCTCGGCCTCGGCTCACCTCAACAGCATCAACCACCTGATGTTCGGCTTCATCGAACGTCAGGACCGCATCCTCACCTCGATCCCCTTCATCACCACCCGCAGCCCCTGGTTCTACAACAACCCCAGCAACAACTTCCAGCCCTACGGCGTCGACATCTTCCGGCCCGACCCCAGCAAGATCAGCAACGGCCGCGTCAACGGCTTCCTCAAAACCCCCAAGATCCTTTTCTTCGAGTTGTGGAAAGACGTCCGTGGCGACCGGGTGGTGAGTTATGCCGACGACCCGGATATCTACTCCCACGTTTTCGTGGAGGGCAAGCGGGTCCACGTCTGCCTCAACAACCTGGAAACCGAGCCCCGCACCGTACGTCTCGATCACCTGACACCGCTGCCGCCGGGCACGACCGCCAATGTCCGCCGCCTCCACGTCCCCACGAAGCAGGCCGCAAAATACACCGACCGCGACCTGGATTCGCTCCCGACCGAATTGCAACTCGAAGCTCACGAAAGCGTGATCTTGCGCTACGACCTGCCCCAACCGATCGCCACCACCAAGGCCGTACGCTCGACCCCGCACTACAGCAAGACCCACCTCGAGAAGATCGAAGCGAAGAAGCCCATCGTCTTTCGCTTCCGAGACGTCAGCGTCGGCGAGGGGCGGGCCATGCTGCGGATGTCGATCAGCCGAAAGCACGACCGCAGCAAGACCCCCCGCGTCGAGGTGAACGGCCAAGAAGTCACTGTCCCCAACGATTGGCCGGGCTACGACCAGGCCAACCGCGAAGACTTCTTCGGCGCCATTCCGATCCCCGTGCCGATGGAACACCTCGAGCCCAGCACGATCGTGCGGATCGTGTTCCCCGACGCCGGCGGGCGCGTCAGCACGGTGGTCTTAACCACCGAAGTCGAATCCGCCCCATGAATGTGTTTTGGTGAGGGCCGTGCGAGTCCACGCGGGCGTCACGGTCACTCGGCTTTGATTACGATCAGTGTCGTGTCATCGGTCGCCCGGCGGGGGCCGGTGAACTGGCGGACCGTCCAAAGGATGTCGTTGAGCGCATCGTTGGCGGACTTGTTGGCCACGCTGAGCAAGAGTGCTTCGGTGCGTTCCCGGCCGAAGCGTTCGCCCTGGGCGTTCATCGCGTCGGGCAGGCCGTCGGTGTAGAGCAGCAGCAAGTCGCCGGGTTGGAAGTCCCAGACGCCTTTGTCGTAGATCTGGTCGGGGTCAACGCCCACGATCATCCCGCCGATGTCGAGCGGGATGAGCTCGCCGTTGCGCACCAGCAGTGGCGCTTCGTGCCCGGCGTTGCAGTAAGTCAGTCGCCCCGAGTCGCGGTCGAGCGTCCCGTACCACATCGTGACAAACTCCGACTCGAGCGTGTCCCGGCACAGGTGGCGGTTGACCCGGGCGATCACCTCGTCCAAGTCGTAAACGTCCTGCGCGTAAGCCCGCAGCGACGACCGGGCGCTGGCCATGAGCAGCGATGCGGCGACGCCCTTACCCACGACGTCGCCCACGCCGATGCCCAGCGAGTGGTCGAGGTTGATGAAGTCGTAGAAGTCGCCCGACAACTCGAACGACGGCACGTACCGCGCTGCGATGTCGTAGCCCGGCAGGTTTGGCATCTTGCGCGGCAGCATCCGCCGTTGTACGTCCGCGGCGAGGTGAAGCTGCCGAAGCATCTTCTGGTTTTCGGATCGGGCTTCGTCGAGCCGGTTGTTCTCGATCGCTGCGGCGAGGAGCTGGGCGATCGCGCGGACCAGGTCGATCTCGAACTGGGTGAACTGGCGGACCTCGTCGGTGAACAGCTGCAGCGTGCCGATGGCCTGGCCCTGGTAGATGATGCCGACGCAGAGCATCGACGCGAGGTTTTCCTCGCGCGCTTGCTCGGGGAAGTAGACCCGTGGGTCGGTGGCCATGTCGCGGATGTAGATCGTCTCGCCACGCAGCGCTGCGGCGAGCATCTCGCTGCGGTTGACCAGCAGCTTGCCCTTGTTGATGTAGTCTTCGGACAGCCCGGTGTTGGCTCGGCGTTCGAGCATCGGGCCGTCTTCGGTGTCCTTGAGGATGCGGATGACCGCGGCGCGGACCTTGATCAGGTCGGCCACCGCACGGGCCGCGGTGTCGAGAGTCTGCTGCAGGTCTTCGCGTCCCGCGAGCACGGTCGACATGCGATACAGCACGCTGAGTTCTTCGAGGCGCTGTTGGGCGTGGTACTGCTCAAAACACAAGCGGGCGATGGCGTTGGCCATGAGGTAGAGGAACTGGATCGCCGCCCCGCGGTTCGTGCCGAAGGCCAACTCGGCCGAGTCGATCAACTCCTGACGCTGCACTTCGTCGAGGTCCAGCGCATCGGCCAAGCCTTCGAGTTCGTGGAGGTCCGGCGCGAGTTCGTCGGTTGAAGGGCCGGCCGGCTCGATGATGATCGATCCGAGGGTTTGGCCCTCGACGGTGATGGGCGCTTGGAACTGCTTGGCCCCGCTCTCAGAGACGGTGCCCTCGGTCGCGGGGTCGTCGATGTCGATGAGTTGTTCGAAGACCAGGTCGGACTGGTGGCGTTTGGCGGCGTCGGTGGGCAAAGTCGCGGGTTGGCCGTCGGCGTCGAGGATGGTGGTCGACAGCCGGGTGACCGAGGCGAAGGCGTCCTGGATCTCCTGGAGCGTGCCCAGGTCCACGAAGTCGGTCAGCGACAACCGAGGAGCCGACGGTGGGGTCGGCAGCGGGGCGTCGGACTTCGGGGGTGGAGGGGTAGAGTGATCCATGGGTCGGCGTTCCGTGCCTGGGGGCCTCACAGGATAGTCACGGACTCTTCGGGTTGCGCTTGAGCGGAGCAACCTGTGGACAACACCTCGGAATAGCCTTTAACCCTGATTCGTGTAAACGTGTGACTACGGTTTACTTCGCGGGCGCCTCGGCAGCTTCGCCGGGGTTCTCGTCGAGCCAAATGGTTCGCAGCACCGGCAGCAGCGGATCGATGGGGGCGGCGTTCTGCGCGATCGCCAAGCCTTGGCGGACCAGCGGGCGCGACTCGATTTGGTAACCCAGGTAGGCCATCATCAGGCCGGGGTCGATCGCGCCGCTCTGGGCGTTGATCATGCGTTGGAGCTCTTTCTGGAGCCATTCGAGGCGTTCCTGCGGGGGCAGGAGGTTTTGGCCGTAGCGGGTGGCGATGAGCTCGGGGTGGTTCTCGAAGAGCGTGCGGAGGTTAAACGCCGCGGAGCGCACCATACCCGCGCCCAGTTGGGCGTGGATCAGGCCCGCCAACCCCAGCGGATTATTCGCCGCTTCGATACGGATCTGGCGGTAGGTACGCTCGGCATTAAGGAACTGCCCCGCAGCCATCTGCTGCTCGGCCTCGGCGAAGAGCTCATTGACTCGGCCTTCACGGGCGGCGACCAGGGTTTCCAGCCGAACGTTGTACGACAGGTCATCCATCAACTCGCCAAGTGCTTCAGTACCCGCATCGCCATCTTCGGTTGCGTCCGCGTTGCCTGCGGCCGATTCGGGGTCTTCACCGCGACGCGCTGCCGTTTGATTACGGATACGGTCCATCGTGGCTTGGAGGGTGCCTTCCGCGGCTTCGACTTCTTCCTCGGTGGGTTCGTCCAACGCCTTCATCCACTCAGGACGCGGGTCGTAGCCTTCGCTACCGAGTGTGGCGGTACGTTCCTCCGCCGACTGCGTGGCCTGTTCGCGGATCTCTTCGAGCAGCTTGGTGTAAGCGTTTTCAGGTTCGGTGTTTTCACCGGGTGTAGGTGTACTCGACGTCTCGGGGCCGAAGATCGACTCTTGCAATTGCTTCACACGCAACTCGAGCTGCGCTGGGCTGGCGTTGGCGAGGTTGGCCGAGAGTTGGCCGAGTTGCAGACTGGGTTTAACTAGGCCTGTCGAGTCGGCGAAGCTGCTCTGTGCTTGGAGTCCAGCACCGGGGTTGTCCGCTGATCCTTGGGTGAAGATTTCGTTGCTGTTCAGCGGGCTGGTTGTGATCAGGTTGTTCTGCGGCTCATCACCGATGCCCGGCAGCTGCGTCTCTTCATCCAAACCCGGCACACCTTGGGGCAGCGGCGCGATGGTCGGCCGCGTAGGCGGGGTGGGCAGCGCCCGTTGCCGAATGCCGGTGAGGGGGTCAGCAGTGATCGCTAGCGCCGTGCCATCCTGGACCCGAAGGACGCCCAGTGTGTTCGTGCCGGGCGTGGTGTCGAAGCGTCGGTTGAAGGTTTGCGTCGAGCTGCGGTCGAGGGTGAGCTCAAGTGTGTTGCTTCCGGCGAACTCACGGTTCACCCGGAACGCCCCGCCGGTGGGCGCGAACCGTGTGGGCGTGTTGATCTGCCGGCTGGGCGGGATGGAGGTGAAGTTGTTGTAGACCACGATATTGCCGCCGCGGATCGTTCCCGCGTTGGGCAGGTTGGCCACGACCGGCGAACTGCCGAGGCTGGCGGCGCGGAAGCTAAACAGTTCTTCGCTGCCCAGGCTGTCGAGGAATGCGCCGGGGGCGGAATAGCCCACGTCGTCCTGGAAGCCGAAGCCGCCCGCGACGTTGCCGGTGATCAGGTCGTTGCGGGCCGAGTAGTCGACCTGGTTCTCGAGGCGGTTGGTTCCGCCCGAGCCGACGCCGGTGTTGGCGTCCAACGCTCGGCCGCCGCCTTGGCTGGCCCGGGTCTGGGCCGTGGCGGGCACCGCCATCAGACCCGCAACAGCCATCGCGCTCCAAACACTGCGGTTCCATCGGGGCATTGGCAACATCGCGTTCTCCAGCTTCAACCAAGGACTTCTCGTGCAGCCGCACTACGCGGACTTCAACATTCTATCGGGACACCCCATCCCCAGCCAAGAAACAACCCTGCGCTCGGGCGGTTGATTCCCATAATCGCAGACATTGGCATATTCCCCCGGGTTTAGATCGGGCTTTTGCGTCCGACCACGCCTGTGGCGCAACCGAAAAAATACGAACGCATCGTTGTATCCAGCCCGACTGCGGTGAAGGCCTCTCGGGTCTGGTCACAGTGCTCAAACGCCTGGGTGTAACGCCCCAGCATCCGGTAGTTATCAGCATTTCCCATAAACACCTGGCCGATCCAGGGGATGACTTGGTGCAGGTAAAACATATACGGCCAGCGTATCCAGCCTCCAGGCGGAACCGAGATTTCTAACATCGAAAACCGACCCCCGGGCTTTAGCAATCGGTGGACCTGTGCCGCGAGCCGTTCGATCTGCTTAGGAGAAAACGTCTTTAGCCCGAATGAACTAAATACATAATCGAACGACTCGGGCTCAAACTCATGGGACAACACATCCGCTTCGCATACACAGACTTCACATGCCAGATTGTTTGCCATGTTTGTGCGCAACCTTTCGCACATGACCGCGGAGATATCTAATGCCTCGATCGTCCCCTCATCGGTTACATGCTCTGCGAGCTCTGGACAGAGCTCACCCATACCGGTCATTAGATCCAACACGCGACTCCCTACTCTCGGTGGGCATTCCGCTACACACTGGTGCCGCCAGTGTTTTGCAAACCCGAAAGATGAGATCAGATTGACGATTCCGTAGGTCCTCGCCATCTCGTCAAACAGCGAGCTGACGAACTGCGGGTCGTAAATCGGATTGTTTGTCGTGTCTTGAGACATCGGCCCCCGCCGCCCAGATTTGAAGCGTTTACAACAGCTCCAGGATCTCGAACCGCTTGGTCCCGCGGGGCAGCTCGGCCTTGACCGTGTCGCCCACGCTGGCCTTCATCAGCGCCTCGCCCAGCGGGCTGCTGACCGTGACCTCGATTTCGTCCGCGTCGAAGTTGCCCGACGCCTCGCCGACAAGTTTGTAGAGGTCCTCGTCACCGTCGTCGAGGTCTTTGAGCTTCACGATCGAGCCCAGGAACACCATGTTTTCCGGCAACTCCATGTCGTCGGCGACCTGAGCGTTCTGCAAACGCTCGGTCAGCCGGCGGATCTCCGCTTCGTCCATGCCTTGGTCGTCACGGGCGGCGTGGTACTCAGCGTTTTCTTTCAGGTCGCCGTGGGAGCGGGCCTCGGCGATCCGGGCGGTCACCTCGGGCCGGCGGTCGATCAGCTCTTGCAGCTTGGCTTCGATCCGTTCTTTTTCTTCTTGCGTGATAAATTCCACGGTTCGGCTCCTTCGTATGAGCGAGGCGTTAATCGAACGCGACATCCTAACACACGCCCGCTTTTTACGAAGCGGCCGCGCCCCGCGCGGTCGCGCGTTCCCGCAGCACCACCAACGTTAGCAAGCCCCACAGCACCACCCAGCCCACCAGCGCCGAGGCGACCACCGTCACGATCTGGAACCCGTGGATCGCAATTGCCGCCTGCGCTTGCGCATCAGTCCCCGCAGCCGACACCCCCCACACCGCCTGCAGCGGGCTGAACCGCATCTCCGGCACCCCAACCTCCGGCCCCGCCGTTATCAACCCCATCCACCACAACATCGGCTCCAGCACCACCACCGCCACGCACACCACCATCGCCCACGACCGCGCAGCCGGGCGGTTCGTGCCCCGCCCCCAGGCAATCACCAGCCCCGTCAGCAGCGACCAGCCCGCCACCGCCACCACCAGCCACACCGCTTGCGGCGTCGACCACCCCGCCGCAATCTGCAACGGCCAGATCACCGCCTGAAACACCAGGTTCAACGCCAACCAATCCGCCGCAATCCAACCACACGCCCGCGCCCATTCGCTGCCCGAAACCTCGTTGCCCGAAGAGGCACTGCGCGTCGGCTGACTCAGCCGTACCGCCGGCCAAACCCCCATCATCCCCACCAACCCCGACAGCACCATCACCCGAAGCGCCGGCACCGTCCACCCGCCGACCGCCCACAGCACGATCCACGAGCCCAGCAGCCACAAGCTCCACCCCAACACCAGTCCGCGCAGCCCCAACCCCAGCCCGCGCTGCTTCTTCGATGCTTTCACAACCACTTGATCCATCCCCCATAGTGTAATCCACCCATTTAGCCCCGGGTCAATGACCCGGGGTGCCGCGGCGTGCGTGTTGGGGTGGCGCGGTCCAAGCCATCCGATTCCGTGTCGGCGGGTCTGGATGGGTGGCACGTTCATCTCAATTCCATCCCGCGGCGGCCCGGGGTCATTGACCCCGGGCTAAAGTCGGATTCGTGCGCACAAGTGATTGCGTTCCAACGCAGAAAATCACCACCCCAGAAAAATTCTTACTCCTTGTCACCATTCACTTCCGCGATTCGAGCGACATCTTCGTGCGCACACGCTCAACGCCTCACCCCCTAATGTCGGACCACGGTGGCACTCCAGGCGTGAAGGTCGCGCAGGCAAGGCACCAAGCACGCCCATACCCGTGGAACCGGGCTGACGCACACGTCGGGTGCGTGGCGACACTTGAGCTCA
>JBCCWB010000116.1:0-13322 GCA_039194345.1 Planctomycetota bacterium
TGCCGGTCCAGCGGAAGGTCTTGGAACCCTGGCGCTTCTCGAGGCCCGCGAGGTCGATGTCGAAGTGGTGGAAGGGTTTTTCGAGTTCATCGGGGAAGTCGTCGCCGACCGCACCGACGAGGCGGACCGGGCCGTGGAAGCTCGCCGCCGCGGCGAAGTAGATCGCGCTGCCGCCGAGCACGTCGGGGGCCTGGCCGGTGGGCGTGTGGATGGTGTCGATGCCGATGCTGCCGGTGACGATTAAGCTCAAAACTAAAACCTTTCTTTGGGAACCGCAGATGAACGCGGATTAACGCAAATGAAATCCGATGGACACCGCAACTTATCTGCGTCCATCAGCGTCAATCTGCGGTTTCACTTCTTCTTTGTTTCTTTCCAGCCGCCCATCTTGCAGATGATCTTCCATTCTGTAGCCGTGACGGGCTGAACACTCAAACGGGAGTTATTCACGAGCACCATGGCTTCGAGCTTGGGCTCTTCTTTGATCTGGGCGAGGCTGACGGGCTCGGGCATCGGGCCGACGGCCTTGAGGGTGACCATGCCGAAACCCTTGCCGGTTTGGTCGGTGGGGTCGGGTTCGTGTTCTTTGACGACCTCGACGACGCCGACGATGGTCTTCTCTTTGACCGAGTGGTAGAAGAAGCCGCGGTCGCCCTTCTTCATGGCCTTCATGTTGTTGTTGGCTTGGTAGTTGCGGACGCCGTCCCACTCGGTGGTCTTCTTCGGGGCGGCGAGCTGGTCATCCCACGACCAGTTGCCGGGTTCGGATTTGTACAGCCAGTATTGCATGGGGAACTCGTTTCTCTGTAAAGCCGCGGATGGTATCCGCGATCTTTTGTTGTCGTCTAAGACCGCCGATGGCATCGGCGGCTTTATGCGGGGATGGCAGCGAGGCAGGCGTCGATGCGTTGGAGAGTTTCGTCACGGCCGAGGATTTCGAGGGTGGGGCCGATCTCGGGGGAGACGGCGTTGCCGGTAAGGGCCACCCGCAGCGGCTGGGCGACGCCGCCCATGTTTTTCAGCTCCAGCGTCTGCCAAAGCTCATCCAGCGACACGTGGATCGGCTCGGCCTTCCATTCGGGCAACCCGGCCAACGTCTCGCGCACCTTCGCTAGGGACTGTAGGCCCTCGCCTTCGTTCTTGGTGAGGTTCTTCTTCACCGCCTTGGGCACGTACTCGGTGGGCGCTTCAACAAAGAACTTGCCGAGCTCAGCCGGGTCGCTGAGGGTCTTGCTGCGTTCTTTGTAGGCCATCGCGAAGACACCGAAGCCGTCACCCAACTTTTCGACGTAGTTCGGGAAGCACACCTCGAAGTGGGCCTTGAGCGTGGCGGTCCACTCGTCCTCGGGCATCTGCAGGAACGTGTCTTGGCTGAACGCAGCGAGCTTGTCGCGGTCGAACTTGGAATTGCTCTTGCCGATGCGGTCGAAGTCGAAGTGTTCGCAGAGGTAGTCGAGGTCGAACCGCTCGAGGTCGTTGCCGGGGTTCCAGCCGAGGAGGGCGAGGTAATTGAGCAACACCGGCACGGTGTAGCCGCTGCGGCGGAAGTCGTCGACGTAGATCTCCGGGAGTTCCAGGCCATTGGCCTCCGCGATCGCGGTCGCGATGTCCAGGTCGTCGTTCTCCTTGCCCATGAACGCATCGAAGCGTGAGGCGTCGATCGATTCGGGGGTTGGCCACGCGTTCTGCTTGGCGGCTTGCCGGGCAAGCTTGGCCTTGTCTCGCTTGGACATCTTTGAACCATCAAGGTTCATGATGCTCGGCGTATGGCACCACACGGGACGCGATTCACCTAGGGCGTCATACAGCGCCGCGTGTTTGGTGGTGTTGCTCAGGTGTTCCTGGCCACGGATGACGTGGGTCACGCCCATGTCGGCGTCGTCGACCACCACGGCGAGATGGAACGTCGGGAAGCCGTCGGCCTTCTGGATCACAAAATCTTCGAGGTCTTTTTCGTCAACGGCGATGTGGCCGAAGACCGCATCGTCAAACGCGACCGGCTTGTCCATGCGGAAGCGGACCGCGCCGTCGTCCTCGTAGGTCAGGCCCGCGGCCTTGAGCTTGTCGAGGGCGGCGTTGTAGAGGTCCAGCCTTTCCGACTGGCGGGGGATCGCGTCATGGTTGTCGCCACGCAAACCTAACCATTCGAGGTCGCGGAGGATGTTCTGTTCGGCCTGCCTGGAGGAGCGTTTCTGGTCGGTGTCCTCGAAACGCAGGAGGAACTGGCCGCCGTGGCGCTTGGCGTAGGCCCAGGCGAAGAGCGCGGTACGGACGCCACCGATGTGCTGCTCGCCGGTCGGCGAGGGGGCGTAACGGGTGGTGATGTTTTGAGTTGGGTCGCTCATGGGGCGGGCGATTGTACCGCCCCGCGGGATCAGCGTCGGGCCCGCCGTCGGGCGACGAAACCAAGCGTTCCAACCATCAGCAGTGCGGTCGTCGGCTCGGGCACCGCGAGGATGGCGGTCGAGTCCCCCAGGGTCACATTCCCGCCCACCAGGGCCCGGCCGGTCAATTCGGTAAAGGTGCCGAGCTCCAGGTCGCCGTCGGGCACCAACAACGTGCCGTAAAAATCGCTATCGAGGACCAGCGATCCCGAGGTCTCCAGCGTGATCAGCTCGGCCAGCGCCGGGTCGGGCATCGAGCCCGCAAACAGGTCGACGCCGTTGATGCTCTGCACCAGGTCCAGGGTCGTGTCCATGGAATCGATGTAGATGAAGATCTCGCCCCCGCTGGTGTCGAAGGCGAGCTCGTTGAGGTTGAAGCTCGAGACGATGTCGGCAAAGACGTAGGTGCCGGCGCTCAGGCTGACGGTGTTGCTTGAAGCGAAGTTGAGGCTACCGTAAGTCCCGGGCGCGAGCGTGATGTCTTCGAAGGTGGCGAGGTTGACATCAGCCACACCCGCCGACAGCCCGCTGCTCGGGGCCAGGTCCGGGGCGGCGAACGGCGTGGGGGTGACCGGGCCGCCGGGCGCTGTCGTGCCCGTCACGTCGGCAAAAGTCCCGAGTGTCAGCGTGCCGCCGTGAATGACGTTGCCGTTGACCGTGCCATCGACCGCGACGTCTCCGCCCGCCGCGACGTTGCCGTTGATCACGCCGAACGAGAAGGTCTGGCTGAAGTTGCCCCCGGCGGTAACGTCGCCGTTGACCGTGGTGCTGTTGCCGATGGTGATGCTGCCGGTCGCGCTGGTGACCGGGCCATCGAGGACCGAGCCCGGCCCGCCGACACCAGCGATCGAGCCGTTGAAGAATATCTCGCCCCGGGAGTCATCAAACCCATCGCTGGCCAAGGCGCCCTCGCCGTAGATCGAATCCACATCCAACGATCCGGTGACATCGCCCACCGCGACGACGGCGCCGCCTTCGATCGAGGCGAAGTTGCCGAGGTTCAGCGTGCCGCCGGCGTAGAGGCTCACGTCGTCAAGATCGACGGTGAAGGTTTGGCCGACGCTCGAAAACGAGAACGCCATCACGCTAGCCGCCGCGGAAGCCCGGAACACGATTGGAAACACACTCATCTCAGCCCTCTGGAAAGACACAAAAAAGATCCCTTGGAAACGCCGGACATTGATCCGGAATGAACAACATACACGCTAGCTCAGATGCATCCAACAATTACATCCAATCTCTTCTAAAATCCCGAGCATGTCCGAGACCAACTCAACCCAGCCCTCCCATTTTATTGTCCAGGAGATCGAAGCCGACCTCGCCGCGGGCAAGGTCGATCATGTCCACACCCGCTTCCCCCCCGAGCCCAACGGCTACCTGCACATCGGCCACGCCAAGGCGATCTGCATCGTGTTCGGGCTGGCCGACCAATTCAAGGGCCAGTGCAACCTCCGCCTGGACGACACCAACCCCGCCAAGGAAGAGCAAGAGTACATCGACTCGATCAAGGAAGATGTGCAATGGCTGGGGTTTGACTGGGCGAACCTCTGTCACGCCTCGGACTACTTCGACCAGCTCTACGACTGGGCGGTCGCGCTGGTGAAGGCGGGTTATGCGTACGTCGACGATCAGACGGCCGACGAGATCCGTGAGAACCGCGGCACGCTGAACACGCCCGGGACAAACTCGCCGTTCCGCGACCGGCCCGCTGAGGAATCGCTGGACCTGCTCGCTCGCATGAAAGCCGGCGAGTTCGACGAAGGCTCGCGTGTCCTCCGCGCCAAGGTCGACATGGCCTCGCCCAACATCGTGATGCGCGACCCGGCCATGTACCGCATTCTCAAGCAGTCCCACCCCCGCACCGGCGACGCGTGGTGCATCTACCCCATGTACGACTGGGCCCACGGCCAGTCCGACTGGATCGAGGGCATCACCCACTCGCTCTGCTCGCTGGAGTTCAAGAACAACCGCGAGCTCTACGAATGGTTCATCGACAAGATCGCCGAGGTGTCGGGCCACCCCGAAGGCGTCGCCCATAAGACCCGCCAGATCGAGTTCGCCCGCGGCAACATCACCTACATGATCACCAGCAAGCGGAAGCTCCTGCAGCTGATCACCGACGGCCACGTCACCGGCTGGGACGACCCGCGGATGCCCACGATCCGCGGCATGCGTCGCCGGGGCTACACCCCCGCGGCGATCCGCCGGTTCTGGAACGAGGCGGGCGTGGCCAAGCGCGAGAACAACATCGAATTTGCCAAGCTCGAAAACGTGCTGCGGTCCGACCTGAATGCGATCGCCCAGCGGCGCATGGCCGTGGCGGACCCGATCAAGGTGACCATCACGAACTACCCGGATGATCAGGTCGAGATGTTCGACGCCCAGAACAACCCGGAGAACGAGGCCGACGGCGCGCGTCAGGTGCCGTTCAGCAAGCACCTCTACATCGAGCGTGAGGACTACAAGCCCAACGCGAACCGCAAGTTCTTCCGCCTGACCGAGGGGCGTGAGGTGCGTCTCCGCTGGGCGTACTGGATCAAGTGCAACGAGGCGATCACGGACGCCGACGGCAACGTGACCGAGCTGCTGTGCACCTACGACCCCGACACCCGCGGCGGCGAGGACCCGCCGCCGGACGCCGAGGGCAACGTGCGCAAGGTTAAGGGCACGATCCACTGGGTCAGCCAGGCCCACGCGATCGACGCCGAGCTGCGGCTGTACGAGCACCTGTTCACGAAAGAAGACCCCGAGGACGTCGAGGAGGGCCAGGACTGGCTGACCAACATCAACCCCGAATCGTTGAAGGTTGTCACGGCGAAGGCCGAGCCCGCGTTGGCGGACGATCAACCGGGAACGCCGCTGCAGTTTGAGCGGAATGCGTACTTCGTCCGGGACACCGAAGCGACCAACTCCGACGGCCAGCCGGTGTTCAACCGCACCGTGACGCTACGCGACACCTGGGCGAAACAGCAGAAGAAGGGCTAGGCCCGAAGATGGCGGATGGCCCACGTCTTCGATGAGCGAACCTTGTCGGTGATCGTGGCCGACGCGGAGATGTGGCCAAGCCGATTCATAGCGCAGCGGCCGTACGGCCGTTTTTGATGTCATGCCCTCTATTCGTGAGCGGCTAAGCACCGTACCAGCCCCCTTAACCCGTATAAATTCACACGCTAAACACTCCAACCCAAGAAAACAATTTCCCTTACCTCACCGGCGATCCGCAACGACCGATAGCACGATCAAGACCTCTTGCTTCACGTCGTTATCCGGAGCCTCCGACATGCGTACCGTTGCCGCTCGCCTCGCCCTCGCCGCGCTGACCGTGGCCACTGCTGTGGGGTGCGATCCGTCTTCTACTCCGCCTGTCGAAACCACGCAATCGGCCCCGGCCGGTTCCGCCGCGGAACAATCAACCGCCGCTCCGCCCGTACCTAGCCCCGAACAAAGCCAACATCGGGAACAGCAGCAACGTCTGTCGATGCGGCTCACCGCCTTGGACTTCTTCGCCGAACGCATGTGGCCCGGCGACGACGGAGAATCCGGGCTCAATTGGCTACGTACCTCGGCGGCAGGATCGGGCCTCGAGCTGACCCGGGTGATGCCCGAGGTGGTGATCGAGCGTCAAGGCGTCGCGGTCCGCCCGGCTTTGTTGCAGGCCGAGGGTGACTGGGCCGATGTCGTGGGTTGGCTGCAAGCGATCGAAGCCTCGCCCCGCCGGCTGGTCCTGCGCGAGGTTGAGCTGCAGACCCTGCGGAACCGGGTGGTCGCTCAACTCCAGGTCGGCATCCTCATCGATCGGCCGACCGGCCTCACCGCCCTCGCCGAGATGAACGTCGCCGACCTGCGCAACGAAGAGTTGGAACTCGCGGTCTCGATGATCGAGGCCGAGCTGCGGGGCAAGAGCCAAAACCTCGAGCAACTCGGAGCCGATGCGTCGTGGTCGCAGCCGATCGCCGAGCTCACCGCCCTGATGCCGAACTCCGCCAAACCCGTGAACCTGTCGATCACTCGGACGGGCAACGGCGAACGTGCTCAGTCGTTCAACGGCACCTTTACGCTTGCGGTCCCTGATGCCGGCTTGGTCCCCGACTACGTCCGCACGGTCCAGAAACACCCCGGCTTCGCCAACGCCAACCTCGAATCGCTGCGTAACGCCGGGGGCGACTGGCAACGTGCCGCGGTAACCTTTACGTTCACGGGCGATGCGGAGTCCAATGAAAACTCGGGACCCGCTGCCGTGGCAGAAGGCTTCAGCTCGCCTTAAGCCTGCTCGGGGTCAACGGGGTCGGACATGTTGCTGTTCTGACGCTCCAGCATGAGCATGATCGCCAGCTCCAGCCGTTTGACCTCACGCCGATTGGCGGTCTGATGGGCGTACATGAACCGCACCAGACAGAGTGTCATCGCCATCACCAAGAGCATCACCACCACCGTCGAGAGCATAACTTCGGCGTGGATGTTGTCGGCCTTGAGAAACGCCACCACGGTTATGCTCATCGCGACCCCAAAGCTGGTCTGCAGGGCAAACGCCAAGCCGTTACGCCATTTCCATCGGCGTCGAATCCGCTGCAACAGCCCCTCGTGATCGGGGGAGGCGTCGGGGTTCAGCGCATCAACCACGTCGGGGCTGAGGTGTTGGGACAGCAGGTCGCGCAGTTGTTGGTCTTGTTGGTTCATGGGTGTTCCTTTCAGCGGTCGATGAGTTTTCGGAGATGGAGGCGGGCGTGGTGCAGCCGGGATTTCACGGTGCCCAGCGGAAGCTCCAACGCCTGGGCGATGTCGGCCACGGACATGTGCTGCAGGTAATGCATCACCACGGCTTCGCGGTGTTCGGTCGAGAGTTGATCCAACGCGGCGTGTAACGCCTCGGCCTCATCCGAGTTTGAAGTTGAGTCGGCGGAGTCGGCGGATCTGATGTGTTCGCGATGTGCCGCGTCATATCGACGTCGGCGTTGCTGGCCGCCGACCCAATCGGCGGCGTGGCGACCGGCGATACGATAGAGCCACGCCGGGAAGCGGGCCGGATCCTGGAGATGCGGCAAGCCGCGCATGACCGCCAGCCAGACGTCCTGAGCAAGGTCCGATGCGATCTCGCGCCGCCCCGTCATGCCGGTGAGGTATCGCAGCAGCCGGGGCTGCCACCGATCCACGAGAGCCATGTAGGCTGAGGCCTGCCGGGCTTGGCAGGCCATGACCAGGGCTTCATCCAACACGGCATCGGCGGTTCTTGGCTTCATCCTCATTCAGGTCCGACGGCAGATGCCTAAGGTTCAATCGGTGTAGCAAAAAAATTTGAAACCGTTGCGGATGACTCTTGCGTTACATCATTTTGTTTGGTATTTGTTTGCATATGAGTCAGGACGACGATTTCGATCGGGAAAAGGACTACCGCGACGCCCTGCCCAACGGCCCCGCCCATCGGCGTGGCGCGGGGCTGAATCCGGGTAATCGGTTCGAGAAACACAACGTGCACGTGCTGGGCGACGCGATCGATGCCCAGCGGGCCGAGCGGGAAGCCGACGCCCAGGAAGCCGAGCGGGCCGGGCCCAGCGACAAACGCCACACGGTCATCAAGCCCAACGCCGAAGACGGTGCCGAGGAAGCGCCGCCGGTGCGGGTGCCGCTGCAGATTTTCCCGGACAAGACCCAGTCGATCATCAACCGCGTGCAGCCGACGTCGGACGTGCCGTTCGATTGGACGGTCAACCCGTACCGCGGGTGCGAGCACGGCTGCATCTACTGCTTCGCCCGGCCGTACCACGAATACCTGGGCTTCTCGATGGGGCTGGACTTCGAGACCAAGATCATGGCCAAGCACGATGCGCCGGACTTGCTCAAGCGTGAGCTGGCGAGAAAGGACTGGCCGGGCGAGCCGATCGTGATGTCGGCGATCACGGACATCTATCAGCCGATCGAGAAGGAATTGAAAATCGCGCGCGGGTGCTTGGAGGTGATGGCTGACTGCATGCAGCCGGTGTCGACGATGACCAAGAACACGCTGGTGCTGCGTGATCTCGATCTGTGGCAGAAGCTTGGCGAGCGCAATGCGGGACGGGTGACGGTGACACTGGTCACGCTCGACGATGAACTCGCAACACGGCTTGAACCGCGGGCTTCGCCGCCCACGGCCCGGCTGCGGGTGATCCAGAAGCTGACCGAGGCGGGCGTGCCGGTGAGTGTGAACATCGCGCCGGTGATCCCGGGGCTGACCGACACGGAGCTACCCCGGCTGCTCGAAGCGATCTCGGATGCGGGGGCAACGCGGGTGGCGTGGGTGCTGCTGCGGCTGCCGTACCAGCTCAAAGCGTTGTTCCTGGATTGGCTGCAACGCAACGTGCACCCCGAGCGGGCCAAGCACGTCGAGTCGCTGATCCGCCAAGCCCGCGGCGGCAAGCTTTACGACACCGGGCCGATGGCCAAGCGGAACAAGGTCGACGACCACACCGGCAAGATGGTGGCGAACCCACGCGCCGTTTCGCAAGAGTCTCGCGACGGCGGCGTCACGCTCGGCACACAATCACAGCGCCCCGCTATGAACTTCGTTGGCAAGTCCGGTGTGCGGCAACGCCAAGCCCACGACCGGCGACGCGGCGCAGGTGTCCACGTCGAACACCTCAAACGGGTCTTCGACGTCTACTGCCGGAAATACGGCCTGAACCGCGACATCCGCCCCATCGCCCGTAAACACTTCCGCCGCCCCAACCTCGACGGGCAGCTAGGCCTTTTCGCTGAGTAAGCCCGGAGTCACACAAGAATCAGGAATGCTGAATCAGCAGCAGCGTCGACCACACCACGGGGAACGCGCTGATCGCCACCGCCCAGCCGGCCAGTCGTCGTCCCGCACCCTCGGCGTGTCGGCTGATGTATTCACAGATCAGCACGACACTCACCACGATCACGAATTTGTAGAGGATCAGCCCGTGGAAGTCGGCCGGGCTCTGCAGCACCGCGTTGGCGATCGGGTTCACTTCGTACCCGCCCATCAGCAGGATGATGTAGGTCAGGATCAAGTCGAGTGCCGAAACGAAGGCCAGCGCGAGGTAGGCGTACGGGAAGTGGACATTCCCCCGGGCCGTTTGCGCCTCGGTGGTGGGGGTTCGATGAAAACCGGGCAACTCGTGGGTCATGGTTGAATCCTTCACGGCAAGAACTTGCGTCAGAAAAGACAACCCTCTCTCGCGTTTTATTTTATCCACGCCGATGTGGCTGAGGAAGGAAAAATTAAATACAGCCTCAGGACGGAGATTCGGCCAAGGTCAATGACTGGACCGGATCATGATGCTGCAGAACTTGCGTTAGCGCATCGCTTTCGTCGTGACGATCAAACGGCACAGCGGCAATCCGCGTGATGCCGCCATCGAGTTGTAAGGCCCGTTGGCCATGGGCCGTAGCCATCTGCAGCAACAATGACGGATCGGTTTGATCGCGTTGATACAGCCGACGCATCTGCGGCAAGATGCCCAGCGGTTGCGGCTCGTTTGCCGGCTGACACACAATCGAATCCGTGCCGAGGCAGACGTTGACCCCGGCGTCGAGCATGTCGCGGTAGCGGTGCCCCCCTCCAGAAATGCCGTGGCCGAAGTATTCGCTGGCAATCGGGCAGTAGGCGACCGAGGCGTTCGTCTCGGCGAGCAACGCGATGTCGTCATCGCTGACGTAGTTGCAGTGCGCCAGCACCCACGGTGCACGCCGCAGGCAAGGCTCCAAGTAGCGCACCGGCGACAAGCCTTGGCCGAAATGCTCGGCGAAGTCGGGTGACCACTTGCCTAAGGATTGAAGCAGGTCCAGAAACGGCCCGTCGCCCTCGGCAATGAAACGCAGCTCGTCGAGCGTCTCGGCGAGGTGACAACTCACCGGCCGACCCGTGCTACACGCCGCATCAAAAACGGAAGGACCCGCGGAGTACGGCGCGTGCGGCTGAAACCCGTCGGCCGGCTCAGCGAGTCTCGCCAAAGCTTCGGTATCCCAGGGCGGCCCCATGCCAAACAACTCTATGAAACTCACCCCGGCAAGTTGCGACTCACACCGCGCATCCACCACGCCTTCAAAGCGGGTGATGTCCCCCACCGCCTGCACCCCCGCGTCCATCGACTGGCTCGACCCTTTTGCGGCGGCCTTCGCAAACCACGACTCATCCGGCTGCTTAGCGAACGGCTCACCTTCGCCGGGCCAGTGCTCGCGGAGCATGGCGACCCAGCCGATGAAGTCGCCGCCGTAGGGCTGCGGGCCGATGGTGGTGAGCTCGAGGTGCGTGTGGGCGTTGACCATCCCCGGCAGGAGCAATCGGCCGGGCAGGTCGACGGTACGGCGGGCATCGCCGGCGTACTTGCGGTCCATCTCGGCCGTTGGCCCGGCATCCACCACGCGCCCGCCCGTCACGGCCACCGTGCCGGGCCGGGCCTCGCCTTCCCCGGTCGGCGAAACTTCGGCAAACCCCGCGATCGCGCCGCCACGGTACAGCGTGAAGTCCTGAACATCGTTTGGGGTGAGCTGCGCCTTATCCGTGGTCATGCGGTACATCCTAAAAACCAAGCATAGCACGGCCCGACGACCGATAATCCATGGCCCGCCGCCCCGCCGACGCGGCTGAGTCGGGCGTGTTAAACTCTTCCAGATGCACATCGGTGCGCTTTTTGCAGATCTCAACAGGGACCCACGAATATGAAATCTCGCCTGACCCTCTCCGCACTCGCGATCGCTCTGCCGGCCCTTTTCTCCATCGGCTGTGTGAGCGAGAGCTCGGTCGCTAACTACCGCGCCCAGTACCGCGTGGCTCAGGAACAGATCCTCGACCTCCAGGCTCAACTCGAAGACAAGGACCGCCAGATCGAGCTGCTCCGCGGCGCCAAGAACCCCAACGCCGACCTCCAGGCCCAGCTCGCCGACGCCCTGGCCGACCGTGCCGCACTGGAATCGGCCGTGGCCAAGCTCAAGGACCAACTCTCCCGTGCGGGCACGATCCCGATCCCTGTCGAGCTGGCCGACGAACTGGCCCGCCTGGCCGAGGCCAACCCCGACCTGATGAGCTACAACGAGAAGACCGGCGCGATCCGCTTCCGCAGCGATGTGACTTTTGGTTCGGGCAAGGCCGAGGTGCGTGAGCAAGCGGCTCCCATCGTTGAACGCCTCGCCCAGGTGCTCAGCTCGCCCGTGGCATCAGAATACGAAGTCCGCGTCGTGGGCCACACCGACAACGTGCCGATCAAGAATGCCTTTGTGAAGCAGCAGTTCGGCGATAACTGGGGCTTGTCCACCGCCCGCGCCGTCGCGGTCATGAAAGGCTTCCGTTCCGCCGGCATCCCCGAGTCGCGCATGAGCGTGGCGGGCTACGGCGAGTTCCGCCCCATCGAGGCCAACGGCCCCAAGGGCTCGGCCGCCAACCGCCGTGTCGAGATCTACCTCGTCGCCATGCCCGGCGATGAAGCCGAGGCCGAAGCCGCCCCCGCCGTCGAAGCCGCTCCGAGCAACACGCTCGCACCCGCCGACACCGTCGTGCCGATGGACTCGCCCAAGCCCGCATCGGAAGGCCCCGAAGTCTTCAAGTAATCGGCACCGCATGGCGGGCCCTATGGCTGCCGCATAACCCCGACCCACCACCCGCGTGCGACCCACGCGGGTCTTTTTTTCGACTCGCCCCGCTGAATCACCGCCCCGGACTCACTCCCGTATGGATTTCGCCCAGCTCCCCCTTGCCGAACCGATCCTCCAGGCCGTCGCCGACTGCGGGTACGTGACCGCCTCGCCGATCCAGGCCCAGACGATCCCGCACACGCTCGAGGGGCGGGACGTACTCGGCTGCGCCCAGACCGGCACGGGCAAGACCGCGGCGTTCGCCCTGCCCACGCTGCACCGGATGCACACCGACAAGCGGCAACCCGGCAAGCGTTTGCCGCGCGGCCTCGTGCTCGCGCCGACCCGTGAATTGGCCGGGCAGATCGCCCAGAGCTTCCAGGACTACGGCCAACGCATCGACCTCGCCAGCGTGCTCGTCTACGGCGGCGTGAACCAGAACCCTCAGATCACCAAGCTCAACCGCGGCGTCGATCTGATCATCGCCACGCCCGGCCGACTGATCGACCTCATGGAGCAGGGCCACGTCGACCTGTCGCGTGTACAGACGTTCATTCTCGACGAGGCCGACCGGATGCTCGACATGGGCTTCATCCCCGACATCCGCAAGATCAACAAGAAGATCCCCAAGAGCCGCCAGACGCTGCTGTTCTCCGCGACGATGCCGCCCGCCATCGAGAAGCTCGCTAATGATCTTTTGACCAACCCGGTGAAGATCAGCACCGCTCCGCAATCCACGACCGCCGAGCGCGTCGAGCAGGCGGTGTACTTCGTCGACAAAGGACACAAGCCGCAGATGCTCGCCCACCTCTTGGGCAAGCACTCGGTCTCCCGGGCCATCGTCTTCACTCGCACCAAGTACGGCGCGGACAAGCTTGTGCGTCGATTGAAGAAGTTCAACTTCCCCGCCGAGGCGATCCACGGCAACAAAACCCAGAACGCCCGACTCCGTAGCCTCGAGCGTTTCAAGTCCGGGAAGTGCCACGTGCTCGTCGCGACGGATATCGCCTCGCGCGGGATCGACGTCGACAACGTGTCGCATGTGTTCAACTACGACCTGCCGGACGACCCCGAGTCGTACGTCCACCGCATCGGCCGAACCGCCCGGGCCGGAGCCTCGGGCATGGCGATTGCGTTCTGCGACAAGCTCGAGCGGGCCAACCTGACCGCGGTGCAGCGTGCGATCAAGATGAAGCTGCCGGTGCTCACCGACTTCCCGGATGACATCCCCGAAGGCGAAGCCGCGAAGCTGCCGGATGACACCCCGTCCCCCAAGCGTCAGCAGCGCGGCAAAAACCAGGGCCAAGGCAAGCCCCGGCGTGGTGGTGATGGCGGACAGGGCCAAGCCAAGTCGTCCAAGTCCAGCAA
>JBCCWB010000117.1:0-13255 GCA_039194345.1 Planctomycetota bacterium
AACCACTACCTTCGATGGCGCGTTGGTCATGCAAGGCGACGACCGTTTCCGCCTACGGACCTGGAAGCTCAACCAAACCATCTTTGACCTAACGGTTACACCCGAGGGCACATACGTCATCGCGGCGGACGAGATGAAGGAAGAGTCGCCTGACAGTGAAGCGGAGTTAGCCGAACTGGCCAACAACCTCAGCGCGATGCTACGGGGGGCTGATTTTGCAAAGGCCCGATTCTCACGTACCAAACCAACGCTTGTCGAGGCAGCCGTTCGATTCGATGCCCCCTTTTTTATATGGGCGACGTGGCCGGATGACTCTTTGATCGTAGCGATCGACCGTCGAACCCTGTCGCCTATGAATTGGTGGGTCCGTGGCGATCAAATGAATCCGGGGATTCAGATCCAAAGCGAATACAGCGATTACGAAGGGGTTCGTTGGTATCGCTACGTGATCGTGTCCGGTGAATTCGGACGCCTTCAGATGACCTTCCGCGATGTCGAACTCAATGGCGAGCTCAACCCCCGGGCGTTCAAGCCGTCGCGGCGGGCGGTGCGGATCGATGCGGCGAAGGTGGAGTCTTCGGAGACGATGTCGCCGTGAGCGAGACGCCGACCCACGAGCCACGCGGGCTGTTCGCGGCGTGGGCCCGGCTGGTCACAGCCCGGCCGCTCGCGACGCTGCTCATCACGCTCCTGCTCTCGACCGCGGGCCTGCTCATCGCCCTGCAGATCAAACCCGCCACCAGCGTGCAGGACATGCTCGCCGACGACCAGCCCTCGGCGGTCGCGCTGGGCAAGGTCGTGGGCAACTACGCACTGGTCGACGACCTGATCGTGCTCGCACGCCTGCCGATGCGTAACAGCGGGTCCGATCCGGACCGGTTGATCGGCTTTGCCGAGCGTCTCGAACAGGAACTCGCCGACGACCCGATGGTGGCCTCGCTGCGATACCGCTCCTCGGAGCAGGCCGCGGCGTTTATCGAAGAGGTCGTGATCCCGCACGGGCTTTACTACCTCGACGAAGACCAGCGGGCGGCGTTGCAACAACGCCTGACCCGCGCCGAGATGGACGAGCAGTTCGCGCAGAACGCCGCGATGCTCGCCGCGCCCGGCCCCGCCGCAGGCCGACTCGCCAAAGAACTCATCCGCGACCCGCTTCGATTGCGTGACTTTCTTTCCGAGAACGCCGGGCAGTTTGCTTCTGGTGGCGGTGGCGAGTTCATGGAAGGCACGGGCGCGATGGTCAGCCGTGACGGCGGCGCGATCATGATCCGCATCATGGGCCGTGAGTCGGCCGGGGACCTGAATTTCACCGCCGCGTTCATGCCCCGCATCCGCGAAGCGGCCGCGGCCGCGAACCCCAACGGCGAGCTGCGCATCGACTACACCGGGGCCTACGCCATCGCCGAGCTCAGCGCGTCGCAGACCCGGGCCGACATGATCCGCAGCTGCACCGGGTCGATCCTGCTGCTGGTCGTCGTCTTCATCGTGGTGTACCGCCACCCGATGGCGTTTTGGCTGCTGAAGCTGCCGGTGTACGCGGCGATCATCACCGCCTTCGGCGTCTACGGCGTCTTGTCGGGTCGGCTCACCCCGGTCACGGCCGTGGCGGGCGCGGTGCTCGCCGGGCTGGGCATCGACTACTGCGTCCACGTCTTGTCGCACCACGAAGCGGTGAAGCGATCTCGCAAAGACGGTGACGACCGCGCGGCGGGCGTCCACACCGTCGCCGCGGTCGGCCCGGCCGTCATGGCGGCGTGCGTCACCTCACTCATCGGCTTCGGCGCGGTCCTGAGCTCGAGCGTGCAGTCGCTGCGCGAGTTCGCTTTACTCGGCATGCTCGGGCTCGGCTTGGCTTTGCTCGCGTCCATCACCGTGCTGCCCGCCCTGCTCGCCACGCTCGGCCCGACGCGCTTCGCCAAACACGGCTTGTCATCCACCCGCTTCGATCTCGCCCCCACCGTCCGCCACGTCGCCCGCCACCCCAAGCGTTACGTTTGGCTCAGCGCGTTGGTGATCGTCGCCGCGGGGTTCACGGTTGTGCTGGGCTCGATCGACAGGGAAACGGGTTGGCACTCGCCATTGGCTTTCGACAGCGACCTCCACGCGTTGCACCCCCGTCCCCACCCGCCGCTGGACACGCAAGAGACCTTGGCCGAGGTGTTCGGTGCCGCACAGGATTCGCTGATGATTCTGGTCGAAGGTGATTCGCCCGACTGGATGCTGAGCACCGCATACCAAGTACAAAACCTTTTTCCGGCAGGCGAAACGCTCCCCTCCGGCGTTGCGGGAGCTCTGGGCCCCGCCACACTGTTACCGACACCCAGCAACATCACGTTGGCGTGGAGCGAATCGGATGTGCAGCGGGTGATCGACGAACTGCGGGCCTCGGCCGACGCCGCAGGATTCAACGCCGCGGCGTTCGGCGAAACCGAAGACTTCCTGCGCACCCTGCTGACCAGTGATGCTCCCAAGTTCGATGACCTGGCGGCCTACCCAGAGCTCGCGGGCATGGTGCTGCCCCGTGATCAAGAGCAACCCTCCGAGGGCTTGGTCCTCGTCACGCTCACTCGGCCGTGGATGACCGTGAGCGATCGCGACGCCACAATCGAAGCGGCGCGAGAGAAGCTGAGCATGATCGAGATGATCTCGTCTCACCACCCGCCCAAAGGCACAGCCACGCTCACCGGCATCACCGTCGTCGGCTACGACACCCAGCAAGCCATCGGCGACCACCTCACCAAGCTGCTGCTCATAGCCGCCGGACTGGTGCTCGCGTGGCTGCTGATCTTCTTCCGTCGCCCCGGCGATCTGGTGCTGGCGCTTTTGCCTTCGTTTGCCGGGGTTTTGGCGCTGGTGACCTGTGCGGAGGTGTTCGGCTGGACACTCAACGCGATCAACCTCATCGCGATGCCGTTGGTCGTAGGCATCGGCGTGGACGACGGTATCTTCCTTGTCGCTATCGCCCGGCGGTGCCGAAAGCTCGGCGAGAACCGCAAGGTGCTCATCGACCACCTCGCCGCCAGCGCGCACGCTATCACCATGACCAGCGTGACCACCGGCCTGGCGTTCGGCTCGCTCGCGTTCACCAGCGTCCCCGCCATCCGTTCGCTGGGCTGGTTCACCGCGATGGGCGTCGGCGCCGCGTGGGCCGCCTCGGTCCTAACCCTGCTACCGGTGCTGATCCTGCTCTACCCCCGCAAGTCCGCCCCCGCAACACTGGAGGCCACGACCCCATGATGCGTTGGTTCCTCCTGTTTCCGGTTTGCCTGTTCGTGGCATTAGGTACGGGATGCGTCCCCGGCGATCGTCTGCACTTCCCCGAAGAACCCACGCACACGCAAGGCTTCGAGACCTGGTACGACACGAACCGTGACGACACACCCGACTTCGCGCTCACCCACAACGACGAAGGCCAACTCGAATCGCTGTCGTACGACGACGACCAAGACGGCCAACCGGATCGGCTGTTCCACTTGGAAGACTATGACCGCGACGAGGTCCCCCACCTGATCGTTCTCATCGATTCGATCCCGTACGACGCGCTGATGCGTAGCCTCGCCCAGCGGCCGTCGAGCGTATGGGGCGCGTTCCACCGGCCGGTAAAGGTCATCGCGCCCTACCCCAGCATGTCGGCCGTGTGTTTCAGCGACATCCTCCACGCCCCGCCGATGCCTGGGGCGATCAACAAACACTACGACCCCCGTCCGCAGCACAACGGCGTCAACAACCTCATCAACAAACGCCTGGGCGGCTACCGCAACCCCTGGCAGCAACGCCTGCACTACAACATCGACTACTCCGACAACTCCTCGGCCTGGCTCAAGCCTCGGCCGTGGCTGAAGGTCGAGTTCGAACGCGCCCGCCAGGCCTTCGACGCCAGCCCCGACCGGACCACCATCGTGTACATCGCCACCGCCTCGGCGATGCTCATGAAGCACGGCCAGGCGGGCCTCGACGAAAGCCTCGACGAACTCGAACGTTTTCTCTTGCAGATTATGTACGAACGCAAGGGCGCAGTGCAGATCTCGGTCATGTCCGATCACGGGCACAACCTGGCCAAGACCACCTGGATCGATGTCGAGAAGCTGCTCGAAGATACGGGCTTCCGCGTCACTGACCAGAACAAACGGCCCGACGACGTGTTCGTCGAGATGGACGGCTTGATGACCTGGTTCGGCGTGCACACCTCGCAGCCCGAAGCGGTCAGTGAGGCGCTGCTCGCCAACCTCCCCGAAGTCGAGACGATCGCCTTCATGGACGGTCCCGACATCCTCGTCCGTAACCCCGGCGGTACCGCGCGGATCACCATGGACAACCGACGCCTGACCTACGCCCCGCAAAACGGCGACCCGCTGGACTACGGCGATGAACTTTCCAATGTGTCGCTCAGCCGAGACGAATGGTTCGAGCGGACCGCCGATCATCTCTTTCCGGATGCCCCCGCCCGGCTGTGGGACGCGTTCCACGGACAGACGCGCAACAGCCCGCAGGTCATGGTCACGCTGCGCGATGGATACTGCGCGGGCATCGAGTGGTTCACCTGGGTCATCGATCCGCTATCGACGCACGGCGGATTGAACCAGGTCAACTCCGCGGCGTTTCTCATGACCACCAAGCGTCCGCTTGAGGGTCCGCTGCGTGCGGCGGAGACGATGGATGCGATCCAGCCGGGCTGGGTCCCGCCGATTGTTTCGCCGAGCAAAGAGTGATGTTGGGGACTTGGGTGTTGGGGGCTTGGGAACTTGGGTGCCGTGGTCAAGCAAAGCGCCGGCCACGCTCCCCATCGCAACCCACCGTCGTGGCCGGCAGTCGCTTCGCTCCTTTGACCACGGCACCCAGACGATCCCGCTTTGCCAAAGAACCTCTAAACTCTCCGGATGGACGTCCCCTCCACCTGGTTCACCATCATCGCCCCCGCTGCGCTCTTCGGTGGCAGCCTCTTGGGCTGGGGCATGGTGCACCCGCGTAGCCGGATTATGGGGCCGCTGGTGCATCGGGGGTGGCCGGTGGGGGAGAACCAGAAGCCACGGGTGGCGCTCACGTTTGATGATGGGCCGACGCCCGACAGCACGCCCGCGGTACTCGACGCCCTCAAGTCGGTGGATGCCCCCGCCGCGTTCTTCGTCATCGGCCGCAACGTCCAGCGACACCCCCACCTCTTGCGGCGTATCCACGACGAGGGGCACCTCATCGCGAACCACACCTTCGACCACGACCGCCAGGGCCTGTGGGGCCTCAACGGGTTCTGGCGTCGGCAGATCGACCTGACGGACGACGCGGTGTACGACTTGCTGGGTAAACGTCCGGCCATGTTCCGTCCGCCGATGGGGCTCAAGCACTGGCACATGATGCAGGAGGCCAAGTTCGGCGGGCACACGGTGGTGACGTGGTCGCGCAAAGCGCTGGACGGCAAAAAGAACCCGCCGAAGAAGACCAAGATTCTCAAGCGGCTGACCAAGGCCCGCGATGGGGACGTGCTGCTATTGCACGATGGGCACGAGCCGGAGTACCCCGCGTCGCGGAGCGTGACCGCCGAGGCGGTGGTGCCGTTGGTCAATCAATTGCGCGACAAGGGGTTTGAGATTGTTCGGCTCGACAAGCTGCTGGATATGCCGGGGTATCAGTAATGTGGACAGACATACTCATTGCAAGTTCGCATATCTGTTTTTGACAAGGAATTCGGTAATGGCGGTATTAAACGAGGTGTTTCTAGCCGACGGTAGCAATGGGTATAGCGAGTTCATGACCAAAATCCAGACGCTGGTGAAATCTGGAGATCTGAAGGAGTTAGGCCCGGACAAGACAGAAACCAAGTTCTATTTCACCGAACTTTACGAAGACAAAGATGGGCAGGTCTGGAAACTCGCACACCCTGACCAAGCTACACGCGGCTACTTCAAAAAGTTCAATAGAGATGTAAATGGGCGTTACTAGCCGGAGGATCGCCTGGTGGGCTGCCCTACTCCGGCACGACACTTTCACTCTCCACCGGCACCCACTTCAGCAATGCGATGCCTAAGGCAAACGTCGCCAGGCCGATCAGGGTCCCGAGCGTGACGCCGCCGATCCACCACGACAGGAAATACTCGTGCATCAGCCCGCGGATCTCGCGGAAGCTCAGCGACCCCAGCTCGCTGAAATCCGACCAACGCGGCGGCTCGCCCGTGAGCACGAAGTGGCCCAGGTAGATGGCGGCGAAGATGAGCGCCAGGCCAACGGGCGGAAACGCCAGCTGCGACCCCGCGACCGTCGACACCGGGTGCAGGTGCAGTCGCTTGGCGAGGTACACGGCGACCAGCGTCTGCACGGGATACACCGGCAGGTTGGCCACAAACGCTCCCACACCCAACCCCGCCGCGACGCTCATCTGACTCACCCGGTCACGGCGGGCGCTGCGGACGAGTTCGCGCGGGTCGAACCACAGCAAGACGCGCTTCCACCACGCTTGCTTGGGCAGAGCGTCCGCCTCGGCCTCATGCGCTTCCGGGGGCGGCCACTTCTTGAACGGCAGCGGCAACACCGCCCGCGCAAACAACCGCAGGTGCAACGCAGCACTACGCAGCGTATCCATCCACGGCCGAAAGTGGCTGATCCGCTCGTCGCCCGGCGGATAGATCACGCGGATCGGCAACTGCACCAACGGGCAACCCGCCCAACCCGAGCGCGTCAATATCTCGGCTTCGTACCCGTACCGCCCCGCCCGACACGGAATCGTTTCGACCAGCCCCAACGGATACACGCGGTAGCCCGATTGGCTGTCTTCGATGCGTCGGCCCGAGCCGATGAAGATGCACAGGTTCGAGAACACCCGCCCGACGCGGTTGGCCGACGGATAGTCGGGATCGTTCGCGTCACGTGTGCCCAGCACCAACGCGGTCGGCTGCGCTTCGGCCGTCGCGAGCAACGCCGCGGCGTCGGCGGTGTCGTGTTGGCCGTCCGTGTCCATACTCAAGGCATGGGTGTAGCCAAGTTCGCGTGCTTTGGCGAACCCTGTGCGTAACGCCGCGCCCTTGCCGCGGTTGCGTTCGTGGTGAACGACCTTGACCGAGTCGGCATCGTCCAGCTTGGCGAGAAATGCTTCGAGTAACGCAGCGGTGTCGTCGGTGCTGCCATCGTTCACGACGAGCGCGGTATGGCCCAAGGCCACAACTTGATCGAGCACGCCGATGAGTTTGGGCGCGTTGTTGTACGTCGGCAGGAGGACAACGGTATGGAACGCTGGGGGTTCGGACAATGGGGCATCCCTGTTGCCGGCCGGGGCTGCCGATGGATCGGCAAAGAAAAAGCCGCGTGAAGCGGCGAAAAAATCGGGGTGACAGGATTGCGTTTTCACGGAATCCGTCACGCGAAGCCGTGCTTCGGGCCGCCATGCGGCCACCCGCTTTCGCTTCGCTCAATCGGGGTGACAGGATTTGAACCTGCGGCCTCTACGTCCCGAACGTAGCGCTCTACCAAGCTGAGCTACACCCCGTGAGTCCCTTGCGGGCCCGCAAAACACCGCAAAAAACGGCGGTAGCGGGCAAGGGGTTGCACGGAAACCGGAGGACTAGGATACGCCGATTTACGTGGCACGCAAACCGATGGGTTGGGGGTGAATTCTGGGAGGTAGGGTGGGCACCGCCCACCGCCGATCGGGCTGGTATGTCGGTTGTGGTGGTGGGCGTTGCCCACCCTACGAATCAAAAACCATCACGCATAAACGTCCTCAACCCAAAAAGCGAACCCACGCGTGGCGCTACGTGGGTTCGTGGGATCAACACGTGGGCTGATCGAAGTCGTATTGTCGTTCGTTCTACCGCTTGAGTAAACGGTTGGGTTCAGTGCTTTGAAGCATAGGCGTTGCTTCGCATCACAGGCACTTTAGTTTAATCATCCAACGCGCTTCCGGTCAAGACTTCATACGCTTGTCGGTATTTATTTGCGGTGTTGTTCACGACATCATCGGGTAAGACGGGGCCGGGTGGTTCTTTATCCCATTGTCCTGCATCAACGAGCGCTTGCAGGTGGTTGCGCACGTACTGCTTATCGAAGCTGGATTGATCACGACCCACTTCGTAATCATCCGCCGGCCAGAAGCGCGAACTGTCGGGCGTCATGGCTTCGTCGATGAGAAAGGGCTGCTTGGTTTCGCTGTCGACGGGGATGCCGAACTCGAACTTGGTGTCGGCGAGGATGATGCCGTGCTTCGCGGCGTGGTCGTGGCCGAGCTGATAGATCGTCAGCGTGAGGTCACGCAGCGTGGTCATGAGTTCTTCGCCGACGAGTTCGCAAGCGCGTTCGAAGCTGATGTTCTCATCGTGCCCTTCCTCCGCCTTGGTCGCGGGGGTGAAGATCGGCGAAGGCAGCTTCTCGCATTGCTGTAACCCTTCGGGCAGCGCAACACCACAGACGCTTTGGGTCTTCTGGTATTCCTTCCAGCCGCTGCCCGCGAGGTAACCCCGGGCGACGCATTCGATGGGCACGACCTTGCACCGTCGGCCGAGCATCACCCGGCCGCGGAGGGTAGAACGTTGCGCGTCATCGAGCTCCGCGATGTCGTCGGCGTTGGTGGAGATGAGGTGGTGGGACAAGCGATCGCCGAGCTCCGCGCCGATCTTGGCGAACCAGAACTTGGAGAGCTGGGTGAGCACGCGGCCCTTGTCGGGGATGCCGGTGGGCATGACCACGTCGAAGGCCGAGAGGCGGTCGGAGGCGATCAGCAGGGTGACGGGTTGGCCGTCGGTGGTGGTGGCGTCGTATACATCGCGGACCTTGCCTTGGCGGTGGTTGTCCAGGGGCAGGTCGGATTGCATGAGGGGTTGGGTCACGGGTGGCTCGGCGGGTCAGGGGTTGGCGGGAATCGTCGGCGGCTGCCGGGGCAGCGCACAACCATAACGCATCCCACGGAAAGAGAACTGGAAAATCGATAACCGGCGCCTAAGATAATCGTTGAAACACATAATTCGCCCGAAACCAACCCTCGGGCCCCGCCGCCATGACCCCACCCTCCCTCCAGCACGAACTCAAAAAGCAACAGCCCTTCGACTGCCCCGCGGAAGAGGCCTACCTCAACCTCGCGCGCACCGCCGGGGAGTTGTGCGGTGAGTTCAACCAGCTGTTCAAAGCCCACTGCTTGTCCGAGTCGACGTACAACGTGCTGCGTATTTTGCGTGGGGCGCAGAAAAGTGAAGGGCTGCCCGGGCTGCCCAGCCTGGAGGTGGCGGAGCGTTTGGTCACCCGCGTGCCGGACATCACCCGGCTGGTCGACCGCCTGATCAAGGCCGGCCTGGCGGAGCGCACCCGCGACGATGAAGACCGCCGGGTGGTCATCGTCAGCATCACGCCCGACGGGCTGGCGGTGCTGCGCAAGCTCGACAAACCCATCCGCCAGCTGCACGAGAAACAACTCGGGCATCTGTCCTGCAAAGAGCTGACGGAACTCAACCGTCTGCTGGAGAAAGCCCGGCAGCCGGCCGCGGCCGACGACTAAAGCTAATTCCACTTCCGGGGCACCGAGGGGGGCAAAAAAAATTTGCCTCACGGCTTGATATTTGTTTTCACAAGCATATAGTTGTTTGAACAATTAATATCGCCTTCACCCACCGAACACCACGGAGTCCCACCATGAGCACCACCACCCCCGATCGTCTGACCCTGCCTAGCCGTATTGCCGAGCCCGCCCGCGACACGGGCCTCCTGCTACTCCGCGTTACCCTCGGTGGCCTGTTTGTTTTCCACGGCAGCGCCAAGTTCACCAACGGCATCGATGGCTTTGCGGGCTACCTCGATAGCCTTGGCGTGCCCTTCCCGCTGCTCAACGCCTACCTCGCTGCGGGCACCGAGCTCGTCGCGGGCGTCGCGGTGGCCTTGGGCCTCTTCACCCGGTTGGCGTCGATCCCGCTGGCGTTCACGATGGCCGTGGCCTTCTTCACCGCCAAGGGGGCGCAGCTGAATGCCCAAGGCGGCGGTGGCGAGTATCCGTTGGCGCTGGGCCTGGTGGCCGTGGCGCTGGTGCTCACGGGCCCGGGCCGATTCAACGTGACTTCGCCGATCGTGCGAGCAATCCGCCAACAACTCGGCTCGAAAAACAACGCCACGCTGACCAACCCGGCGATCGCGGCCTGATCTCGTGATCAAGCAACTATTTCTCCATCGATCCACCAGCGACGCGTAGCGTCGCGGCTACTTGAAACCTCACAACCACCCTAGGAATACCCGCTATGTCCACCCCCAACGTCCGCCTCCACGAACTGCTCGACTACATCCGCAACGGCCGCATCATGGACGCCATGCGCGAGTTTTACGCCGACGACGTGGTCATGTCCGAACCCGCCTACGGCGACACCGTCGGCCTCGCGGCCAACCTCGAACGCGAAGAACAGTTCGTCGCCTCGGTCGCCGCGTTCAAGAACTTCGAAACCCCCGCGATCGCGGTCAGCGAAACCGCCGGGCTGTACGAAAACGTCATGGACTGGACCGACGTTGATGGCAACGACATCCACGTCGAACAAACCGTCGTCCAGCAATGGAAAGACGGCAAGATCGTCAGCGAACGCTTCTATTACGACACCGGCAACGCGTAACCCACCGACTGAAATACCCCCACTCCCGACCGAGCCCGTTCATTCCCGAACGGGCTCGGTGGCGTTTGCCGTTACCCTACTGCCGTGCCGACGCATCACGTTTATCACTGCCCCGCCTCGCCGGACGTTGAGCTCGGCTTGCCCCGGCCGAACCCGCTGCGGTACGACGTGGCTTGGCCGGATGCGTCCAACAACAACCAACCCCCCGGCCTGTTGTTACTTATCCCAGGCTTCGGCCAAGACAACGACGACGGCTACCTCCAAGCCTTCCGCGAATGGGTTGCCGACCGCTTCGGCATGGGCTGCATGACCGTGAGTTACCACGGCGTCCACAACCGCCCGCAGCAAGGCGCTCACCGGCAGTTCGCCCAGGACGACCTCATCCGCCTCGCCCAAACCTGCCAAGCGCACGGCATCCCTTGGCCCCAGCCCCCGGCCGTGCCCGACCTCATGCAACTGCTCGGCCAACTCGATCACGCCCACAACCAGCGCAACGCCGCCGCGCAAGCCCGCGGCGAATCCCCCGAATCACTCATCCTCACCTGCGGCCTCCGCAGCACCGACGGCCCGATCAACCTCGGCCTCCCCCAAGCCCTCGACCACCTCGCCGCCCTCCACGACCTGCAACAACACCACGCCTACGACCCCGCCAACGTCATCGCCCTGGGCAGCTCCCACGGCGGCTACCTCGCCGGACTCCTCAACAAACTCGCGCCCAATACCCTTCGCGCCGTCTTCGACAACTCGGGTTACGCCACGCTGCCGCTGCGTTACGTCGACAGCCGCCACGCCAACCTCGGCCCCGACTTCTTCGAGAACCATTCGCCGACGTTCCGCTTTGCGTACTACGTCGAATCCGCCTGGAACCTCAACCCCAACCTCCCCAACACCTACCACGACGACGCCCGCCAGCTCCGCGACCTCGCCCACGCTACGCACCTCAGCACCACCTTCGCCGATGTACCTCGCCCCGCGGCCATCCGCTGCGTCCACGCGCCCGGCGACAACATCGCCCCCACCGCCGAGAAGCAAGCCTACATCGAATCGCTACAACAGCGCGGCCTCGACGCCACCCTCCAAGTCTTCACCGAATCCGACGTCGACGGCAGCTACGTCAAATCCCTGGACCACGGCCTGGGCCTCAGCCTCCGCACCTTCTTCCAATCCCAGCTCGACTCCCTGCCCCCCGTAACCCAAAACTATCAAAACGACGCAGCGCGAAACACCACGCTGCGCTTCCAAGGCGAATCATCCAGCCTGACCATCCACCACACCCCCACCGGCGTGCAAGCCAGCATCGCATAGCCCGCCCACCGCTTCACATGTCGCCGATGATCCCGACGACCAGCAACCCCACAAACAGCAGCCCCAACACCAGCCCGATCGCGCCGCAAGTCACCCCAGCGGCCGCCATGCTCTGCGAAGACGGATGAACCTCTCCCGCGTTGACTTGATCACGCACCCCGCGGCCCAGGATCACCGCCAGCCCCCCGCAGATCACGCCCGGCAAGCCCCACATACAACAACCGACGATCGACACAATCCCCAGCACCATCGACGCGATCGCCTTCCCCGAGGTGGGTTTATGGTTGGCCCCAAAGATCCCGGAGCCCACCACCAAGCCACACTCCGGACAGGATGAGCCGATGGCGATGCCCGTGAGGTTGTAGCCACACTGCGGGCAATGGATCTTCGTGGCCTGAACGACCGGGCCCGGCTGCGGGTTGGAAGGATCAATATCGCTCATCACGGTGAACTAACGACGGCAAACACAATAAATCCGACGACCGCCAGGATCCCCACCCCGCCCAGGATCGTGCCGATCAACCCGCAAATGAAACCCGCGGTGGCCATGCTGTCGGAAGACGAATTCACCTCGCCCCGCTGCACCTGCCCCTTGGCCTGCTTCGCGAAAACCAGTGCCAACGGCCCACAGATCACCGACGGAACCCCATAGAACAAACACCCGATGAGCGACACAATGCCCAGCACCATCGCGGCCACCGCTTTGCCCGACGAGGGCAGGTTGTTCATCCGGAAACCCGACCCGACGATCAACCCGCACTGCGGGCACGGCGTGCCGATCATCACCCCCGTCAGGTTGTAACCACAGTTCGGGCACTTCGCCGCTTGAGCCTGTACCCCCGGCAAAACGGATTCAGAGCCTGCCGACAATGCAACGGAAGACTCACCCCCACCCCCGACCTCAACCGCTTCCGCAGCAACCAACGGATCCGGCAGCGCATCAGGCCCCTCTGCCTCATCCGGCTCCCGAGCCACCTCTTCGTCGCGTCGCCAATCCCGAAAGTCATCGTCCTTCATAAGAACCTAACTTACAGACCTCGGGCCGATCCCCCAAGCCTTGCCCCAAATCAGAACTGCCGCAAGAAGCGCACATCCCCTTCATACAACCAGCGGATGTCCGCGATGTTGTGCTTGCGCATCGCCAAACGTTCGATGCCCAGGCCAAACGCAAAGCCGGTCCACTCTTCCGGGTCGTAACCCACGTGTTCGAACACCGCCGGGTCGACCATGCCGCACCCGCCGACCTCCATCCACTCCAGGCCCTTGCCCAGGTCGATCTTCACGTACAGCTCCGCGCTCGGCTCGGTGAACGGGAAGTAGCTCGGCACCAGCTTCACCTCCGCGTCCTCGCCCCAGTACGCCTTGGCGAACTGGATCAGCGTGGTCTT
>JBCCWB010000118.1:0-13194 GCA_039194345.1 Planctomycetota bacterium
AAACGCTTGGCCTGTTCAATCAGATTGTCGGTGCTGCGCATCGCTGCAAGGCCGACGACATGGATGTCCGTATCGGTGTTCGCAGACAGATGCGCTACGACTTCGAGCGTGTTGCAGCCGATCGACCCGGTCGAGCCGAGCACGATCAGCTTGCGGGGTGCCGACGCAGCATCGTCGCCAGGGGCGGACGGGTTGTGGGTAGGGTTTGCCACGCGCCGATGCTCCTATTCGCGGTCACGTCCGATGCCTGCGAGTTTGTTGCTGTACCCACCCGTCGGCGCTTCGCCGGGGGGCGGCGGGGCGTTGCGTTTGCGCACGCGTTTCTTTTTCGAGGGCTTGGTCGCCTTGGCCGAAGCGTCGTCCTTCTCACCTGACTTTTCGGCCTTCGCCGAGGCAGGTTCGGGCTTGGGAGTGTCGCCCGCGGCGTCTTTAGTGTCGCCATCCTTCGACTTGGTCGTTTTGGAACGCCGGCGTGTGCGTTTGGTCTTTTTCTTGGTGGACTTGGGGGCGTCCTGGTCGTCGGGCTTGGGCGCATCGCCGTCTGAAACTGCGTCGTTGAACGCGTCGGCGTCGGGCTCGCCGACGGGGGCCGATTCGGCTTCCGCTTCGCTGCCATCCCCATCGCCCGACTTCTTGCGTTTGCGACCACCGCGTCGGCGGCGTCGGCGTTTCTTCTTCCCGCCTTCGCCTTCCGCCGTTTCGTCGGCTTCGCTGTCTGCGTTGGCTTCAACGGGTTGGGTGACGGCTTCCTCGTCCGCTTCCTCGCCGTCGGCTTGCGGTGTTGCGTCTGCTGCCGCGTCTTCGCCTTCGCCAGCCTTTTTGCGCTTGCGCCCGCCGCGTCGGCGTCGGCGTCGTTTCTTCTTGCCGCCTTCTTCGCTTGCGTCGTCGCTTTCGCCGGATGTCTCATGATTTTCAGCGGCGGCCTGGGCCTTCGCATCGACCGGCCCATCGTCGGTTTCACCCTCAGGGTGTTCGAGCATCGGGTCGTCCTCGACGATCGCCGGGGCCGTGGTCTCGGGCAGGTCCGGGTCGTCGACATCACGGAACGTGTGGTCGGTCGCCTTGCGCAGGTGCTTGATGTTGGTTTTTGGGTCGGTGTTGAGTGCGGTGTTGCGTGCGTCGAATGCCGCGATCGAGATGTAGTCGATGGTCCGCCCGCCGACGCGTACGAGGATCGGCTTGCCGTGCTTCGCCTCGATCCGGCTGAGTTCGGTCCGCTTGCGGTTGAGTAGCTGGAACGCGACGTCGGGGCTGATGGTCAGCTCGACGCGCGCAACATCCTGCCGCTGCACGACCATCGCCAGCCGACGCATGACGGTGAGGACGACAGACTCGGCGCTCATGGTGTAGCCCAGCCCGGTGCAGTGGTTGCACTCGCTGTGCAGGGACTTTCGGAGGGATGCCCGCATGCGTTGGCGGGTCATCTCGAGCAGGCCGAAGGTGCTGATCGGGCCGATGCGTGACCGGGCGCGGTCCTTCTTGAGGTTGTCACGCATACGCTGCTCGACCTTCTTGCGGTGGCCCGCTTGGCGCATGTCGATGAGGTCGTTGACGACGATCCCGCCGAGGTCGCGCAGGCGGAGCTGCCGGCAGATCTCGTCGACCGCCTCCATGTTCGTCTTGAACGCGTTGGTCTCAGCGTCCTTGGCCGACCGGCTCTTGCCGGAGTTGACGTCGATGGCTACCAACGCTTCGGTCTGGTCGATGACCAATGCCCCGCCCGAAGGCAGCGGCACCTCGCGGGCGTTGATCAGGTCGATCTGTGGCTCGACGCCCGTGCGGTGGAAGAGCGGGACCGGGTCGTCGTAGTACTGCACCACCGTCTTGGTGCGCGGGCTCGCGACACGTAGGAAGTCGCGTGCACGTCGGGCGGCGGTGAGGTCGTCGACGACGATGCGGTCGATGTCGCTCGTAAACACGTCGCGTATCGTGCGGATGACGAGGTCGGACTCGGCGTAGAGCTCGCCGGTGCGTTTGATCTTCTTACGCTTCTGCTCGATGTTTTTCCAGAGGCGCTGGAGGTACGAGAGGTCGCGTTTGAGGTCTGTCTTGGTCTGGCCGATCCCTGCGGTGCGGACGATGAAGCCGAACTCGTCGGGCGGGCTGAGGTCTGCGAGGATCTTGCGGGTTTCTTTGCGTGCGTCGTCGTCCTCGACCTTGCGGGAGACGCCGAGCTTCTGCATGTCGGGCATCATCACGAGGAATCGGCCGGGGATCGACAGGTAGCTGGTGAGGGTTGGGCCCTTCGTGCCGATGCCTTCCTTGAGCACCTGGACGAGCACCTCGTCGCCGCGTTTCAGGCATTTCTGGATCGGCGGCCGGTCGCGTCGGGCGGTCTTCTTGCCGACTTTCTCGAACGCCTCGCGGTCCTTGCCCGGGAAGTACTTGGGGTGGAGGTCGGAGATGTGGAGGAAGCCATTGCGTTCCAGACCGAAGTCCACAAACGCGGCCTGGATCGCGGGCTCGGTGTTGGTCACCCGGCCCTTGTAGATGTTGGAGACGTGGCTCTCGGCCGAGGCCCGCTCCTGGTAGTACTCTTCGAGTTTGCCATCTTCAACGATGGCGATACGGCACTCTTCGCCCGGGACGAAGTTGATCAGCATTTCTGTAGGCACAGTGGTTCATCTATGTTCGATGTTCGATGTTCGATGTGCGATGTGAAAAACCGTCGCGCCGCTCCCATAGGGTCAGACGCACCGGCACGGCCTGGTTAGACCGGGGGCTTCACATCGCACATCGTCCATCGCACATCGCACATCCTTGTCTTGGCCCCCGTCTTCGCTCAGCCAGCGCAGGTCCGCGCGGCGATCGATCGGGTAGCGGTGTTCGGTCGGCAGCCCGGGTCAGTAGTTCATGGAACGTCCAGTGAACGTGCCGGGCATCAGTTTGTTCATTTCGTCACGCAGGTAATTATAGACCTCCCTGTCTGAATCGTACCCACCCGCTTTGCGGGCAACGCGCTTGCAGCGCTCGATGCCGACCGTCCTGGTCAGCTGTTTGATCTCCGGGATCGCAGGCGGGGAGATGGACAGGGTCCTTAGGCCCATCCCGAGCAGGAGCATCGTAAACTCCGGCTCGCCGCCCATCTCGCCGCACAGGCTCACACCGATGTGTGCCCGATTTGCGGCCCGGACCACCTCCTTCATCAGGGTCAGCACCGCGGGGTGAGCCCCTGAATACAGGTTGGCGATCCGTTCATTTGATCGGTCAACCGCCACAGTGTACTGGATCAGGTCGTTGGTACCGATCGAGAAAAAATCCACCTCCTTCGCGAAGGCCGTCGCCTGCAGTGCGGCCGAGGGCACCTCCATCATCATGCCCACCGGAACGTTGATCCCTAGCTCGTAGCCCTGATCCTCGAGGTCTTCCCGGACGTCTTCCAGGATCATCTTGGCCTGGCGAAGTTCCATGATGTTCGAGATCAGCGGGAACATGATCTGGATAGGTCCGAGAGCCGAGGCCCGCAGGATCGCCCGAAGCTGGGTCCGGAACAGGTCCAGGTGCTGCAGACACAGCCGGATCGACCGGCAGCCCAGGAACGGGTTGTACTCGTGGAAATCGTGCAGCCCCTCGACCCCCGTCGCGATCTTGTCGGCCCCCAGGTCCAGCGTCCGGATCGTGAGCGGCCGGCCCTCCAGCAGCTTGATGGCGGTCGCGTAGGCCTCGTACTGCTCTTCCTCGGTGGGCTCGTGGTCGGCCCCCATGAACAGGAACTCGGTCCGGTACAGCCCGACGCCCTGCGCCCCAAACTCCAACGCCTGCGGGATCTCCTCAGGGAACTCGATGTTCGCCAGCAGCTTGATCTCGGTCCCGTCCGTCGTCACGGCCGGCTTGTCACGCAGCTTACGCAGGACTTCCGCCTGCTCCTTGAGGACGCGTGCCTCCTGGCGGTACTCCAAGAGCTGGTCGGCGTTGGGGTCGATATGCACCAGGCCGCGGTTGCCGTCGATGATGACCTGCTGGCCGTCGTTGACTCTGCGGGTGATGTCCTTGAGCCCGACGATGGCCGGGATGCCCAGGGCGTGGGCGAGGATGGCGGTGTGGCTGGTCCGCCCGCCGACGTCGATCGCGATGCCGCGGATCTTCGACCGGTCCAGCGACGCCGTCTGGCTGGGCGTCAGGTCGTGGGCGATCACGACAGAGGGCTGGTCGATCGCGTCCAGGCCGCTGGCCCGCTCGCCGACCAGGTGGTGCAACAGCCGCTTCTTCAGGTCGTAGATATCCACGACCCGTTCGCGGAAAAACGCGTTGTCCTGGCCCAGGAACTGGTCCGCCAGGTCCTGCATGACGGTGTAGACCGCGAACTCGGCCGAGACACTCTCGCCGTCGATCACCGCGGCGATCCGGGCGGTGAGCGTCTTGTCCGCCAGCATCCCGAGGTGGAAGGAGAAGATGTCGGCGAGCTGGTCGCCCAGCGTGCTGGCGGTCTCGGCGTGGAGGCCACGCAGCTCTTGCATGGAGGCTTCGAGCGCCTCGGCCAGCCGCTCGTGCTCGGCAGGGATCAGCTCCTCGGCCAACAACCGCTTGGGCACAGCCTCCTCGCCCGTATCAAGGAGGACGGCACGGCTGATGGCCACGCCGGGCGAAACCGGGATACCTTTACGCGTCTGCATCGCCGTAGTTTAGCGGGGGGCTGCCGTGGCGTTGCAGGTCGAGTGCACCCCCGGGCCGAGATCGGCGTGTGATCGCTTGACAGAGTGTGCCGGCGTGCTTACTTTCCGCGTCTTGGCGGGTTTTCCGCCGGGATGATGGTGGCTGTAGCTCAGCTGGTTAGAGCACCAGGTTGTGATCCTGGGGGTCGGGGGTTCGAATCCCCTCAGCCACCCTTGGCCTCGGCGGCATGCCGGGGCTTTTTTTCTTGGCGTTGTCGTGTGTGAGCGGCCTTTGTCGCTTGCGGCGAAAGGCGGCTAGGCAACGCGGTACGATGGCGTGCGAAGGCCCAGCGCTTGGGCCGCGGGAGCCCCGGATGGTCTTTGTCGAGAGCTTTGCGCTGCTGGGGCAGGGGCTGTTGAGCAAGCTCGACGGCTTTGGCCGGTTTACGCGCTTCGCCGGGGCGACGCTGCATCGCTCGGTCTTCGGGCGGTCGGGCACGGGGCGCTTCAAGTTACTCCTGCCACAGCTCTACGAGATCGGCACACGCAGCATCCCCGTGGTCCTGCTCGTCGGCGGGTTTGTTGGCGCGGTGCTCGGCGTCGAGATGTTCGAGCAGTTCCGGGCCGTCGGCCAGGAGGCCCGCATCGGTGGGATTATCAATCTGTCGGTGGTCAAGCAGATCGGCCCGGTTCTCGCGGCGGTGATGATCGCCGGCCGGGTCGGTGGGGCGGTCAGCGCACAGATCGGCACGATGCGTGTCACCGAGCAGGTCGATGCGCTCCGCGTCATGGGGACCGACCCGATCAGCTATCTCGTCGTCCCGCGTGTGATCGCATGCGTCATCATGGTCCCACTGCTGACGGTCGTCAGTGACCTGATGGGCATGGTCGGCGGCTGGCTCGTCGTCGTCGTCGGGCTGGGCGTCGACTCCAACGAGTATTGGCGGTTCTCCGCCGCACTGGTCACCAGCTTCGACGTGTACATCGGCCTCATCAAGGCGGCGGCGTTCGGCCTGCTCATCGGGCTCATCAGCTGCTACAAGGGGTTCAGCTGTGGCCCCGGGGCTTCCGGTGTGGGCAAGGCCGCGACCGACGCGTTTGTCACCAGCTTCATCGCCATCATCATCGCCAACTTCTTCCTCGCGAAGTTTCTCAATGACCTCTTCATCATGGTCTACGGCAACACCCCCAACGCACTGTCGCTGTAGGACACTGGGGCCTAGGTTGTGTCTGACGGCTCACATGGTGGCCGGGGTTGAACGCAGCGAACCCCCGGAACAACTCACCAGCCCATTCCGGGGGCAGGCTGCGCCTGACCCCGGCCACCATACGGGGCAATGAGGAGCCGTCAGACACAACCTAATCGAACTGGCGTCGGGTGAGGTGTGTCAGTAGCTCGTCATTCAGAGCCGCCGTCGCGCTGTGCCTGCCACTCGTCTCGCCAGGTGATCAGGTCGTCTGTGACGAGATTGATGTAGTGCCCGTCGTTTCGGTCATACACCATGTCTTCGAATGCTTGTGAGTAGCCTTCGACCAGGACGCCGTGCAATGCGGTATCTGGGTGGTCCTGTAGCAGTTGTTCCCATTGGCTTACGTCCGTACGGGGCGCTTGCCCGACAACAAGGATGAGCGTATCGGGTGTCAGCCCAAGGGCGTCTTGGATCGCCTCGCGGATCTCGCCGGTGCCCGCGCCGCCTCCGTCTTTGATGAATTCGATCAGGGCTTGGGGGGTTGCGACGGCGGGCGGCGTCGGCTGGTCCCGAAAAGCACGTAGCCCATCCGGCCCGGCCGCAAGGATGATGACTTTTGCTTCGCTCCCGGGCCGGCTCAGCCCGGTACCAATCATCTCCGCCATGGTCTCGTTCCAGTCCGCATTGTCGGGGCCGGTCTCAAGGATGATGGCGACGGTGCCCGTGAGTGGCAGGCCGATCGCGTTGGGTTGGTCCAGGGTGTAGGGGTTTTCGGATTTGTTGTAGACGAACTGGGTCGGGTCGATCTCGACCACGGGGGCGTTGGCTGCAGGGTCCTCGGCCGGGCCGCCCTTGGGGTTCTTGAGCATCCACACGATTGCGAATACGCCGATGAGTACGACCGCCCCGATGATCGAGAAAAACACCACCATCGTGGCGATGCGCACGCCGGTGCGTCGGGTGCGTGCAACGGGGACGCTGGTGGTGCGGTCGATCTTGATCGTCTTGCCGCTGGCGGTGGTGTAGACGCCTTGCTCGATCGCCTGGCCCGCACGGGCGGGAGGGCGGGTGCTCTGCGGGCTCTTTTTCCTGCCGCGGCGGTCGGGCTTGCCACGCTTGCCCTTCTTTCGGCGAGGCGAAGACGAGCGTTCCCGCCGGGCTGGTGTTGGGGCGGTGTCCGCTGCGTCGCCTAATCCAGACATGCCGCTGGGGTCGTCGGGGCGATCGGGGCGTGAGAGTTGTTCGGCCTGAGCCCCTTGGGCTGCGTCCTGGGGCACGGTCATCAGCGTCCCGCAGGCCGAGCATCGGCAGACGCCGCCCGCGAAACCCATGTCCAGTTCAAGCAGCTCGCTGCACGCGGGGCATTCCAGTTCAAGTGTCTGCATCGATTCGTTTCCGCGAAAGCCAATACGAGGGGAAGCAAGCGCCTCTGGTGCTTAGCCGCTCAAGGCACATCGGGCCGCCAAAGGTAGTAGAACCCGGAAGGCGACGCCATGCCACCCAGCGTCCCGTCGAGGTTGAGTTGGAGCAGGTTGATCTGTGAGCCGCCTGCCTGAGGCATGCCGCCGGGCGTCGAGGCGTAGGGCGATCCCACATACTCCAGCGAGCGATGGTACACGACGAGGTTGGCGTCGCTCACACCAGCCAGGGCCTTGGCGCGGCCGAAAGCGTCATCAAGATCGCCTAGCCGGTCGACCAGCCCGACCTCCAATGCGCGGTCGCCGCTGACCACTCGGCCGTCCGTCACTTCGGCAAAACGATCTGCAGGGATTTCAGGCCGTGACGCACGCACAACCTCTGTGAATCGGGCGTAAAACTCGTCGACGATCCCCTGCAGCACGGCACGGTGCTCGTCGGTCATCTCGCCAAACGGTGAGCCGGCGTCTTTGTTGGGGCCGCTGGTCAGTGCCTCGGTCGAGATGCCGATACGCGACAGCGCGGGCTGCAGGCTGACGGTCTGGATGATGACGCCGATGCTGCCCGTGACGGTGGTGGGGTAGGCGACGATCTCGTCGCCCGCGCACGCCAGGTAGTAACCGCCGCTGGCTGCGACATCCATCATCATGACGACGACCGGCTTGCCGGTCTGTTCCTTGAATCGAAGCACATCGCGGTACATCGCATCGCTCGCGGTGACAGCCCCGCCGGGCGTGTTGAGGCGGAGGATGACCGCCTTGACACGGCCGTCCGTCGCCGCGGTATCGAGTTTTTCGCGGAACGTGCTGACCGGGTTCTCGCCGGGGGAAAGCAGGCCCGGCGTCTGCGCATTCATGATCATGCCCGACACATCGATCACGGCGACACGGTCGCGCGTCCAGCCGTCGGCCGCTTGCACCACCGTGGATTCAAGTTTTTGGTCTCCCGGCGTCACGCCGACGACAAACGTCATCGGCCCGCAGCCGACGAGCGACAGGGCGAGCAGGGCAGTCATAACGAGCGGCAGGGGGTGGCGCATCGGACGTCTCCAGTAGGCGGTGGGGTCTGATCAAACTACCAGAGACCGCCCGGAGCGGCGAGTGTTTGCGCCGAGGCGGGGCTTGCTATGGCTGGTCATGCTTCTTTCCCGGCTGGCGCATGAAAAAGCCGCATCGAGACGGGTGCTGTCGCAACCGGCCGTGCGGCTTTGGGGGATGGAGCGTATCGGGGTCGAACCGATGACCTATTGCTTGCAAAGCAATCGCTCTACCAACTGAGCTAACGCCCCAGGGGGCGGGGAGTATATCGGCAGATTCCCGGCTCGGCTAGTGGGGGTGGCGGATTTTTGGGATGCCCGCTGCTGGGGCGGGAGCGTGGGCAGCGAAGCCTGGTCTGCCATCGGGCTTTAGGGGCGATAGGGCGGGGCAGGGTGGCGGTATCCACAAAAATGTAAAATCGTGCCGGGCCACGTTGACAGGGGGCTGGGGATAGGTACACTACGCGGCTCGCCTCCGGCTGGACCCGCTGGGTTCGGATGGCGGCATGACGAACGTAAACGTCGTAAGCAGGGCTCTTTGGCATGCAGGCAGGCAAGATTCGAATTCGGATGGAAGCGTACGATCACCAGGCACTCGATGCCTCGGCGAAAGATATCGTCGACCACGCCAAGCGCACGAACGCGCGGGTCTCGGGGCCGATCCCCCTGCCCACGCGGATCGAACGCTACACCGTCTTGCGCGGCCCGCACGTTGATAAGAAGAGTCGTGAGCAGTTCGAGATCCGTACGCACAAGCGGATCATCGACATCAAGGAATACACCCCTCGGACCATTGAGGCGCTCAACCGCCTGGTCGTCCCCGCAGGTGTCTTCGTCAAGATCAAGGCCTAGCCCCCGGAATCCGCCGGCCAGGCACCGAACGAACAAACCGCGGGTCCTATGCGGCCCGCATCAAACGCAATCAAGCAGAGGCACGATCCGCTGGCCCGCGCCACGATCCGCCCCGGACACGGGCACCTCAGGAGATGACTACGATGGCTACCGCAATCCTCGGCCGCAAAATTGGCATGACCCGGTACTACGACGGCGACGGGAAGAACATTCCCGTCACCATCATCCAGGCCGGTCCGTGCTTTGTTTCGCAGGTCAAGAGCGTCGAGACGGACGGCTACGAGGCGATCCAGATCGCCTTTGAAGACGTCAAGGCCCGTAACTCGACCTTCCCGATGATTGGTCATGACGCAAAGGCGGGTCTTTCCTCCAAGCGTTTCCACCGCGAAGTGCGTTTGGGTGAAGGCGAGTCGGCGAACTACGAGCTTGGCCAGGAAGTCGCCGTCGATGCGTTTGATGAGATCAAGTACGTCGATGTGGTCGGCACGAGCAAGGGCAAGGGGACTCAGGGCGGCATGAAGCGTCACGGGTTCAAGGGCCAGGAAGCCAGCCACGGCGTCGAGCGTAAGCACCGCAGCCCAGGTTCGATCGGCGGCCGGTCGAGCAACCTCGGTACCGGTAAGCCCAAGAAGGGTATCCGCATGGCGGGCCGGATGGGCAATGAACGCGTGACCGTCCGTTCGGTCGAAGTCGTCGGCATTGATAAAGAGCAAGGCCTGTTGCTCGTGAAGGGGCCTGTCCCCGGTGCGAACAAGGGCATGGTGATGGTTCGGGAGGCAACGCGCTTGTACAAGCGTAAGGCAAAGAACGCCTAGGCATTGAAAGTCGGCCGACTCCCCGCGTGGGGTGTCGGCCTGAAACTACTTCGCCGCGACAAGATGGCTCGCGTACCGAGTCGAAGGGAATCCTGGCCGATCGATCGGCCTCCCCTCGCGGCGAACCCAACGCATGTCGGCCTATGGCCGGCCGGCACCGTAGGTAAAGAACGATGATCGAAATACCTGTCTACAACACGTCCGGCAAGCAGACCGGCACCTACGAGCTCGACGAGTCGAAGCTCGGCGGTGAGGTGCGTCATGTCCTGCTCAAGCAGGCCTACGTCCGCCTCCACGCGAACAAGCGTCCGCTCAACCAGGCCACCAAAAGCCGTGGCTTGGTTCAGGGCTCGACCCGCAAGCTCTACAAGCAGAAGGGCACGGGCAACGCCCGCCGCGGCGACAAGAAAGCCAACATCCTCCGCGGTGGTGGCCACGCCAAGGCGAAGGTCGCCCACTCCTGGCGGCAGGACATGCCCGCCAAGATGCGCAAGCTCGCCAACCGCAACTCGATTCTGGCGAAAGCCGTGGACGGCGAACTCAAGCTCGTGGAAGGCCTCGCTTTTGATGCCCCTTCGACCAAGCAGTTCGCCGCGATTCTTGATTCACTCAGCATCGACCGTACCTGCCTCGTCGCGCTCGGCGACACCCGCGATGCCGCCGCCAAGTCGGCCCGCAACCTGGAACATGTGGATGTGACCCTCGTCGATCGGCTCAACGCCTTCGACGTGCTCAACCACCGCTACCTCGTCGCGGACAGGCAGGCGTTCGAAGACTACATCACTAAGACCACGGCCTCCGTCAAGGAAGTTAGTGCTCAGGAGGTCGCGGCCTAATGAAGCAGCCCACCACCATCATCAAGCGTCCGCTCATCACCGAGAAGTCGACCTGGGAGGCCTCGCGCGAGATCCCCAAGGGCAAGCGTGAGGGCCAGCCGGTCAACCGCTACGCCTTCGTCGTCGACAAGGCCGCCCGTAAGCCTGAGATCCGTGCGGCAATCCAGGAGCTCTACGGTGTGCGCGTCGAGAAAGTCGCGACGCAGATCCGCAAGGGCAAGTACTTCCGCACGAAGTTCGGCCCCGCAAAAACCGCCAACTGGAAGAAGGCTGTCGTCCAACTGCACCCCGACGACCGGATCGACCTGTTCTAAATTGAAGCCGAGCGTTACACGCTTGTAAAGAGAGAGCCCCCATGGCCATCCGCATCTACAAACCGAAAACCGCCGGCCGACGCAACGCCTCGGTCAACCTCTACTCGGAGGTCACCAAGACCAAGCCCGAGAAGACGCTTCTCGAAAAGAAGTCGAAGACCGGCGGCCGTAACCACCACGGCAAGCTGACCGCACGCAACATCGGCGGCGGCAACAAGCAGCGGTACCGCCGTATCGACTGGTCGCGTAAGAAAGACGACATGGCCGCGAAGGTCGTCGGTATCGAGTACGACCCCAACCGCTCGGCCAACATCGCGCTGCTCCAGTACGAGGACGGCGAGAAGCGGTACATCATCGCTCCTAAGACGCTGACGAGCGGCGACACCGTCGTCTCCTCGCAGGAGAAGGTCGAGCCCAAGCCCGGCAACTGCATGCCGATCAAGCACATCCCGACGGGGTTGAACCTTTACTGCATCGAGCTCCAGCCCGGCAAGGGCGGCCAGCTCTGCCGCTCGGCGGGCAACACCGCACGCCTGACGAACCGTGAAGAAAAATGGGCGACGATCGTCCTGCCCTCGGGCGAAACCCGCCAGGTCAGCGTCGAGTGCAAGGCGACGATCGGCGAGGTCGGCAACTCCGACCACAACCGCGTCAAGCTCGGCAAGGCCGGCATCAACCGCAACCGCGGCCGTCGCCCCCACGTCCGCGGCATGGCCAAGAACCACCACGACCACCCCATGGGCGGTGGTGATAACAGCTCGTCGGGTAACCGGCCTCCGTCGTCGAAGACCGGCGTGCTGTCCAAGGGTGGCGGCACACGTAAACGCGGCAAGCAGAGCAACAAGCGGATCATCCGCCGACGCACCAGCAAGCGTTACGGCCAACTCAAGCTCCGCGACTAATCGAACTGATACGCAAGACTGCCTGCCGGCAAAAAGCCGGGCAAACACGGGCAACCGATCGAACCCAGAGAACACTGAGAACCCTCCATGGCACGTTCACTGAAAAAAGGCCCCTTCGTCGACTTCAAGCTCTATCGCAAGATCGAGAAGTTGAACCAGCAGGACCGGCACGAGCCGGTGAAGACCTGGGCCCGCGCCTGCACCATCGTCCCCGAGTTTGTCGGGCACACCTTCCTGGTGCATAACGGCAAAGTTTTTAACAGCGTGTTCGTGACCGAAGACATGGTCGGGCACAAGCTCGGCGAGTTCTCGCTGACACGCACCTTCAAGCAACACACCACCGGCACCAAGGCCCAACGCGCCGCTCGCTAAGCGGCCCGACGTAACGGAGCTCAATGATGGCTTACACCAGCCGACACCGAATGGCCCGCATCAGCCCGACCAAGGTGCGCCCCGTGATCGACATGATCCGCGGCAAGTCTGTCGAAGAAGCGAGCGTCATCCTTCAGATGTCCAAGCGTCGCGCTGCGGTGCTGATCCGCTCGGTCCTCGACGCCGCCGTCGCCAACGCCGACCAGGCCGAGGCGAACGTCCGGGCGCTCGTCGTCACCGAGGCGACCGTCGACTCGGGCCCAACCATGAAGCGGTTCCAGCCCAAGGACCGCGGCCGCGCCCACCCGATCATGAAGCGGACCAGCCACATCACCGTGGCGGTCGGCGAGAAGTAAACCTGACCATCCCGGCCGATGATTCGGCCAACCACCCGGCACGACGCCGTGTGACTCACTCCTAAGACGAGTACCCACCCATGGGACAGAAAATCCACCCCTTTGGCTTCCGCGTCGGGATCACCGAAGCACACAAGAGCCGCTGGTACGCACCCAAGGCGCTCTATGGCGAGCTGCTCATCGAGGACTTCAAGGTCCGCGAGTTCCTCAACAAGGAACTGAACCAGCGTGGCCCGTTCGCCGCCGTCTCGGACATCCATATCGAGCGGACCCGCGAAGAGCTGAAGATCATCGTCAAGACGGCTCGTCCTGGCCTGGTCATCGGCCCCAAGGGTTCGAACATCGACGCGCTGACCAGCCAGCTCCAGGCGAAGACCGGCCGCAAGGTCTCGATCAACTGCCTGGAAGTCGGCAACCCCGACGCCGAGGCGCAGCTCGTGTGCTACTCGATCGCCGAACAGCTCGCCAAGCGGGCCAGCTTCCGCTGGGTGATGAAGATGAAGGCCGAGGCCG
>JBCCWB010000119.1:0-13177 GCA_039194345.1 Planctomycetota bacterium
CGCCCTTGGAGCCCTTAGCCCGTTTGGTCACGCCGGGGCGTTTGCGCTTGGCTTTCTGTTTCTCCTGAAGCCGCTGACGCAGATCGCTGTTGCCCTTGCCGATGGTAAATTTCATGATCCAAACCCTTGGTGAGTCTCCATCGTAAAGATATCACGCCAACTTCATGCAATCCTGGGAAAACTCCGCGTGGATTACCCAGTGCTGCCGAGGCATGCGATTCGGAACCTAGGGCTTATCCGCCCGTGCGATCCGTCCTAAACTGGGTGCATCATGGCCATCCAAGACCTCCGTCAAAACTACACGCCCGAGCCGATCGACCCCGAAGACCTGACGGCCGACCCGTTCGATCAATTCCACGCCTGGTTCGAAGACGCCCGTGAGATCGGCATCCTCGAGCCCAACGCCTTCACCCTCGCCACCGTCTCGGCCGAGGGCCAGCCCAATGCCCGCACCGTGCTGCTCAAAGGCGTAGACGAGGCCGATGCAGAATTGCCCGAAGGCCGCGGCTTTGTCTTCTACACCAACTACACCTCCACCAAAGGCGAAGAGCTCAACGCCAACCCGCGGACGTGCATGAACTTTTACTGGGACACGCTGTCACGCTGCGTGCGGATAAACGGAAAGGTGTCGAAAGTCAGCGCCAAAGAAACCGAGGCCTATTTCAAAACCCGGCCGCGTGAGTCTCAACTCGGCGCGTGGACCTCGCATCAGTCCTCGGTCATCGACGGACGCGAAGAGCTGATGCTCAAGTTTTTCCAGCTCACCGAAGAATATCCCGACGAAACGCCCATCCCCGTCCCGCCGACCTGGGGCGGCTACCGCGTCGTGCCCACCTCGTTTGAGTTCTGGCAAGGCCAACCGTCACGCCTGCACGATCGGCTGCGGTACGTCCCCGTTGATGGGCAATGGAAGATCGAGCGGCTCTCACCATAAGCACGCACATTCTGAATGGAAGCTCATGAACCCCGAAGCATTCCTACGTCAATACGAGTTGGCCAGCCGTAACCACGACCTGGACCAACTCTTGGAGCTCATCCACGACGACGCGATCTACTGGTTCAGCAACGGCACAAGCCACGTGGGCAAGTCCGCGATCGCTAAGGCGATCCGGCACAACTTCGACACAATCGAAGGCGAAGACTACCGAATCCTCGAGCCGTGTTGGCTCATTGAGAACGATGCCTGTGCGGTTTGTACGTACCGCTACGAATGGGCGGGAAAGATCAACGGCCAATCCATGTCGGGTGCTGGCCGAGGCACCTGCGTATTGCAACGCCGCGAGGATTCGTGGTTAGTCGTGCACGAGCACCTCAGCCAGGGCCCGGCTTAACTCCAACGCTCATCACGTAGTGACACGGCCACGCCAAGTAGGACGTACCCCGCGCGATTCTTGCCACTGCGCTGCCCACTGGACGGACAAGAGCGTCAAGATCCCCAACGGCCGGGTGACAACCGCCAACACGCCCTGCCGAAAAGCCAGGGCCACCAACACGCTTGACAACACCGCACAACCCACCGCGGTCCACGGCATCCACCCTTGCGCCCCCGACGCCACCAGCCAAACCCACGGGACGACTTGGGCTCCCAACAGCAGGATCGTCCAAGGCAAAATCGCTTTGCGCGAGCCCATGCCCGCGGTGGCGTTCTTCGTAAACCCCTTCCAGGTGTCGCCGGTGTTCGTATACATCCGGCAGACCGCGGCATCGGTCGCGTCGAATAGGTCGGTCATGAATCCCGCCTTGCGGAAGGTCCGCGGCAGATCGACGCCATCGTGCACCGAGTTCGAGATCGCTTCGTGCCCGCCGCTGGCCAGGTAGGCCTCGCGATCAGCCATAAACAACTGCCCGCACCCCGCGCCGAAGCCCGGCATCGTCGAAGCCCGCATGCGGATCATCGGCAGGTAGCCCAGCAGCACCCACAAGATCTGCGGGACGATCAGCACCTCCAGCCACGTTCCCGTGATCTGCCGGGGCACGCCGCTGATGAGTTTGGCTTCCGATTTGTTCTCCCGAAGGTAACGCTCCATTCGCGCCACGCTGCCCGGCTGCAAACGTACGTCCGCATCCACCCACAGCAAGGTGGGGTGTTTTGCTCGCTGGGCAAGGACCCAGCAGGCGTGCTGCTTGCCGTTCCATCCCGACGGAAGTGGCGGGGCTTGCTCAAGGCGTATCCGTGGATCGTCGTTGGCCAGAGCGCGGACTAAATCGGGCGTGCCATCGGTCGAGTGGTCGTCGAGCACCACGACCTCCGCATCCAACCCTTCCACACCCGCAAGCGCTGCCCTGAGGCCGTCTTCGATCGTCTGGGCCTCGTCCCGCGCGGGGATCAACACGCTGACCGGACTGCACTGCGCCAGTTCGCCGTCCCGCAACGTTCGTGCGGGTTGGTAGAGCAGCAAGTTCATCGCGATCATCACGGCCGGAAGTACCGCAAGCACGAGCATGGCCCAGGCGAGCACGGTCATGGAGCGTCCCCCCGGGAGCCGTGGGCCGCGTCGAAGCGTTCGCCCTTCAGAGCCGCTCGGACACGCCGCCAGAGGTCGTATACCCCGCCGACACCATGCTTACCATCGCCAAGGGTGGTAAACGCCGACAGATCATCCGCGAGGCTGGCCTCAACGAGACGGTCCATGGTTTGTTGTAGGCAGCTGGCCAAATGCGTGTTCCAGTCGGAGGCCGATCGTGACGTGTCTCCTAGGACAATAGGCTCGCCGAACGCCAGCCGCATCTCCGGCTGCTTCTCTTCGCCGAAGACGTACTCAATCGCCAACGGCACCGCGGCGGCGCCGACTTGCGGGTCGGCTTTACGGGCCAGGTGCGCCACGCCGGGGCGGAGCGTCACCGGACGCTTGCGGGCATCGGTGAAGTGGCCCTCGGCCGTCACCCAAAGCGTTTGGTTAGGCGTCGACAGCACCGCCCGGCCGATCTTCAGAAAACGCTCGGCCCCCGCCCGCGACTGCAGGTCGATGCCGAAGAACCCCAGCTTCTCCATGAACCGGTATTTCTCTAAACCCACCGCGTCGATCGGGCCGTAGCCCGTGCGGTGGCGGAAGTACAGCGTGCAAAGCAGCATGATCGCCATCGGGTCCCACCACGAAGGGTGGTTGAGATAAATCAGCAACGGCCTCGGGTCATCGGTGTCCGGCGGATCACCCAGCAGACGCACCGCACTGAAGTTTTTGTGCACATAGCGCGGCGCGTACCACGACAACATGCGCACCCACCTCGCCGAGACTTCGGGCAAGTCGGGATGCGTCGCGGGGGAATCCGCCGGGTCGGTTGTCATGGCAATCAGTCGAAACGGTTCTCGATCAGAACTTCAGAGAGCGGGAGTTGTCCGGGCTTCGGCCAAGGCTCCTTCACGCCCTTGCCGATCGCCACCATCGGGCCCAGCACGTGGTCTTTGGGAAGATTGATCAACTCGGCAACGGGATCAAAGTCGAAACCGATCATCGGGCAGGAGTCGTAGCCCATCCCTTTGGCGGCGAGCATAAGCGTCTGCATGGCCATACCCATCGAGCGGTTCGCTTCGTCGCGTTGCAAGAACTCACGCCCCTCGTGGAACGGGCCCATCCAGTTGACCAGCAGGTCGGCCACTTCCTTGGGTGCGTTGGCCCAGTAGCGCTCGGGCGATTTTTCCCAAGCCTTCATATCGGCCGTCATCACGACCAGGATCGATGCATCAGTCATCTGGGCTTGATCGTTACCCACCGCACGGATCTTCTTACGAATCTCTGGGTCGCTGACCATGACGAAACGCCAGTGCTGGATGTTGAAGCTCGTAGGCGACTGGATCGCCAGCGTAAAAAGCTGCTCGATCTCTTCCTCGGCCATGCGATGATCGGGGTCGTACGCTTTAACCGAGCGGCGTTGGTTGATCGCTTCAAAAACATCCATGGATTCAGGCTCCCAGGGTCGGTGCAAGTGGTGAACCGCTAAACGGTAGCGGCCGCGGGCTGCATCTTAGGCGCGACCACACCGTCCTGGTCGAGGCTGTCGGCGGCGATCCAGCCGGACATCATCACCATGGGCATACCCGGCCCGGGGTGGGCGGCACCGCCCGCGAGGTAGAGCCCTTCGACATCCATGCTGCGGTTGGCGGGCTTGAACGCGCCCAGCCATTTGCCGTGCGACGCCAGGCCGTAGATCGCCCCGTTGAGCACGTGGTAGCGGTCGTGGATGTCCTGCGGTGTGAGGGACCGCTCGAAGACAATGCGTTCTTCGAGGTCGGGCATGCCCGCGGTGCGCTTGAGTTTGTCGAGGATGGTTTGGCGGTACGACTTGAACAGCTCGCCGTCTTTCGACCAGTCGTGGTGCGGCCGTAGGTACGGCGTGTGTACCAAGACATAGAGCGCCTCGCCGCCGGGCGGAGCGACGGCTCCGGGAGGCTCGGTCCGAGCGGTCGCAGCGAGGTAGGCCGTGGGGTCCGGGGCGGGCTCGCCCTTCTTGTAGATGTAGTCGAATTCTTCTTCGGGGTCACGGCTAAACACGAAGTCGTGGTGGGCCAGGTGGTCGTAGGCTTTGTTCAGCCCGAGGTAGAGCACCACGCCCGAGCAGGCGGGTTCGTAGGCTCGGCGTTTGTCGAAGGCCTTGCCCACATCGCCGCCGATGAGTTCGCGGTGGGTGCGGACCGCATCCATGTTCGAGACCACCGCCCCGCAAGCGACACGTTCGCCCGCTTCGGTTTCGACGCCGACAACTTTGCCGCGTTCGGTCACGATGCGAGACACGCCCTCGCCGGGCCGCAGATCGACACCGAGCTCGCGGGCCAGCTTGGTCAAGGCTTCGGGCACCGCACGCGTGCCGCCCATCGGGTACCACACGCCCTCGTTGACCTGCATCGAGGCGATGCCGCAGAGGATCGCCGGGCTGCCGTAGGGGCTGCTGCCGACGTACTGCGTGAAGTGGTCGAGCATCTGCGACACGCGGTGGTCGGGGATGTACTTGCGGAACGTGCTCGCGACGGACTTACCCATCCGCATCGAGAGCACATCTTTGAGCGTGTTGAGGTTGAACGTGCCGCCGAGGCCGCCGTCCATCATCATGTCTTTGATCCCGCCGATAGACTTCCAGAAGTAGAAGTCGTCGCTGATGCGGTGCAGACGCTCGGTGTATTTGATGAGATCCGCATACTGGTCACCCGACACCGGAGCACCGGCCTTGCCCGACGCGGGGGAACGCTCGTTGAACATGTCGAGCTCGCGTTTCATGTCCTCGACGCTCTGCCGAAGGTCCAGCACGCCACCGCCGCCTTGGGATTCATCGAAGAAGCATCGCCATTGCGGGTCGAGGCGAACCAGGTCGAGGTAGTCGTGCATGTCACGCCCGGCCTCTTTGAAGACGCGCTCGAGCACGCGCGGCACGGTCAAAATCGTCGGCCCCATGTCGAACTTAAACCGCTCGCCGGGCTCGCCGTCAGACACCAGCTGTGCCGCCTTGCCGCCCAGCCAAGAGTTCTTGTCGAACAGCGTGACCCAGTGGCCGCGGGCCGCGAGCGTACACGCCGCGGCGAGTCCGCCGAGGCCTGCCCCCACCACGGCGACGTGGTTGGTGGCGCTTGTTCGATCCGGGTCGGGCATGTCCATTGTGTTTACTCCTGATCTGGGGCGGAATCATTCCGCCTCGATAATGTTAGCAAGCTACACCCCGCCTTGACCCGCGCCGCCACGCCTTTTGCGTGACTCATACGAAGCAAAGCCCTCAAGATCGGCACGGTCGTCGCATCCGTCGGCCGGAGGTGCGGATGCAGCTTCCACCGGCGGGCGGTGATCGCCTTAACCCGGGTCATTTCTAGCAGCCCGTCTGCCCCACGCGTCGCACCGAAACCACTCCGAACCCGCCCGGCAAACGGCAATCGCGGGTCGGCCGTGGGCACGATCACATCGTTCACCACCACACAACCCGCATCGATCCGTGTGGCCAGATCATGCGCCTCGCGGTCGGGCCCGAATACCGACGCACCCAAGCGGTATCCACATCGGCTCGCCTCGCGCATCGCTTCGTCGCCATCCGCCACCGGAACGACCGCCACCACCGGTGCGAACACATCGGTCTGCAACAAGCGATGCCCCGCATCCACACCCGTCACCACCACCGGCTGCATCGTGTCGCCGACAGCAGCTTCGGCACCGTGTGTTTGACCGCCCTGTTCCCGTACCTCATCTAGCAGCACGTTGACAAGGTCGCGTGTTCGCGGAGGGATCGGCGTCGCGGGTGTTTCGGCGAGTAGTTCCCCAAGGCGTCCCACAAAACGATCGCGCAAGCCCTGATCAACGAACACCCGCCGCGGCGCGATGCAAGTCGCCGAGCCGTTAAGCGTCAAGCCGAAGGCAACACACTTCGCCGCCAATTCGACATCCGCCCCGCGCAGGACCACTACCGCATCGCACCCCGACAGCTCCATTACGCAGGGGATGCCGTGCTCCGCGCACTTGGCTTGCACGAGTTTGCCCGTCGTTTCCGAGCCGGTAAGAAATACCTTGTCCATCTCGGGATAGAGTTCATCGAGTTCCGACGGCTCGGTGCCCGTCACCGTCAGCGCGTCTTCGGGCAGGCCCAACGCGTGGAGCGCTGCGGCGAGCTCCTGCATCACCTCCACACTCCCGGGAGCGGGCGAGGGCTTGACCCAAACCCGATTGCCCGCCGCCAACGCCTGCACCACCTGAACACCCGGCAGAAACAGCGGGAAGTTGCCCGGCGCGATAACCAACACGTTGCCCATGGGCTCACGATGAATCTCTGACGCCACGCCCCACAGCCACCTCGGCCGTCCTCGGCCGCCGAGGCGTTGGGGACGAAGCAGTTTCGCCGCGTTCTGTTCGATCCACCCACACGCCTCGGCCAACGGCAGAAGCTCAGCAGCGAGCGTCTCCGAATCGTGACTCCTGGTCGGGAGTGCTCGCAAAGGCGTGATAAAGCGTTCGGACTGATCCGCCAAGACGTGACGCAACCCGCCGATGAGTTGGACCCGCTGCTTGAGTGGCAACGAAGACCAAGACGAGGTGGCGGATGAATCGTGCGTCACGAGCTGCGAAATCCCTAAACCGTGGTGAGCGGCTCGGCCGTTGCGGGACTGGGCACTGCTGGCGCAAACCCCGGCGTCGCGGTCGCGGGCTCGGGGGCCTGCCACGACGCGGACATGCCCAGGTCTTCAAGCAGCAGACGCGAGGTGATCCGCGCGCCCTCGTAGATCACCGGCAGACCACTGCCGGGGTGGGTGCCGCCGCCAACAAGGTACACGCCGTCCACATCTTCGAAACGGTTTTGCGGGCGGAGGTGCAGCATCTGGCCGAGGTTGTGAGCGAGGTTGAAAGTTGCCCCCTTGTAGATGTCCATCTCGGTCCGCCACGTCACCGGGGTCATGACTTTTTCGTAGCGGATGCGTGACTCCAGGTCGGCGGGCAGGCCGAGCTTGGTCAGCTGGTGCATCACCTTGGCGCGGAAGGGTTGGAGCTGCTGCGACCAATCGACGTTGCCGTGCTCGTGGGTCACCGGGGCAAGGATGTAGAGCGAGGTCATCCCGTCGGGAGCCATGGTCGGGTCGGTCCGCCCGGCGTGCTGCACGTAGACCGACGGATTATCCGAAAGCTTGTGCTGGTTCTCGATCTCGTCGAGGTTCTTGGGGTAGTCCTTGGCGAGGAAGATACTGTGGTGCTCGAGGCCCTTGCCATCAAACCCGCCCAACTCGTCCGGCGGGATGTCCACGCCGAGGTACATCATGAACGTCGAGCAGGAATACTTCTTGGTTTCCAGCTTCGCGTCGGTCCACCGGCGACGCACGCCATCGGGCACGAGTTGATTCATCGCGTTGGCGAAGTCGGCGTTGACCACCACCGCGTCCGCTTCGAGGTCTTCACCTCCTGCGGTCACGCCGACGCATCGCTTGCCCTCAAACCGCATCGCATCCACCCCGGCGTTCAGCCGGATGTCGACACCCATCTCTTCGGCGACCCGCGCCATAGCGTCGCTAACTGCCGCACAACCGCCGGTCGGGTGGAACACGCCGTAGTCGTACTCGAGATACGACAGGATCGTGAAGAGGCTCGGGCACTTGAACGGGCTCATGCCTAGGTATTTGCTCTGGAAGCTGAAGGCTAGGCGGATGCGTTCATCCTTGAAGTAGCGGCCGAGGTCGCCGTCGACGCTCGCCCACGGCCGAACCAAAGGCAGCATCTTCATCATCGACAGGTTCACGTAGTCCGTGACGCCTTGCCAGGGCTTCTGCAGGATCGGCGTAAAGGCGTCGAACTTCTCGCGGTTCTCTTCGATGAATCGCGGGAAGCGCTGGGCGTCTTCCGGCGAGATGCGGGCTATCTCGGCCTGCATCCGCTCAACGTCCGGCGTTGCCCGGAGGTCGCCCATGACCTTGCCGTCGTCGCCTTCAAATAGCAGGTGATACTGCGGATCGAGCCGGACCATCTCGACTTCTTGATGCAGGTCGCGTCCGCACATCGCAAAGACTTCTTCGAGGATGCGCGGGTAAAGGAAGAACGTGGGGCCCATATCGAATTTAAAGCCCTGGTCCGTGGTGATGGTGGAGGTACGTCCGCCCACACGGTCGCGTTTTTCCAACACGGTGACTTTGGCCCCGGACTGGGCGAGGAGCATCGCGGCGGCGAGTCCGCCCGGCCCCACACCTACGATGACGATTTGCTTGCTCATGCCAAACCTCTGTGACGAATACGTTAACAACCATGGTAGGCCCAAACCGCTCGGCCGACCGCCACCAACCTTCAGCTTTTTGAGATGGGTGTCTGTTTCGCCAACTTGCTGCAGGCTTTCGAACAGTATTTCACACGGTCCCAATCGCGTTCCCACTTCTTACGCCACACAAAGTCCCGCCCGCACACCGGGCAGTTCTTGGTCGGCAAGTTATTAGGGTTCCGAGTCTCACGCGGCATGGCAACATCCCAACTTTAGCCCCGGGTCAATGACCCGGGGCCGCCACGGCGGCCGAGACCTCGCCCACCACGGATTCTTCTTGCTGCCACAACACGCGCGCCTCGCGCTCCAACGCTTTGAGCAGCGACGGAAAGATCAACCCATGCGCGGGCACCAACGAGTACCAATACAACGTGCCCGGCAAGCCATGCGGATCGAACAAGGCGGTCTGTCGGAGGATCGTCTTACCTTCGCGTCGCTCGACCTCCCACTGCAGCCACGCCCGCCCAGGGACCCGCATCTCGGCACGAAGCCGCAGCAAGCCCGGCGAGCGGGTGTCGTCGTCGGGCGTTGAGCCAAACATCGGGGGCTCGATCGCATCCACCCGCCACCAGTCCAATGCCTCTCCTTCGAGCAGTTGCGTGGGATGCCGACGACCCCGACGCAGCCCGGGACCGCCCAACAACGCATCGGCCACGCCGCGCAGCCACCACGCCCAGCGGTAGACGTACCAGCCGTTCTCCCCGCCCACTGACTGCACCGCCGCGAACACATGTTCCGCTGGGATATCCGTCGCCAGCGTCCGCTGGTCGCGGGCCAGCCCCTCGCGGTCTTCAATCACGGTATCAACCTGCCCCCCGCCCTTGGCCGGGGCGGCATCAACCACCGCGCTGCTCCAACTCGTTTCGACCTCGCCGCGCTCGATCTTGGTCAGTGCAAAGCGCACCGCGTCCTGAAACGGGATCGGCGTGATCCAGGGGAACAGCTTGCGCGCCTTACTCGTGTCGGCGATCAAATCCTGCGTCACCCCCGCGACCAGCGGCACCGCCAGCGCATTGGGGATCGGCGTCACCAGGCCCACCCACCTCGCAGCCAACTTCGGTGCCAAGACCGGCAGCGGAACTATCAGCCGACGGTGGCCACGTTCCTTCGCGACGCCCAGCATCATGCCCTTGAAACTCAAGACATCCGCGCCGATCTCCACGATCCCGCACGGCCCCACACCGAGCGCCACCTCGAGGTAGGCCAGCACGTCACGTACCGCGACCGGCTGCACCTTCGTGTTCACCCACTTGGGTGTGACCATCACCGGGATCCGCTCGGTGAGGTAACGTACCATCTCGAAGCTCGCCGAGCCCGACCCGATGATCGGCCCGGCGCGGAACTCGCTCACCTGCTTCGGCAGGCCTTCCGCCAGAATCGCACCGACTTCTGCCCGGCTACGCAGGTGCTGGCTCCGTGTCGGCTGGCCCTTGGGTTCGAGCCCGCCGAGGTAGACCACGTGGGGGAGCGATTGAGGAGTCATTTTCGTCACCGCGTGGCACGCTGCGACAAAATTATTCGCCGCGTCGCGATCGCGTTGAGCAAAGTCTGCCCCGCCGTACATCGAATGGACGAGGTAGTAGGCCGCGTCGATACCCTGCAACGCCGGAGCAAGTGTCTCGGGCTTCAACAGATCGCCCTGCACGATCTCTACATCGTTTTCCCACGGCCGACCTTTGACCGGATCGGTCTCGCGCACCAGCACACGCACGTGGTGCCCAGCTTCAAGTAGCCGAGGCACCAGACGCCCGCCGATGTATCCGGTGGCTCCGGTGACCAATACCTTCATAGTCGAGTCTAGGGGACCAGAATCGCCCCGCCCACCCCGAACGCCTTAGCCCTCGGTGACGGTATCTATGAAGTCTTCCGCCTTGCCGAAGATCCGTTGCCGCCGGTCTGCATCCATCTTGTCGAGCGTGCCGAGCATCATGGACAAGCGGGGGTTGCCCGAGAAGAAGTCGCGGTGTTTGTCGACGAATCGCCAGTACAGGCCGTCCACCGTCTCGCACCACTCGTCGGATTTCTTGTAGCAGTCCGACATCTTCACGAGGTAGTTGCTGCCGCAGATGTAGGGCTTGGTGGCGAAGACGCCGCCGTCGGACATCAGGCCCATGCCGTAGACGTTCGGGCCCATGACCCAGTCGCTGGAGTCGACGTACATCTCCATGAACCAACGGTAAGCGTCGCCGGGCTCGACCTCGCAGAGGTTCATCAGATTCGCCAAGACCATCAGCCGTTCGATGTGGTGCGTCCAGCCGAGACGGCGAGCTTTGTCGATCGCGTCATCCAGCGGGGGCAGACCCGTGGTCGCGTCGTACCAACACGGCTTGAGCTTGCGGGCGTGGTTCCAGAAGTTCGTGGTCGACTGCTTGTCGTCGTAGTGCTGATAGACCCCGCGCACAAACTCCCGCCAGCCGATCACCTGACGAACAAACCCTTCCAAAGAGTTCAACGGAACTTCGCTACCAGGCGACTCCGTCGCAGCCAAGGCCCGCTCCACCACTTCGTCCGGCGTGAGCAGCCCGAGATTCAACATCGGCGATAGCACACTGTGAAACAGCACATCATCACGGTCCGAAAGCGAGTCTTCGTACGGCCCAAACTCAACAAACCGCTCTTCCATAAACTCACGCAACCACGCCAAAGCCTGCCGCCGTGTCGTAGGCAGCCAGAATTCTCCGTCGCCGGGCAGTTCTCCCGGATGGTCCGCAAAACGCTCGGCCACCAGCCGCTTCACCGCTTCGACGTGCTCGGTGGGTTTGGCCCAACTTGTTGCGGGCACCTCGACTTTCGTCGGCAGCTTCTTACGGTTGTCCGCATCAAAGCTCCACTGCCCGCCGACCGGCTGATCGTGGTCATCCACCAGGATGCCCAAGCGTTTGCGTTGCCTCTCGTAGAACTTCGCCATGAAGGGCCGCTTGCCCGAGGTGCCCAAGTAATCCGCAAACTCCACACGCGGCGTCACAAACATCGGGCTCTCGAGGAATTCCAGCTCCCAGCCTTGCTCTTGAGCAAACGCTTCGATGCGCTGTTCGAAAACACGATCTTCGATCTCGAACATCACCAGCCGCTGGATGCCCTTACCCTGGGCAAACCGCTCGAGCTTTTCTTCGTAGCTGGCTTGCTGAGCTTTGTCGTTCTGATCTTCGAGCCTGTCGTATTGCACCTCGCAGCCGTTGCCACGCAGTTCGTCGGCATAGAAACGCATCGCCGCGAGAAACAGCACGATTTTTTGCTTGTGGTGTTTCACATATGTGCAGAGCCCGAGGTCCTCGGCCATGAAAAAACGTGCCCCGCGCATCGGCTTGTAGGCCGACCACGGGAACAGCTGATTGCCTAATACCACGACGAGGGTTTCCGGTCCGTATGAAGCCATGGCGGAGCATAGGCTCAGCCGCCGCGCACGGCTTCGCCAACCCCACCCCGCCGGTTACACTTGACCTATGCCACTACTCATCCAAAACGCGCGTCTCGTCACCGCAACCTCCGACCAGCCCGGCGACCTCTACGCCGAGCACGACAAGATCACCACCCTCGCCGCGCCGGGCACGCTCAATCCTGCGGACCTGCCCAAGAGCACCACGGTGATCGATGCGCAAGGCAAGCTACTCATGCCCGGATTCATCGACCCGCACGTCCACATCCACCTGCCGTTCATGGGCACCTTCGCCAAAGACGACCACCCCACCGCCAGCCGGGCTGCCCTCGTCGGCGGGACGACGACCTATCTCGAAATGGTCTGCCCGTCACGCGACGAGCAACCGCTTGAAGCCTACGAACTGTGGCGAAACAAGGCCGCCACCGGCGTCTGCGACTACGGCTTCCACATCGGCGTGACCCGCTTCGACGACGATGTCGAGCAGCAACTCCGCACCCTCGTCGCCGACCACGGGCAACGCTCGTTCAAAGTCTTCCTTGCGTACAAGGGCGCGTTTGGCGTCACCGATGACGAGCTTTACAACGTCTGCAAACTCGCCGCCGAGCTCGGCGTCACCGTGACCGCCCACTGCGAAAACGCCGAGCTCGTCGCCGCCAATCAGGCCGCCCTGCTCGCCGAGGGCAAGGTCGGCCCCGAGTGGCACGAGCCTTCGCGGCCGGTGTCCGTTGAAACCGAAGGCGTCCACCACTTCTGCACGTTCCTTCAGATGACCGGGGCCCGGGGCTACGTCGTCCACACCTCCTGCCGCGAAGCGGTGGAAGCCGCGATAAAGTTCCGCGCCCGCGGCGTCGACGTCGCCGTCGAAACCGTCATCCCCTACCTCACCCTCGACGACTCCTACGCCCAGCGCGGGGCCGCCACCGGCCACGACCCCTTCGAGGGCGCGAAGTACGTCATGTCGCCGCCCATCCGCAGCCACGACCATCAGGACTATCTCTGGCACGCCCTCGCCGCCGGCCACGTCCACACCGTAGGCACCGACCACGCCCCCTTCGACTTCGCCACCCAGAAACACATGGGCTGCCCCGACCCCGC
>JBCCWB010000120.1:0-12880 GCA_039194345.1 Planctomycetota bacterium
AGGATCGATTCACCTATGGCGGCCTTGAGTTCGACTTCGTTTTCTGTCTGTCCGAGGGGCTCGGGGTCTTCGAGGATGAACTTGACCGCGAGATTTTTGTCCCATGCACATGAAATCCAACAACAAGGACCTGGGCCCCGAAATCGTCCCGGTCAAGTTCATCCTCGAAGACCCCGAGCCCCTCGGACAGACAGAAAACGAAGTCGAACTCAAGGCCGCCATAGGTGAATCGATCCTCGAACTCGCCCTCGATCACGATATCGCCATAGAACACGCCTGCGGCGGCGTGACCGCCTGTTCAACCTGTCACATCTACGTCGAAGAAGGCGAAGAACTCTTCGATGAAGCCACGGATGAAGAACTCGACCGCGTCGACGAAGCCCCCGGCGTCCAGCTCAACAGCCGGCTGTCCTGCCAGTGCCGGGTCCGAGGCGAAGGCAACATCGTCGTCAAAGTCCCCGCGTGGAACCGCAACGCGGTGAAAGAAGTCCCCCACTAATCAATTTCGGATACGTGGTTACAACTTGGCAATCAAAACTTTAGCCCCAGGTCACTGGCCCGGGGTTGTCTTTGCGCCCCGTACCCCAGCCACAAACAACAACGCCCACCCCACCAGCAAACACACCCCGCCGATGGGTGTGATCGCCCCCAACCAACGCAAGTCCGTCAGCGACATCGTGTACAGCGTCCCCGCAAAGATCACGACACCCACACAGAACAACACCGCCGACGCCGTTACCAACTTGCCCGGCCGAGCCCCCGCCAACAACGCCAAACCCAGCAACACCGGCGCATGCGCTAGGTGATACTTCGTGCCCGTCTCCCACCAACGCGGGGCATCTTCGCTCAGCGACTCCCAGGGCAGGTAATGCGCCGCGAACGTGCCCGCCACGATCGCAGAGAAACCCAACACCCCCGCCGCAGTCAACATCCAAGATGAAACCTTCATGCCGGCATTATTCACCGCCGACGGTGTAAATCAATCCAGCGTGATCTCGTCGGGCGAAAGAATGACCTCGATCTGGGCGATACTGCCGCGGCGTTCAAACAACGCGGCACTGTGTTCGGTACCCAACGTGTTGCCCGGCAGATCCAAGCGCGTCCCGTCGGCCATGAGCAAGCGAACCAGCGTTTCACTGTTGCCACGATGCATCACGATGGGCACCTGAGCGTAGGTGAACCCCAATGATCCTTTGGGCAAAGTGATCTGCTGGATGTCGCCGTTAACACCCACCATCTCCCAGGTGGCCTCTTGAGTAAGGAACTCACGCCCACGCAGCAGACTCGGACGAAACGCGAGCTGGCCGTCCTCAATCCGTACGCCCAGCTCGCCAAGCCGAGTCAAGATTTCTTCCTTCACCTGCCCGGTCATGCCCGGCTGCTGCGCGCCGCGGTGCCCCGGGGTGTGGGAGTAAGGATCGGAGGGGAACGCGCCATACTCCCGCGCGGTCTTGTTCGCGCTGAGCCCGCTACGCACACGGTAGTACGCCTCGGCCAATCGCTGAACCTCGTCAGTGGACGCGCCCTCATGAATCGCGCGTTGATAAGACTCCTGCGCCGCCAACAACAGCTTGGACACCATGTGCCAGTAAATCGAACCCAGGCCCTCGTAGGCATACATCGCACCGGATCGGCCGGTGAACGCGTGATGGTTGAAGACCTGTTCATACAATTCGAGCACCGCTTGCCGATCCGATTCGACGAGCTCACCAAATTGCGGATCATCTTCCAGGCCTTCGAGCACCGCCTCCATATCGCCCGCTTTCGCAAAGTCACCGTGGAAACGCACTCGGCCAGAGACATCCCGCTCGACGAGGCGGGTGTCGCCCGCCCCAAGCATCGCGTTGAGTAACGCGATGCCTTCCGCAGCGGCACCGGGGACGTCGTTCTTCACAAAGTAACCGGGCTGCGGGCGATCGGGGTACAGCATGAAGCTGTTCTGATCCGCACGGTACAGCGAACTGCGATACATCGATTCGATCAGTGCGGCAGAAGTCGCTGCGTCGAGTCGGCCGGTGCTCAGCACCGCGACCTGTCCTTCGAGCATCGGGTATAGCGTGTCGACCCCAGCCGTGCCGTGACGCGAACCGATGTCGCCGCCGAGTTTCAACAGGTTGTACGCGTGGTAGAGGCCGTCTTCCTCACGACGGTTCGCATCGATGGAGTGATCCAGGTAGCGCAGCGTCAGTTTGAGCAAGTCCACGATGTCCGCCGACGAACGCGACACCGGCGTGCCCAAGCCGCCGTGATACACCTTGGTGCGGTACGCCTCAAATGCTTGCCCCAGTTCGTCAAGAATCTTGCGACGATCGATATCCGACACCGCCGGAGCATCCAACGCCTCGGCGTGTTTGGCCAGCACCTCAGACAACCCCGCCAGCCAAGCATCCACCGCAGCCGAGAGTTCGAACAACTCGTCCGTGTGCTCCAACAGCTCCACCATGAACGCTGCGTAACGCCGCAGGTAACAGAGCGTCACCATCGAAATCCCATTACCCACCAACGCGTTGTTCGCGTCGTTCCACTCCGGCCGTTGTGTGTTCATCCAGATGCCGCCATCGACCACGAGATTCGACAGCTTCGACAACGCGGGCACCAGCAACTTCTCCGCCAGGCTCACCTTTACGAGCTTGCCGTGCGCATCATGCAAGAGTTTGCCGTCCGCACCGAGTTTCGCGACACGCTCGCCAATGGTCTTCTCCAGCACATGGTCGAAAGTGATTGTGTTGTGGGGGTCACGACACAGCTCGGCGTAGGGCGCGATCCGGTATGGCACATCCGCATAGGTGAATCGGCGTTGCCCCAGCATCGCTTCCAACTTGCCGGGGTGAAAGGCTTTGGAATGCTCGAGTAGTTTCAGGAGATAGATGATCTGATGATCCCCCCAATAGCCGATGCTCGCCCAGGGGTTGTCGGGCTCGGGGGCCTCCCAATCGATGCCGCTACGCATCACGCGGTAGGGATTAAAGCCGTCGGCGGTCGAAGCATTAACAAACTTCGCGACGATACTCTCGAAGTAGCCCGGGAAGCTCACGCACATGGACTCCCAGTTCTGGAAGATGTCACGCCAGTTGCCCTGGTAGTTCAGGATCCTGCTGCCATCGGGGTTCTGAAGATGGATGGCGAAACGGTTCCAGGGGCGGGAGGGATCGCCGTGGCGACGGCTAAACGTGATGGGTAGGTATTCCATCGCTAAGCGAGACAGATCGTCATCGCCGCTTGCTTCGGTCTTGGCCAAGAGTTCTTGGTAATCGATCTGGCCGGTGATCTCGCTGAGCACAGTTGCGTTACGCCGGGCGACCTTTGCGTTTCGACTCTGCACGAAGTCCACGAAGTCTTCGCCAGGCAACTTGTAGCCTTCAGCGAACACGCCGCCACGCATGTTGTTAAACAGCACGTTGGCGAAGTGGTGGGCGGTGGTCGATCGGTCGCCGGTGCACTGCAGCCCGTCTGATGAAGCCACGTTCGCCACCAAATTCGCATCCGCCTTACTGATTTCGTCATGGATCACTTGCTTGAGATCAGCCTCACCCAACACCTCCCGGCGTAGTGCTTCGGCCTGGGCTTGACTTCGATCCACGTCCGCAACGATGTCCCAATCCACCGATTGCCCGGGTTTCAGATCCAACGGTGAGTGCAACAGGTACGCCCCGCGACGGCCCTTGAGGTCCGCGGTCATCGGCAAGGGCTGCCCTTCACGGAACAACTCCAACGCGTCGTCATCGATCACGACCGCCGCGTCGGGCAACCCACGGCACCAGGCCACGTTCGCACGCAACGCCTCGGCGGGCTCGGCCTTGTCAACGAGCAAAGACGACATCGCGTACACCGTCAGCCGGCTTTCTGGGTCAATCTCAATCCGCGAATACGCATTGGTCAGGCAGCTGAACTGCTGCATCACCGCAAGTGTCAAACCCGAAGGGATCAGGTTCAACAACCCATCGAGCAGCTCCACACGGATCGCTTTGATGTCTTCGTGGGCGCTCAGCCGAGCGCTACGCACGAAGCCGAAGCGACCACATCCCGCCCACTGATAGCGGAACGTCAGCCCGAGGTCGTGCTGCACCTCCTCGAAGATCACTCGATTGCCCGCCACGGACTTGTAAAGATTCCTAGTCACATTCGGACGTGTGCCGTGGTTCCGGAACGGCTCCCACAGGACGTCCCGGCCGCCCTCACGCGACACCCACATCAGCGTGCTCGACCCGGTGTAGGGGTGACACTTGTGCAAGAGGTCATCGGTTTCGTACGGGAAAAGTGCGTGGTCGGGATCGATACGACCCGCAGTCAGTCCACCTTGACTAGATAGAAACATCCACAAATCTGTATCGCTGACAACACTCATCAAAAACGCGGGCATGCGATCACAATCGGTGATGCGATACATGTCAACGCCATCGATCTCGACGAAGCCTTCTGATACAGATGCCAAAGAGGCTGGCGAGGCACACGAAGAAGCAAACGGAGGGTGGGGGGCGACTGACATGCGAACTATCCTTTGACCGCACCGGCGGTGAGCCCGGCGATGAAGTCTTTCTGGAGAAGAAGAAACAGAGCCAAGACCGGCCCGATCGCGACGAGGGTGCCCGCCATGATCATGCCGTACTCAATGCTGAACGGACCGCGGAGCTGGGCCACGGCAACCGCCAGCGGGTATTTTTCGGGGGTCTGGATGATGATCTGCGGGCCGATGAAGTTGGTCCACGTGCCGAGATAGGTGATCAGAACGAACGCGCCCACCATCGGTTTGACCATCGGCAAGCCCATCTGGAAAAACATCCGCCATTCGCCACAGCCATCAATCCGCCCCGCCTCCATCATCTCGTGCGGCAGCGACGAGATGAACGCCTGACGGAAAAGATAAACCCCGAACGCCGGGGCCACGCCCGGCAGAATCAGGCCCGCGTAGCTATCGAGCAGTCCAAGTTGAAAAAGCAGGAAGTAACCCGGCGCGATCAGCAGCGCACCCGGGATCACCAAGGCGCCCAGCACCACCGTGGTGATGAACTCTCGGCCCTTGAACTTGAACATCGCCAAGCCGTACCCGCCCATCGCCGCGCCGAGCGTGCCCACGACGCTCATGACCGACGCGAAGAAAAACGAGTTCAGCACTGACCGCATGAACGACGCCTCGCCGATCTTCACCTCACTCCACAAGCGCGTGAAGTTGCTAAAGGTAAAGCCCGACCAGTCCACCGCCCACCAGCCGCCGCCCTCTTCCACCGGCCAGAACGGGCCACTGAAGAACGCTTCCTTGGTCTTGAATGCGGAGAAGATCAGGTACACAAACGGCACCAGCGTCACCAACGCAAACGCGGCGAGCGGCACATAAATCGCAAAGGGGGTCCACCATCGTTTACGCATCAGTCGGTCCCCGGGTTAGAAAGTTTCTTCTGAATCAATGCCACGCCGAACAGCACCACTGCGATCAACCAACCGATCGCGCTGGCGTAGCCCAGATCACCGGCATCAAATCCTTTGTTGAACAAGTGCATCACCGGCGTAAGGCCCTTCTTACCCGGCCCGCCATCGCTGCCAATAAGTAGGTACGGCAGTTCGAAAAGCTGCACGCTACCTATGAACGAAAGTAACACCACGAACGTGCCCACCGGGCGGATCGCCGGGACCGTTACGTTGAGGAACCGTTGCCACGGCCCCGCGCCGTCAACCTCTGCCGCTTCCATCAAATCCTTGCTCACGTTCTGCAACGCCGCGAGGAAGTAGATCATGTTGAACCCCACGTACATCCAGAACGACGCGATGATCATCGCCGGCATGGCGAACTCGGCGGTCCAACGGAACTCGAGGTCAAACACCCATCCGTCGGGGAAAAACGGGATGACCCGGTCGAGCAACAACGTGACCTGATACAGCACGTTGTTGATCAGTCCGTTGTTGGGCGCGAAGAGCAAGCCGAAGATGATCGCCACGAAGACGAGGCCGACGAGGATCGGGGCGAAAAAGATCATCCGCCAGAAGCCACGGCCCTTGATGTCCTTGCGGTTGAGAAGCAAAGCCAACCCCAGCGACGCGGGCAGCTGGATCAGCATCGAACCCGCAGTGTAGAGGATGATGTTAAGGACCGACTTCCAGAAGTCGGGGTCTTGGGTGAACAGCCAGCTGAAGTTGTCCAGGCCGACGAACTGCCGGGTCTTCGGGCCGTTGGTCTGCATGAACGCCAAAATGATCGACTGGCACAGTGGATAGACGACGAACACGACGAACGAAAGCACGAACGGCGCGACGAACAGGTAAGGCACGATCGAGGTGGAACGGAGCTTCTTGCTCATGGCGCCACCTCACCCTCGGCTGCGGGCGCTTGCTCTTCAGCCGGCCGCAGGAAGACGTTGCGTTGCATCTGCTTGATCACCCGCTCCTCGGCTTCGGCGAGCAGACGCCGTGCCTCGGGTAGCAGGCCTTCGACGCTGTAGTCGTTGTTGCGGTCGGCGTAGCTGCGGAGTTCGTTGGCGACCTGGCCGATCTCCGCCCGGGCGATTACCCGGAACGGGTGGCTGGGACGCAACGGCACGTTCGGAGCCTGATCGATGAAAAGCGAACCGCTGGCTTGGTTCATGAAGAACGGATCGGGCTCGTGGTAGAACGGGCGGTCCCAATATTTCTTCACGGGAGAGATGATGTTGCTGGCTTCGAAAAGCTTGCGGGCGACCTCTTCGGAGAGGTAGAGATACTTGCCGTACTCCCACGCCTGTTCGAATGTCCCCTTCTCGACCGCGACCTTAGGAAAGCCCAGCATCGTCCCGCCGCGGACGCTGGTGCGACGCCCGCCGAGCTCCCACGCGGGCAGCGGCATGAGCTTGACCTTGCCCGAGAGTTGAGGCAGATCGCTCTTCCAGATACCGGCTAACCAGTCGGGCATAATCGCGCAGACGACCTTGCCTTCGATCTTCAGTTGGTTGCCCCCCGCGTCGAAGTCGGGGGCGTCGATCGCGATCCGGCTGTCCCCAAAACACCAGTGCACCGCCGTGGCGAGGACCTTAGCGTTGGCTTCGGAACCGACGACGATGTTGTCTTCGCTATCAAACGTGCCGCCACCCGCCTGCAGCATCAGCACCTCAAGGGCTTCCCCATCGTTGAACCAGAAGTTCAGCGGGTAGCGGTCGGGCTTGCCATCACCGTCGAAGTCTTTAATGGTCTGACGCATGATGCGGGCAAAATCTTCCCAAGTCTGAATGTCATCAACATCGATTCCCAGCTCGTCCTCGACGATGTCGGCCCGGTAGGCCAAGAGCACCGGGTGCACATCGTGCGGGATGCCAAAAATCCGACCCCGGCTGGTCCAGGGCGAGAACGAAGGCGGATTAATAATGTCGTAGATCCCCTCGTCGTGGAGCCGATCGGTCAGATCGACAAAACCCACGTCCTCAACCGGGCCGGTGACATATTTGTAGAACGTCCCGCCCTCGATCTCCATGAGGTCCGCCAACGGCGTGCCCGCCCAGAAGCCGTTGATAGTCCGGCGTTCCAACGCCATGCCGTCAAGCAGGAAAATATTGACGTCGGGAAGGTCCTCACCCTCCTGCGTCCACCGGTCCGAAACCGGCTCGTACATCAGCTGGTGCGGCCTCGCGAAAGTCCAGAACTCTAAACCCTCGCGTTGCTGAATCGGCAGAGCTATAACCACGACACTGGAGAGCACCGCGATGCCGAGGATGATCCAGCTCCCCAACGAAAGCGTGTCTAGCGGGTTCCAGCCCGAGCCAGGGGGCGGAGAAGAAGGCGGTGGGGCTTTCAGAGTCAAAATCAACGATCCCAACAGAAGAAGTGAAACAAATTTGAAGGCAAAAACCCAGGTGCCGTGATCCAGAAGGGATCAGCTAAAGCCATCAGCATGCGATGAACAAGCTAAATGTATTCATAAATCATGTAACAAAATGAAACAAATGATTTGCACCGAATTACAATTATGACGCCATAAATCCTCCTGTCTAGATCTAATTTTGGATTATTTATCCGAAATTAAAATGTAAATTGTTCCAAAATGTTCCAAAAACCAACCATTTAGCGGCAATCCTTACGGCTAACGTGAACGCCCGATTCCGTCGATAGGTTGCCGTAGCTCGCACTGAAGTTTCGGGGCTAAGAAGGGGTCGCGTTTTACGATGTCTCACGGTTTGTCCACTCACCGCCATTCTTCGCGTCTGGCCTTGCGCCTACGCTGGGTTTGGCGACGGCTCTTTTCCGGCGCAAACCGGCAACACAAGCTGCACCAGCAGGTCCACCGGTTGCGTCAGCAAGTCCAACAGTTGCGTGCGGACAACCGCGCTCTGGCCGACCGCAATGACGCGGTCGAACGCCTCTCGGCCGAGCTGATGCGTTTTAACTTAGACCTCTCGCAGGTCAGTCGGCTCGACCCGATGACCGGCCTGCTGAACCGCGCCGCCTTCGAGGCCTGCCTCGCCCAAGAACACGCCCTCACCGCCTCGGCACTCGGTGCGGGCCAGAGCCGGCCATACACCGTCATCATGATTGATGTCGATCATTTCAAATCCTTCAACGACGCCAAAGGCCACCCCGAAGGCGATCGATGCCTAGTGGCCGTCGCCCAAGCGATTCAAACCACCGTCCGCCGAACCGATTTCGTCGGGCGCTACGGTGGCGAAGAGCTCATCGTGCTCTGCCCCGGACTCGACAGCTCGGCCGCCGCCGATCTGGCCGAACGCCTCCGCCAAGCGGTGCGTGATCTTAATATCGAACACCCCTCCAGCGGCGTCGCCCCGGTTGTCACCATCAGCCTGGGCCTCGCAACCGCTGGGCACGAAGGCTGCTGCAACGAGAACGGCTCCGCGGTGGTCCTGGCCGCCGACCGCATGCTTTACCAAGCCAAGAACAACGGACGCGACCGCGTCATCGCCGCCTGATCTCATGACACGATAAATACACGCCCACCAAAGCGGAATTGGTGGAGCCGGGGCCTCCTCGAAACAGGCGCCAATCAAGCTGCAACGCACAACTGCAACTTGCCTGCTTTATCCAGCCGATGCAGCCCTCAGACATCCAGAGTTCCACCCGACCCATCCGATAATTCGGGTGATGTACCCAATCTTTTTCGCCGTTGATAAGCGGTGGGCAGACTATGCTGGAATGAAACCCATACCAGCAGCCTGCTGGCCTTCTGATTCGGGAGTTCGTTATGTTTTGCCGTCCGCTTCACCCCATCACCCGAATCGCCGCCCCACTGCTGGCGGCGTGGCTATCCACCGACTCGTTGGCCCAGCCGCTCGTGGAGCATGTCCCCGCTGACGCCATGGCCTATTTCGGCTGGGCGGGAACCGAATCGATCACGGACGACTACGCCCAATCCACTTTGCAGGATGTCGTCGAACTTATCGAAACCGACAAGCTCAAAGCCGCTTGGCGCAGCGCGATGCCGACCCTCCGCCAAGCGATCGACGACCCGGCTTTCCAAGAAGAGTTCAACTACCTGACCGACCTCTGGGGCGTCAGCGTCCGCGGCGCGATGGCGGTGTATGTCACCGCCCCGCCGACCAATGAAGGCCGCGATACAGCATCCGTCCTTGACGAAGCCAACCTCGGCGAACTGCTGGGTGAGTTACCCATCGAGCTGCCCACGAGCACTCCGGGCGTCGTCTTGCTCTGGAAACCGGCCACCGGCGATGACCGCAAAGACCTGCTCGAAGGACTCAAACACTACCAATCCAAATCCAACCACGACTCCGAACTCGTGGTCGATGGCCCAGTGGTCTCATTGCGTATCAACCAACCCCCTGCCGCGCTGGACGCCGAGCCCGTGATCAACCCCGATGCCCTGGGCACCCTCGCGGACACCCCCCTCTTCTCCGAAGCCTACAGCCAACTGGACAAGCCCGGCCCGCTTGTCGCCTATCTCGACCTACCCGCCCTGATTGGCGAGATCCAGACCAACCTCACCAACACGAGCACCGTCCACGAACACGACGGCTCAAGCCTCAACGTTGAGTCCGGCCATCCCGCCATCAACCTCATCGAACCCCTGGGTCTCGACACCCTCGGCCCCGCCGTGTTCACCGCGGGTTTCGACGGGCGCCAATGGCGAACCCAGGCATACCTCTCCGCACCTACACCACGCCGAGGCTTGGCGTCTCTGCTCGACGCCCCCGCTCTAACCGCCGACGACTTCGGCTGGGCACCGCTCGATGCGCCGTGGATCACCGCCATGGCCTTCGACACCGGGCTGCTCATGGACTTGCTGCGCGACAGTGCCGCCGCCATGGGACCCGACGCCGCCGACGCGTTTGAGCAAGGCCTCGTCGATGCGTCCAGCCTGATCGGCATCGACGTCGAGAACCAACTCATCCGTGGACTCGGCCCCACCTGGTCGCTCTACCTCGACCCCGACGCGGCGGGAACCTCCATGCTCAGCCTCACGCTGATCAACCAACTCGCCGACCCTGAAGGCGTCGAACGCGGGCTGCGCTCACTCCAGATGTTCGCCAATCTGGCCATGTTCCAAGGCATGGCGGGCAAAGACATCAAAATCCAGGTCCATACCCAGTCGTATGACGAGCACGACCTCCATACTCTGAGCACCCCCCTGCTTTCGCCGACCTGGGCGATCGTCGATGGCAAGCTTATCGCCGCACTCTCACCCCACACCGTCCTCGCCGCGATCGACCGGCGCAACCAATCCAACTCCCTCAACCAGCAAGACGACTTTGCCCAACTGCGCGAAGCCATCGGCACACGTCGACTCACCTCGCTGTCGTGGGTCGACCTCCGACGCACCGCGCCCAGCAGCTATCAAACTTTTATTTACATTGAATCACTATTAACTGGCGGCGGTTCGATGCTGACCGGCCAACCCATGCCGATGGTGCTCCCGCCCTTAGGCCGACTCAAACCCCTACTCGAACCTGCCCATGCCATCGGCTGGGTTGACGACGCCGGCTGGCACTACGAAAGCCGCATCCCCTTCCCCGGAGCGACACTCCTCGCGCCGCAGACCTCCTCACTCGGCACTTCCTCCAGCGTATTGCCCCTACTTGGCGCAAGCTTATTCACCGCACAAAGCGAAACCCGCTTCGCGCCGCCCCCCACCGACAGCTTTATTGCCGAGTAACGACGAACTGCAGACCTCAACTTTGCCCGGGGTCAATGACCCCGGGCCGCCGCGGGCAGCAAATACCCTCACAACAACACCCCGTACAGCCCCACACAATCGGCCCTAACCGGAGATCATGCTATTCGTTGCCCGTACTCCCCCAGCGCATTATCCAAAGCCATCACTGAACTCACCCATCAAGGCCGCGGGTGGAACTTGGTCAGCACTTCTTTCAATCGCGAACGATCGACGTGGGTGTAGATCTGCGTCGTCTTGATGTTGGAATGCCCCAGCAGCTCCTGCACGACACGAAGGTCCGCCCCGCCCGCAAGCAGGTGCGTGGCAAAGGAGTGACGCAACGTGTGCGGATGCACATGCGAGAGCCCCGCTTTCTCCGCGTGACGCTTGACAATCTGCCAGACCACGATGCGCGTGATGGGCTGACCCGTGCGTGAGAGGAACACGCGATCGGTCGGCGAATTTTCGCGCACCAAGTCTTCACGCAACTCGTCGGTGTAGCGACGCAGCGCTTTGAGCGCAGGCTGCCCCAATGGCACCACACGCTCCTTCGAACCTTTACCCATCACACGGATGACGCCCAGGTCGTAATGGATGCCGGTGATCTCCAAGTCAGCGATCTCACTCGCCCGCAGCCCCCCTGCGTAGAGCATCTCCATAAGCGCGACATCACGCAGATAAAGAAGCGCATCGGGATCGGGGGCAGACAACAGCTTGTCGATCTGCTCATCGCCCAGCACCGTGGGCAGGCGAGACCAAGTCTGCGGCTGGGTGAGCTGCTCGGCCGGATCGGTATCGGTATGTTCGTTGGCACTGAGGAACCGGCAGAACACCCGGATCGTGGCGACATGACGCGCGATGGTCGAGACCGCGTGGCCTTTCGCCTCGAGCGACTTGAGATGCTCGGCAATCAACTCCGGAGTCAGGTCGTTCCAGCTGTGTTGTTTTTGCTTGACCATCCACACCCAGAGATCGCGCAGGTCCCCGCCGTAGGCGGCGAGGGTGGCGGGCGAGAAACCGCACTCGATTCGGATGTAGGCCAGGAACGCTGTCACCGGAGGCTCGAAACGCGACTGCTTCTTCGGCGACTCGCCAGCGGGCGTGGCCACAACCTTCCTTCTTCGCATGTCGGGAGTTGAGGATGCGGCGACTTGCAACGGCGTCGCGGAGGTCTTGACCGCCGCCACGTTGGGCGTGGTACCGGCGGCTCGGTTGCGAGCCTTGGCTTTGGCCTTGGGCTTCGGGGAGGAATCGGAGGAGAGGGTGGAGGGGTTCAAAGTGGTGCTGCTCCCACGCCGAGGGTTAAACCGGCAGGCGATATTGGCCGCCCCAAAGGGCGTTCGTGTAGCGCTCGGCCCACGCTGAAGTACGTGAACCCTCGGTGCTCCTCACCAACCTGACCGCTGGCAAACACCAGTCGGAACAACGCCGCTTCCCTGCAGCTTCCACGACATCGACCAGCAAAAACATCGATCGTGAAGAAAAACCAGGATGACCGGGGTTCAACACGTGGTTCAGCACCAATCCTCACTCTCGGTACACGCCAAACCAGATGAACCCCATTCCCACCGCCCCCGAATACCGCGCAAAGTCCGGTAATCCATTGATGCGGCCATTTATGTGAAACTCGAATCTGAACGCAGACCCAAATAAAAACCCCCGTCCGTTGGAAGCAATCCAGCGGACGGGGTGGAGGAGAAAACATGATCAATTGGGAGGAGGATGCCCAACGTCATTATTGATACGCCCTAGCCCCTAAATAGTTCACACCCGAGCATAGAAATGTAATAATATATATAAAAA
>JBCCWB010000121.1:0-12709 GCA_039194345.1 Planctomycetota bacterium
AAAAGATCAGCGTGAAACCGGAAGCTGATTTCTTGGTTTCAGCAGAAACTTTGGAAGCTCTTGAAGCACAGATCGAAGTGCTGCCGACCGCCACAGCGGAGCAGCAGGTCCGTAAGATTTTCGCGGAATGGGCGTTCGAGGATGCCAACGCAAAAGCCGCAGTCGGAGACGCCCTCCTTGCGAACCAAATCTATGCCGAACTGTTGACTTCTCTAGACGGCCCCGCTCCCTCCTCATCCACACCACCCCCAAACGTTCTGCCCTCAATAGCAGATACGGGTAGCAACCCGTATCTGTCCGAGCTGGCGGACAGGGTCACCGGAAAACAAACTCGGCTAGACCGTGAGTTCACAGATGCCGATTCCAACAGCTTTCATTGGAGGACCGCATTTGACCTTTATGCCCTTGCCGGCGCCGCGACCCATCCCGATAGCCCTCTTCGCGATGATTCAGCCGCGCTAACCGCGACGCTACGGCACCTTGAGTTCATCTTTGGCAACCTTCCCAATCTCGGCGGTACCGGCTTCGACTTTATTGGGTCACCCCCGATGGTCGATGCATTTCTTGCGGTCGATGCGGTGTATGGTGAATTCCTCTTGCCGATATATCAAGACCGATGGAAGTCCAATCTCAAGGAATCCATCGACAACGCTATCGCGGATCAAAACCTCATCACGAGGCTGACCAACAACGAAACACTCGATTCTTGGGTTAACGCCAACATCCGATGGTCCGAGATGCTCGTATTGGCCAGCTTGATCTTCCCGGAAGAAAACTACGTCGCCTGGGCCACCGCCTACGTGGATCAGATGTCTCGCTCCCAGTACCCAGACGGTGGTTTTGCGAATAACTACGATCAGAACGAATCGCCCACCTATCACGGCGTGAATATCACCGCACTGGCCCGTATAGCTCAGATCGTAGATCTCCCACAAGCTACCGATCTGATCCGTAATGCTTACTGGTACTACCCACTATCGGCTGAGCCGTTTGGAACGGTGGAGCATTCTTCTTCCCCCCCGTGGAAACAGAACTGGAACCGAATTCTAGACAGCGCCGCCGCTTACATCACCGCGGTTGTGGCCGACTCGCCCGAGAACCTGACGGTTTCGTCCTGGTCTGACGTATCGGATTCCGATCTGCTGCTCGCGGCGACCTATTACGACCCGGCCTTCACGACCCCGGCCCCGGTGCAAGACAACTACTTCATCTACGACCAGAACACCCAAGGCCCCCGTGGGCGGTTTGGCCACTGGTCGTTTATGGGTACCGCGAGCAATCTAGAAAATGTAAATGGCACTCGGGGCAAACAGACTTTCGTTGGGGCGATGGTCACGGACAGCGATATCGATCCCTCGGATCCCGAGTGGGCGTTAAACGCCGGCCTTGCCGCCGTCTACCCGCAAATTAAGGTCGCTCCTGGAGAAATCCTGTACTGGCAGGTTCGTAACAACAACAACCCTGTGCGAACCTTGACCTCCAGCACCGACAACGACCACAGCGCAACCACCGTGCTCAGTGACCTCGCCACGCTCACCACGCGTTATCAGATTTCTTCGTATGGCGACCCGAACGACCTCCCCTGGGCGGGCCAACAGGAATGGGTGTATACGCCCGAGCGGATGATCGGCTTGGTTACCACCGAATCGCTCGCCGACCAGACGGGCTACGGGCTGCAGGCCGTAGTGAAGACTATTTCCGGGCGCAACCAGTGGGGCGACGAGAAATCCTGGGTGCTCAACGCTGACGGCTCCTACAGCTACGGCGACCTGATCATCCGCATCCACGAAAATACTTTTGCTGACGTCCAGGCGCTCGATACCACTTCGCCCGACGGCGACAACGTGGGCTTCTTCAGCACTTCGGATAAGGCAGGGGTTCTCACCTTCCGCGATGCCGCGCAGTCGCAAGACGACACCCTCAAGACCTACACCGCCGGCGAGAGCCGCTACGTCGTCGTCGAAGTCCATCCTGCAGCGTCCGCGGCGTCGCCTGAGATCACCACACTTACTCTCGCCAACGGCTTGACCGGCTTTAGTTTTGTCGAGAATGGCCGGCGTGTTTCTATTATCCACAATCCGAGCGATACGGCGGTGTCGGCGCAAACCACCCTGCTATCAGATAGCTCAGGTGAACTGTATTTCAGCGGGGAGCAGTATCGCCCGGACTGGGCGTCAACTTTCGATACGTCCTCGATCACCGATTACCGAACGCCCAACGCATCAGGTGCGGATCGACCGACTGTTACCGTCACGAATGGTGTGGTTGATACCACCATACCGGCGCATCAGCACGTGGTGGTGATTCAGGACCTCACCACTTCCTCCGACAACATTATTTTCACCGACGACTTTGACGGCAGCGCCCTAGCCGGCTGGTCCGCCTCGGACCCCTCACGCCTCACTACCCAAACTGTCGTCGACGGCGACGGCGTCACCCGAGACGTCCTCATGGCTTCCGGCGGTGGTGGGCTCAAGACTCTCTCCCAAACCATCAATACTGACGGCGTCGACGACCTGCACCTCAACATCGCCGCATTCCAAGGCGAGTTCACCGGCTCTGGATCAACCATCAACCCTAACCAGTTTGAGACCGTCGATCGCCTCTACGTCCGCCTTAGCGACGGCGGATTCAACACCGTCGACCTCGTCGTCGATTCAGCGGTCTGGGGGGATCTGCTAGACGTCAACGGCATTGGCGTCACCTCACCGGTTGCCTCCGGCTGGATTCCGCTCCCCGCCTGGGCGGACGACGCCAGCAATATCACTCTCGAGCTCGGATTTGAGTCCAACACCGGCGTCGAAGACTACTTCGTCGATCACGTCACCCTCGCCACCCCCGCGACGCCGCTGGACCAGACGTTCGCCCCCGGGGACTCTCTTGGCGACTGGGCTCTGTCGCCCGCGGACCGCTTCTCTCTCGTCACCGTCCAGGACGGCGCGGGCCAGACCCAAGACGCCCTGATGATCGAAGGCGGCGGAAGCCCCGCCGTCAAGACCCTGCAACGCACCCTGGACGTCGCCGGGCTACCGGACCTGGCCCTTGAAATCACCGCTTTCCAAGGGCAGTACAACGGCGAAAACAACGCCGTCACCGTCAACAACTTCGAAGCCGTCGACCTCTTCCTTGTTGAAGCCAGCGTTGATGGAATCAACTTCGTTACCGTCTACCAAGACAACGGGCCTTTTGGCAACGGTGTCGACGATACAGGACCCGCCACGACCACGCCCGCTTCGACCGGGGTTATCCCGCTGCCCGAAGGCCTGCAAAGCCAGAATCAAATCACCATCCGAATCACCGTCAGCACAAACGTCTGGACCGAAGACGTATTCATACAAAAGATCAGCGTGAAACCGCAAAGCGCTGGGCAGGATGCAGCGAACGTCGTTGGGCGTCACGTTTTTTACAACGACTCGGTCTTCGATGGAGGGCTAGAGATCAACTCCAGCGACGACAGTGCCATCGCAACCGATAAGGTTGCGCTGCTTCCGGGTGAAACCGCGACCTACGCTAACTACACCAACAATTCACGAGGTATCAACGGGCTGATGGTTGACATCGCTGGCTTGTCAAACCGGACCCTGACGGCAAGCGACTTTCAAGTCAGGATAGGAAACACTGGGAATCCTGGTGAGTGGATCACGGGCTCGTTGATCAGCAATGTTCTTGTGCGGCAAGGCGATGGCATAGACGGTAGCGATCGTGTCACGCTTGGCTTCGAGTCGGGTTCAATCATCAATGCCTGGGTCGAAATCCGAGTGCTCGCCAACACCAATACCGGTTTGGTAACTGACGATGTCTTTTACTTTGGCAATTGGGTTGGAGAGACAGGTAATGATGATACGACTTCGGTGGACGGAACCGACAGACTCTTGGTCAATAATAATCAGACTTCGATTTTTGATCCAGTCGTTCCTGTAACCAACCCTTACGACTTTAACCGAGACGGGGTGGTAAACGGATTGGACCGCATATTGGTAATCAACTCACAGACCAATATTTTTGAAAACCTGATGCTTATCACCCCTCCCCTTCGGTGATTTAGTCGGGCTGCCCCAATTTGAGTAGGCCAAAGTGTGCCGTTAATGCTCCAGATGATCAACCTGCACAGACAATAGCTTGAGGAGTTATATTTGAAATTTTATCGATTTACGATCGTATTTTTATCCGCCACGCTAGGGTTAAATGCTGCGGCAGAGATTACCGTGGACATCGGTGATTATCAGCTATTGCCAGACACACCTAACCAAATAATCGAGATCAACGTCAGTACCGATACCGGCGATACGATTGCGGTAATGAACTTCTTGGCCGAAATCCGCGGTGCGGTAGGTAGTCCTTTACTATCAGGCGTCGATTTCGATAGCGAAACTGGGTTGTTATTTTTTGGAAATAGCGACGGATATTCACCCAGTTTTAGCAACGGTATCATCGAGCAGGGGTCGATCACCATCGCACCACAAGGCCCTGAAATCTTAGCTCAAGGAAAAATCCGAGTCTTTTTTGATACGACCGGTATCTTATCCGAAGGAGTTTGGCAGTTAAGTTTGACCGGCATCGCCGGAAACCCACAGAACAATACAACTTTCGGCGATATGAATGCATCGACTGTCGAAGCAAAGTTCAATAATGGTTCTTTGATTGTGATTCCAGAGCCCAACACGGCCTTCGTGGTGATCCTGTGCGCGCTTGCATGCTATCGCCGATGTTACAGAATCAGTACCCACGGGCTCGGATAAAATGGGAATCAAAACCTCTTTAATCGATATAGGGCATTGTGAGAGTGGGGGTTATGTTTAGCTTTGCCACGGTCTAATCTTTGAGGATCAAATTAATCTGCTTCATATCGCGAACGATCCAGCGGAATCTATCGAGTACCAGATATTATGGCCTAGGCCGCTCTACGGTCTAGGCCGGATCAGTAACGACCGATCTTGGCCCTGAAGGAGTGGTTTACTGGTCTGTAGCGACATGTGCTTTAAGATTCGCTAATAATCTGTTCATGTGTGAAGAGGTGACTTGGAATCCAAGGAAAACAATCGGTCGACCGAGACACTGATGCCCGAGGTCTACAGTGCTCTGCGTCAACTCGCCTTGCACCGGATCAAGCAGCAGCGGCCGGGGCAGACGATCTCGGGCACCGAGCTGGTCCACGAAGTCTACCTGCGGCTGCAGAAAGAGGGGAGTGGGCCGAAGTGGGCGAATCAGCACCAATTCTTTAGCGCCGCGGCGGAAGCGATGCGGCGGATTCTGATCGATCGTATCCGCTCTAAGGAACGGGTTAAGCGTGGCGGGGGGCGACAACGCCTTGATTTAGACCACGTAGATTTGGCGATGCCGGCGGAAGACCAGAAGCTGGTCGAGATCAGCGAGGCGCTCGACGAGCTAGCCAAGTCAGACCCCCAGAGCGCAGATTTGGTCAAGCAGAGATTCTTTGCGGGGATGACGTTGGAACAGATCGCCGAGGTCTCAGGGGTCTCGGTCCGGACCGTCACACGCCGATGGACATACGCGCGGGCGTGGTTGGCTGAATACTTGAACGTCTAAATCCGTGTGTTATTCGTATTCTGCCCAGTATTCGAAGAAAAAATGTTTGGCTAGATCCGCCCTCCAAAATCGAGCTATTCCTGAGAAGCACCTCTATGAGTCGTTCGACATCCCCCTCCTGCCCACGCGAAAAAGAGCTTTTTCTGGAAGCGCTCGATATCGAGTCTCCGGCATCCCGTCGCGTGTACCTCGATCAGGTGTGCGGTGACGACAAGGTTCTGCGTGACCGTTTGGAGGGTTTGCTGGGAGCATCCGAACCTACCGACGGCTTCCTCGACCCGGACCGCTACGCAGAATTGAAACGCGAACGCGAAGCGTTGACTCTGGAGCTTGCCGAGGAAGGCCGTTTTCTGTCCGACCTGAGCGGCCTCCGGGACGCGATTGGTGAAGACTACGAACTACTCGAAGAGATCGGGCGGGGGTCGATGGGCGTGGTGTTCCGGGCGCGTCAGCGGAGCCTGAGCCGTGAGGTGGCGGTAAAAGTCATCCTCGGCTCAGCGTTGGCTTCCGCTGAGGAGCGCAACCGGTTCCATGCCGAGGCGGAGTCGGCCGCGGCGCTCAAGCATCCCCACATCGTCCCCGTCTATGAGATCGGTCGGCAAGGGCACTACGACTACTACAGCATGGCCCTCATGACTGGGGGGACACTTAGGCAGAAGATCGCGACTGGTTCAACCGAGCCCCGTGACGCGGCACGCCTGATGTGCAAAGTGACGCGGACGATCCAAGCGGCGCATCAGCACGGCATCATCCATCGCGATATCAAGCCGGACAACATCCTTCTCGACGAGCACGGCGAGCCGCAAATCAGCGACTTCGGGTTGGCCTGCCGCCTTGAGCGTTCGGGCGGTTTGACCTTGACCGGCCAGATCCTGGGGACGCCTCAGTATATGGCCCCAGAGCAGACTAGTGAGGGCTTGGATTCGGCTACCACAGCAGTAGATATCTACAGCCTCGGTGCGATCCTGTACGAGTTGCTCTCGGGTCAGCCGCCGATCCGTGGGAGCTCGGTACTCAGCACGCTGCAGCAGGTCAGAGAATCCGTGCCGCCCCGTTTGCGGGCGCAAGCCACCGGGATTGATCGCGACCTCGAAACCATCGTGATGAAATGTCTGGAGAAGTCTCCCGCGTCACGCTACGAATCTGCCAAAGCGCTCGCCGATGACCTTGACGCCTGGCTCGAGCACCGCCCGATCGCGGCGCGGCCGCCGAGCAGTGCCGAGCGGGTGACCAAGTGGGTCCGACGTCGTCCTGTCCACGCGGCGTTCCTATCGGTTACGGCCTTGCTGCTGCTTACTCTGGGTGCTGGCGGGCCGCTCTGGGCTTCGCGTGAGGTCCGACTTCGGCGGGAGGCCGATCGAGCCCGTCTGGATGCCGAGGCGTCACGGCGAGCCGCGGAACACGACCGCGAACGTGCCTTGCAGTCCGCGCAGTCGGCCAATCAGCAGTCGGCGTCGAATCGGCGGCTCGCCTATGCCGCGGGCGTGCGACTGATCGAAGTCATAGACCACCACGGGGCGAAGAGCCCAATCGCGGCGCAGACAATGCTCGGGGCCTGGCGACCGGGCCCCGGGCAAGACGATTTACGGGGCTGGGAATGGTACTACTTGTTTGGCGAAAAGCACGAAAACGACCTGACCTTCGGCCACGAAGGCCGCGTCCACCGGCTGAGTTTCTCGCCCACCGGCGACCGGTTTCTTTCTAGCAATGAACGCGGCACCACGATCCACCAAACCCTCAACCACGTCATCATTCGCAGTCTCCGCGATGGCGAGCCGCACATGTTTTCGACTTGGAGCCCCGACGGTAACACGGTGGCGACTCTTGGGGCCTCAGGAAAGGTGGTCCTGTGGGATCCACGGACCGCGCGGCCCTTCGCGGAACTACCAAGTGGTGCACGGTATCGCTCGGTGTCGTGGGGCCCCTCGGGTCAGCGGCTGGCTAGCGTCAACGAGGCAGGGGTGATTACGCTTTGGCGGATCGCCGACGCGGTCGAGAGCGAGGCGGCCTTCCCCCACCCGGACCTGCTGCCGCAGCGGATCGCTTGGAGCCCGACCGGCCGGCACCTCGCTGCCTTCGGCCAGGGCTCTGACGTATGGGTCTGGGATATCGAGCGGCTAGGCGATACGCCCGAGGTCTATCAGGGGCATTACGCCGACGTCACCGCTTTGGCTTGGCAGCCCGACGGGAAGTGGCTGGCTACCGGCAGCGCCGACAACCTTGTCCGCGTCTGGGTCGTGCCCGGGGGAGGGCGTCTGGTACATACGTCGCCGCAGGGCGGCGGGGCGATCCGACACCTAGCATGGGACCCGGACGGCCAAGTGCTGCTTCACGCGGCCGAGGGCCGCCAGGAAATCGTGCAGCTCGATCTGGGGCTGAGCCAGGAGACGACGTTCGCCCGCTTGGGCGGACAGATCACGGGCCTAGCGTGGAGCGCCGACGCCCACTCGGTTTTGGTTGGCAACGCCGAGGGCAGGCTCTTCATCCGGCGGGTGGGGCTGCCGCCTGCGGCTCAGGTATTTTCAGAGCAAGGGCCCGGGCTGATCTCGGTGCACTGGCGCGGTGACAGATCTGGGGTCGGGTGTGTTGATGAAAACGGCGAAGTCACCGTATTTAACCCGGTCACAGGGAAAGTGGTCCAACGGATGACTCTTTACGAGTCAGGCCGGCAAGCACTTCCGCATGCCTGGAGCCCCCGCGGTCCGGAGTTGGCGGTTGCCGACGGCGACCGGGTCCGCATCATCGATCCTCAAGATAATAAGCGGGAAAATGTTATACCTCTGGGTTCAACCCGGGCCCGCGGCTTGACCTGGACTCGGCATGGGCGGACCTTGTTGGTGGCCGGCGACCGGGGTGAGGTACTCGCTTTTGAACTTAGGCCTGGCCGCCAACCCAAGAAGACCTCTCTCGAACCGGGCGACCGCGAGATGAAGTACGAGCAGGTCTCCTTGAGCCCCGACGGGGCTCACGTGTTGGCCACGGGCAAACCCGGGTGGATCCGCCTGTGGTCTGGCGACGGCAAAGAGTGGAGTCTTGATGCGGATTTCGAGGGCCGTGGCCAAGAAGAGCGGGTGCACGCCTGGCACCCTGACGGCCGCCGTTTTGTAACCGGCAGCAGCAGCGGCCGGGTCTCAGTTTGGTCGGTTGAAAAACAAGCCGAGCAACCTGAACCCTCGGCCTTCAAGGCTCATAATGGGCCAGTATCCGCTCTGGCCTGGCACCCCGACGGTCGCCGCCTAGCCAGCGCGGGCCAAGACGGCAATATCATCCTCTTGGACTGGGAGCTAGGCCAGAACGTGCTTACCCTCCGGGGCCACCGCAACGAAGTCACGGCCTTGGCTTGGGACGCTGAAGGCCGGAGGTTGGCATCCGTCGGCCGCGATGGCAGCCTCCGGGTCTGGGACGCTGCAGCGGGGATACTGCTGAGCAGTCAAAAAAATGCAGATAAACCCTAGGCAAGCCCGCTTAGGATCGCGTCAATGCGGTGTTTTCCCATCATTTCCGAAATCTGTCCAGTTTAGCCGGCTCGCGTCGAGCTATGAATGAAGGTGAAACGAGAGGCCCCTTCAAGTTCAACAAGGCCAGTCAGGTTCTTTTTCGGCGGCATCGGCCGACCAGACCTGTGGCCTAATCTCAGTGCCGGCGATGTCGCCGATGCCCTCGTCGGCTTCGGTGGGGGGCATCGCCGGCCCTTACTAGGGCCTCGCCTCTCTGTCACGATCGCGGTCAAATCGGATTTATTGCAGGGGTAGGGAAAGCCCCGGCAAAGTGTTGTGTCCGCTTTCCGCAGTCAAAGACGAGCTAGGTCATGGAGGGGCTTGCATTAGGCAAGAGCTCTTTAGCTGTCGGCCATCAGGTAACCCCTGCCCGGTTTGGCCTGTGGTTTGACGCCTTAAGTATTACTAAACGAGCAAGGAAACCCACATATGAGAAACCTGTTGGCGATTGCGCTTCTTTCCCTAGGATTGGCGACATCTGCACAAGGCGCGGTGATCGCCACCCTCCAAGAGGGCGAAAATGACTCGGTCTACTTTAGCCTCGACGTGACGAACCCGGATGGGTTTGACTACAGCGGCTTCAATGCAACCCACCTTGACTATATTTTCTTTGATAACGTCGGTGATTATGTTGACGGCCTCGCGCTGGGAAATAATAACAACCCAACCATTTTTCAGCCTGCGTCCCACGGCCTCGTCGGGTCCAGCGCAGATGGGTACACCGTTGGCATTCAGGCCATTGCACTCGACAATGACGATCAGAACCCCAACGACGCGGATGATTTCGTCATCCGCTTCATCGGGCAAACTTCGGGGTTAACCAATGGAACCACACAGCTCAACTTTGTGGAGATGGTTGACTATGTCCCTGTTTTGATCCGCGGTCTCAGCTTTTCGGTTCTGAAAACAGGAAGTTTTAGTTCGACGGATGCACAAGCTCAGGCTTTAGGCGGTTTCCAACTTGAGGTTGTCGCCGTGCCAGAGCCAGGCAGCGCTGGCCTGATGGCCCTCGGCGTGATGTCGGCTGGAATGTTTTCGCGCCGCCGGAAGGCTCGCACGAACTGACTCGCTATTGAACTCTTGATCTATGTGGTGTGGGGAGTTCAAAGCCATCGCATAAACCATACGCCGTCGTTCCAACAACCATCGACGGTCAAGACCTACGCCTGCTTTCATTAGTAATCCGAAAAGAGACAACCCATGAGTAAGAACACCTTTCTGACCGTCACGACTTCCGCATTAGCCTGCTCGCTTTGCACCCTGCCCACCTTCGCGGCCGTCGCTCCCACCGGCGACGTGGACCCCTCGCCCCCGATGAGTGGGCAGGGCGTCACCGTCGGCGACGCTGCCGTCGGCAGCCTGACGATCGATGGAGGCAGCAGCTTCTCCACCGGCACGACCACCAACGACCAGAGCGTGATCATCGGCAATCAATTAACCGGCGACGGCTCGGTCCTGGTCGACGGCGCGGGCTCCAGCCTCGAGACCCTCTTCCTCCGGGTCGGCGTCGAGGGCACGGCCCAGTTCACCGCGTCAAACGGAGCCACGGTTTCGGTTGTTGACGACTTCAGCATCCGCGGCGACAACACCGCCACCGTCACCGGTACCGGCACCGTCTTCCAAGCCGGCGATTCGATCTTCATCAACGGACCCACCGCCGCCACGCTCAACATCGCGGACAACGCCACTTTCGAGATCGTTCCGCCGACGCCCGACAACCGCTTCTTCATCGGCAGTAGCGGAAACACCAAGGGTGTGGTCAACGTCACCAGCGGCGCAACCCTCGAATTTCTCGACGACGGCACCGCCCCCTTCCGCACCTTCGTCGGCACCCAGTTCGACACCGCCCAAGGCGAGCTCAACATCAACACCGGGGCCACCGTGACCCTCGGCCGAACAGACGTCGGCAACGACAGCGTCGGCAACGGCGCCACCGGCGTGATCAACGTCGATGGGGTTGGCACGACGCTCAACTTCGTCCAAGCCGTCACCGGCGACTCCACCGGCAACGGCGCAGGCGACCTCATGCTCGGCAGCGGCGGCAACGGCACATTGAACATCACCGGCGGCGCGTCCGTGAACGTGGCCGACGACATCTTCGTCGCGCTCGGCGACGACTCCACCGGCGAACTCAACGTCCTCGACGGCACCCTCGACATCGGCGACGGCCTATTCATCGGCTACAACAACACCGGTCCGCTGACCGTCGGCACCGGTGCCCTCATCACCGCGAGCCGTTTCGTCGTCACCAACACCGACACCAACCCCAACATCACCCCCGGCGACGCAACGGTGACGTTCGAGCTTTCGAAAGATATCAACGGCGACGAACTCAACGGCCTGATCGACGTCATCGACTTCTCCTTCCGCAGCGGCAGCCGTGAGCTGGTGCTCGACCTCGACGACACCGTCACGTTCGAGCTCGGAGACGTGTTCGTCCTCGTCGACTACCTCACGCTGGGCAACAACCTCAGCGGGGCCGTCACGACGCAGGCCTTCGATAACGTCGGCGACGACGAGATCATCAACTTCGGCGGTGTCGACTTCCTCATCGACTACAACGACATCCTTGGCCCCGACGACCTCGCCTTCACCGCGACCGTCGTCCCCGAGCCCGGCTCGCTGGTGGCCTTGCTGGGCTTTGGTGCGGTCTGCTTAGCCCGGCGATCCGGTCGTCAACGCTTTTTGCAATCGAACTGATGTCACCGCTGCCGGTTTGTATAGCCACCCGCTAACTAAAACGACATAACTCCCCCCAAATACCTTTGAGAGAAATTTTACATGATCCGCTTAATTACAAGTTTTATGATCGCCGCCATTATCGCCATGCCCGCGTTGGGGGTTCAGATCACGACCGTCTTCGAGGGCACCATCGACGGCAGGCTCGACAATGTCGCCTTCACCAACCAGTCATTCGTGGTCACGGCGATCGGTGACACCGACAACCTGGTCTCCTTCGACGCCGGGCCGGACGGTTCGGGTTTCGACCTGCCCATCGACTCGGTCACCATCTCGCTGCCGGGCCTCAACGGCGGGACTACCCTCGACGTGACCAGCACCACCTTCGTGAGCGTCAACAACGGCAACGGATCAATCGGCTTCACCGACGAAAACTTCTTCAGCGGCGTGTTCGTGAGCGATCCTACCTTCGACACCTACGGCCTGAGCACCTCCCTGAGCCCGGTCACCTCCAGCGGCGTCTCCAACGACTTCCCCATCTTTGAGACCGACGGGGGTGATTTCATATTCGGCGCCGGCACGCCCTCGCTGACTTTCTCCGCCACGTTGATCCCCGAGCCAGGTAGTCTGGCGTTGATCGGCCTGGGTGGGCTATTGATCGTTCGACGCAAGCGTTAAAAGATCAAAACAACTCCGTTTTGTGGTGTATGAGCCAACAACGTTGTTTGGATGAATGAGAGGTTTCCATGCTTTTTCGATTTCTTATGACCATGACCGATGTGTTCCCTTAAATACATACAACGGTCTCTGACTCGGCAGGGTAAATCCTGCGAGATATCACGATCACCAGCCGTAAATCAGCTAAGTGATGTCTGTTTTGTCAGGTGTCAGAGAGGATTGTTTTCGATAAGCATTTACTCCGAATGGGGTTGCGTGATGTCAAGCCCCTTGCCCCCGACACGCTGATGTTGGGCAGGGGTATCCCT
>JBCCWB010000122.1:0-12489 GCA_039194345.1 Planctomycetota bacterium
CCACTTGTCGCCAAGGCTCACCGCTTTGCCGGGGTACATCCCCCCCATGCTCCCGACCATCTGCTTGATCGTGTCTTCGTTGTACTGCATCTTGAGCATCTCACCCATCATGCTTTTTTGCTGCCCCTCGGGAAGCCCCATCGAATTAAGCATGTTCTCCTGAAGTTCAGCGATGCCTTCGATGTTGGGCACATCGCCATCTGGCAGGAATTCCATCGAGAGCTTCTGGCCAACCATCGCACCGAAGGCCTTGGCCAACGGGTTATTGACATCGCCCGGGGCATCAGAATCGAAGTCGATGGCCATGATGCCGCTCATCTTGAAACGGACACGGTCATAGGTCATGTCGATCCAAACCCCGCCGTTATCTGACGGGCGATCGGTGGCGGTGTAGGTCATGGTCATGCCGATGAGCTGGTCCATCTTCATGGAGTTGCCTTGGACCCGTTGATCGATGGTTTGATCGATATCCAGCACCAAGGTCTGGCTCTCGCCGGGCTGTAACTTCATGGTGAGCTCGATGCTGTCGGCGGCACTTGCTGCTGGCGAAACCAGCAAAATCATCAAGACAGCTAAAAGAACGGAAGGATTTAAACGATGCATAGGGTCTCCGAAGAAGGGGAAACATGGATTTGGTACGTCATCAGTGTATCGCCAGCGCTTTCGCAGACCTGACACTTACTAGTCGCAGCTACCCCATAATTGTTACACCACAAACCAATTTTCTAAGCGAAACCCTGCTTTCGTGCGGGTTTGGGTATGATCCGCCACATGAGTGATCGTCTGCCCCAATTGATGAAGCTACTAGCCGTCGATCCCGATGACGCGGATGTGCCTTACATGATCGCTTTAGAACACGCTAAAGCTGGCGATCCAGAGACTGCTATCGAATGGCTGGATAAAACCCTATCCCTAGACCCGGGGTATCACTACGGCTATTACCAGAAGGCCAAGATGCTCAGTGAAATCGGCGAAGACGAGGCTGGCCTCACCGTGCTGGATGCCGGCCTGCAAAGGGCTCAGACCGATGGCAACGCCAAAGCTGTGGGGGAACTCGAAGAACTCCGTTTGGCGATGCAGTAATCTATGTGTACGGCTCTGCCGTTTCTGGGGCCACCCCTGAAATTCGCCCCAAGTACCTCATTCGGCTGGAAAACCGCCGAGGCTGCGTTAATCTTTGGCCTATGAGCAAAATCAGCTCCTACGAACTCACCCAGGAATTCGAGAAGGAATCCCGCCGGCCCAAGGGCCAGGGTGACGGCTGGACCCTCGACCAGCACCTGATCGAACACAAACGCATGGCGACTTGGGTGTCCATCAAGGACAGCCCCGAGATCCTGATCGTCTCCCACATCACCCCGGGGCGTCGCAAGTTCTGGGTCGCTCTGGCAGGCGTCATCGGGGGCATCATCGCGGTTTGGGCCATGGGGCTGGTCCCGCCGATCACCGAATTCGGCGTCGTCCAGATCGCCATCGCCATCGGCACGCTCGCCTTGCTGGTCGCTTCGATTTACGCGTCCTTCGCCCACACCCGCATGGGCATCAACAAGATCGGCCTTATCGCCCGGCCCTGGCCGCCGGTTCCTGGTTTGGGTGTTGCCGTCCCGCTCAACAACATCCGCCGGTTCAAGGTCAACAAGCCCGGCGAGGGCGATTCCAAAAAGTTCTACGAGCTCATCGTCCTTACCAAGGACGATAACCAACACATCATCGTGCCCAATATCCCGCTCAAGCGTGACGCCTACCTCCTGGCGATGCTCCTGATCGACAAGGTCAAGAAATACCGCGGCGGCCTGGGCAATCGATAACCCAACTACAAATCGAATCGGAAACGCTCAGCCGCGATAGCCCGCGACGATAGCGTCCCATTTGCCTTGCGCTGTGAGGATGTGTTCGACCGCTTCACGAGCCGCCCCACGCCCTCCGGGTAGTTGGGTGACAAAGCTCGCCATCTCGCAGAGCTCCGACGCGGCGTCGGCCACCGCCATGGGGTAGCCCACCTTCTGCATTGCGGGGAGATCGACCAAGTCGTCCCCCAGGTAGGCAGTATTTTCCAAAGGCACGCCAACCGCATCGGCCAAGCGAGACACCTCTTTCGCCTTATCCTTACACCCCTGCACCACGTCTTGAATCCCCAGCTCGCTCATCCGGCGAGCCACTATATCGCTCTGGCGGGCGGTGATGATTGCGACCTTGATCCCCGATTGCATCGCAGCACGAAGGCCCAGGCCGTCCTTGGTGTGGAAGTTTTTCGATTCGCCGCCCTCTCGGTGATACGTGATCGCACCGTCGGTGAGCACACCATCGACATCAAACACCATCAATCGAATCGAAGTCGGGTCAGCCATACTCAGCCCTCAATCACTTTCAGTGCCGCGAGGTCTTGCACATCGATCAGGCCAACCGGCTTGCCGTCGGCCGCCACAACGGGGATTTCGTCAAAGCGTTTTTCACGAACGATGTGAACGGCATCACGGACGAGCGCGGTGTCGGGCAGCATTGTGGGGCTAGACGTCATGATCTGGTCGATCGGCTCGGACCAGACCTGCGGGCCGCTGCGGATCAGAGCGGTGCGGAGGTCGCCGTCGGTCACGATACCCGCAAGGGTGCCGTCTGGGTGCACGATCAGGAGCGCACCCGGGCGACGCAGCCCCGAGTCTTTGGCGTGTTGCTCGGCCGAGGCGTAGGCGTCCTGAACCACCGTACCCAAGGCGATCAGCGATAGGTTTTGCCCCGCGGTAAATCGCATGGCCTCGACCACTGGTGTGAGCTGTCGGCCAAGCCCGCCGCCGGGGTGGAATTTCTGGAAGTCGTCTGCGGTGAACCGCCGGGCCCGACTCACCGCCAAGGCCAACGCGTCGCCCAACGCCAGCATCGCGGTGGTACTGCTGGTCGGGGCGAGCTCGTGGGGGCAGGCCTCGGTGATGTCGCCGACGGGCAGCGTGACCGTGGCCTGACGCGCCAGGCCGTTGCCCGGGCCATCGTTTTTCGTGAGCGCGATCATGGGCACGCCGTCCTGCTTGAGCAGCTCGGCAAGGGTGACAAGTTCTTCGGTGTTGCCCCCGAAAGACAGCAGCAGGACCGCGTCGCCGCGGCGGATGCGGCCGAGGTCGCCGTGCATCGCCTCGACGGGATGCAGGAAGTGCGACGGCGTACCAGTGCTAGAAAACGTAGCCGAGAGCTTTTGGCCGATGAGCCCGGACTTGCCCAGCCCCGAGACGACCAGGCTGCCGCCGCCCGGAGTTTCCGCCGAGCCCGTCGACGTCGCATCGAGCACCAGCTGTACCGCGGCTTTGAAGCTGGGGCCGATCTCGATCCGGCGGATCGCGTCGGCCTCCGCATCTAGCACCTCACGGGCGAAGGCAGCGTAGTCGGTATCGACGGAATTCGGGTTGGGCAGGTCAGATTGCGGAGCCATCGAGCGATTAGGTTAACATGAATGGGCCTATTTCCGTGAACGAGCAAGATATGACCGAGCCTGAACCCGGCGTTTCGCAAGCCCCGAAACCCGAAACCCAAAACTCGACCTCCTCCGACTACCGCGTCCAGCTCGACGCGTACGCGGGGCCGTTGGACCTCTTGCTCTACCTCGTCAAACGCCACGAAATCGATCTCCAGGACATCCCGATCGCCCAGCTCACCGAGCAGTACCTCGAACACCTCCGCGTGATCCAGGCCGTACCCGGCGCGATGGACGTCGATCGGGCGGGCGAGTTCCTCGTCATGGCCGCGACGCTTGTCGAGATCAAGAGCGCCCTGCTCATGCCCCAGGTCCAGGCCGAGGAAGAAGACGGCGAAGACCCCACCGAAGAAGCCAACGTCGACCCCCGCTTCGAGCTGGTTCAGCAGCTGCTGGCCTACAAGCGATACAAGGACGCCTCGATGGCGCTCGACCAACGCCGCAGCGAATGGGATGTGCGTTTCCCCGCGGTGGCCAAGACGCCCAAGCCCCCGGCCGCCAGCCCGGAAGACGAAGCCGAGGACTCGGCCAAGCCGGTCGACCTGGACCTCGAAGACGTGAACGTGATGGACCTGTGCGCCGCGTTTGGCCGCATGCTCGACGCCATCGGCTTCACCGGTGACCACGAAGTCACCTACGACGACACCCCGATCTCGCTCCACGCCGACGACATCGCCGACCGCCTCGAACGTGACGGCGGGGCCGACGGTATGACCCTCCGCGAAATCTTCGTCGGCCGTAAGTCACGCAGCGAGATGATCGGCCTGTTCCTGGCGACCCTCGAACTGGTCCGCCAACGCCGGGTCCAGGTCCTCCAGCCGGAGCTCGGCGGCGACATCAAGCTGCAGCTCCGCCCCGAATCGGATCGCAACGACCTTGACGATCGTGACGATCAGGCAAGCACCGATTGGCGAAACCCCGAGACCGGCGAGATCGAATACGAGTGGCCGGACGAGGCGAGCCGGCTACGTGCCGAGAAACGCGCAAAAATCCGCGCAACTTACGCCGCCAAAGGTCAGTCGCCCCCCGACGATGCCGATGACAGTGGGGATGTTCCCCCCACCGGATCACAATCCGACCCCGACGCCGAAGAAACAGACGACTGACGCCTCCGCCGAGGCGCCGCGTTCGCTGACCTTCTGGGACGCCACGCCCAACGCCAGGGGCGACTCCCCCACTCATCCCGTACCCCCCGCCTCGCAGCCCGATGTCGCCACGACCGATGTCTCGGCTGGTCCCGGGCTGTCGCTGACCTTCAGCGAAGCGGGTGATCCGCCCCCGAGCGAATCACCCGATAAGCCCCGCCGCAACAAGACCGAAGGCCTCGGCCTGTACGAGTCGCACATGCACACCGCGCTGTGCAAACACGCCAAGGGCGGCATAGAGCAGTACGCCCAGGTCGCCCTGAAGCGTGGCCTATCCGGTGTCATTGTGACCTGCCACAACCCCATGCCCGACGGCTACGCCGCCGAGATGCGCATGGATGAATCGCAGCTCGATGAATATGTCATGTACGTCGACCGCGCCCGCCACGTGATGGAGGGCCGCGTCGATGTTCGGCTTGGACTCGAAGCCGATTATGTGCCGGGCTACGAGTCGTACCTCGAAAAGCAACTTTCGTCTCACGACTTCGATTTCGTGCTCGGCTCGGTTCACCCCCAGGTGCCCGAATACCAAGCGAAGTACTACGAGAAAGACACGTTCAAGTTTCAGCAGCTGTACTTCCAGCATCTCGCCGACTCGGCCGAGACCGGATTGTTCGACTCGCTGGCCCACCCCGACCTGATCAAGATGCTCATGCCCCGCCACTGGAGCGTGAGTAAGATCCTCGGCGACGTCTGCAAGAGCCTGGACCGCATCGCCGCGACCGGAGTCGCCATGGAGTTCAACACCTCCGGCTGGCGTCGCCCGCTAAACGAAGCCTGCCCCGGCTCGCGCATCCTCTACGAGATGGCCCGCCGCCGCATCCCGATCACGCTGGGCTCAGACGCCCACTCGCCCAAGCGCGTCGGCTCGAACTTCCGCCAAGCCCTCCGGCTGATCCAGGCCGCGGGCTACCGCAAGGTCAGCCTCTTCCTCCAACGCGAACGCCACGACCTGGACATCGCCACGGTCTACCGCCAACTCGTCCCCGATACGCCGGCCGCTCCGGTCGAGGCCTAAGCCGCCCTACACTTCCGATAACGAGGAACTGAACTCAATCCCTGATCAAGGGAACACCGATAGCATTGGCATGAGCAGCTTCTCCGCCGCCGACGCCAGCGTCCTGACCCAATCCAGCATTGCCGCTGAGGTGAGCATAGCGGTCGCCAAGAAATCACTAGACCACCAGAAGCAGCAAGGCGCTGCCGCCCTGTCACTGCTCGACGCCGCATCACAGATCGCCGCCCAACCGATCGACCCCAGCAAGGGCCTGTCGATCGATGTGACCGGCTAATCAATCTATCCAACCAATCGAAACCGCAGATGAAGGCGGGTGTACGCAGATGAGCAATTTACATCTGCGTTAATCAGCGTCCATCTGCGGTTCCAAACTCAGTCCACCACGGTGATCGCACCCGAGACGACTTCGACCACGCGCTCGTGGAACTTGCCATTGGTCGCGATGATCCCGCGGTTGTTCTCTAGGGTTCGGCCCAGCGAAAAGTCCAGCGGCTTGCCCAGAACGTCCGTCACCGTGCCGCCCGCTTCTTCGACCACAATCATGCCCGCCGCGTGGTCCCAGATTTTTTCGCGGTAGCCCGGACGGGTGGGCAGGCGGAGGTAGATCGCGGCGTTGCCCCGAGCGACCGCAGCGTACTTGCACTGGCTATCGATCCGATACGGCTCGGCGGTGATGCCGAGCTCCGATGCGATCTTCACCGAGGCATCCTGGTCGCTGTGGCCGGACTCGACCGACTCGCAGAAATTGGCTTGCGAGACATCCGTGATGCCGCTGACGCCAACGGTTTCGCCGTCGGTGCCCTGGCCGTCGATGGAGAGTTTCTTCGCGCCCTCGCCGCGCACCGCGGTCATGAGCAGGCCGCCGTCGAGATTCGGGCAGCCGAGCACGCCCAGGACCACTTGGCCGTTTTCAATGAGCCCAAGGGCCACCGCGTACTGCTCGCCACGGAGGAAGCCCTTGGTGCCATCGATCGGGTCGAGCGTCCAATAAGTGGTGACCTCGGGGTCGCTGGCGGGGTCGAACCCGCCGTGGTCGATCGCATCCAAGGCGTCGGCTTCGCTCATACCCGCGTGCTCGGCCACCTTAGCCCGCAGCTGGGCGGCTTCGTCTTCCCGCAGTTCCTTCGAGTCTTCCTCGCCCACCACCGGCACACCGGGAAAGGCCGCCTTCAACGCCCCGCACACCACCGCTTGCGACGCGAAGTCGGCCACGGTGACAGGCGATTTGTCCTTCTTCTCCAGCGTTGTCGCGGTCACCAGATTGGCCTGGACCTGCTGGCAGACCTTCGAGGCGGCACGGACAGCAGAAACAGCGATTTCGAGCTCAGATTCATATTTCATGGTGCTGAGTCTATCGGATAGATTGAATGTGGTATGCAGCCACCCGAAAGTAAAACACAACGGCTATCCGCATGGGGGCACAGCCTCATGAACAAGCTGCCATCACGATCTCGCAAACGTCGAAAGCGTGTAGCCAGCAAGAAGCGCCGGTCGCTGCTGAAAGCCGCGAATCAATAACCCGCCGCACCCATCTGGCTGCCGGTGGCGAGGTTGAGGAAGCGGGTGGTCGGGCCGTGGAAGTTGAGCTTCACGGTGCCGGTCGGGCCGTTACGCTGTTTGTTAACGATGACCTCGGCGATGTTGTTGTCTTCGTACTCCTCATCCCCGCGGTGGTAGTAGTCCTCACGGTGGAGCATCATGATGACGTCCGCGTCCTGTTCGATCGAGCCAGACTCCCGCAGGTCGCTCATGCGCGGGCGGTGGCCTTCACGCTGCTCAGCCGCACGGTTGAGCTGGCTCAAGCACACCACCGGCACCTCGAGTTCACGCGCCAACGCCTTCACGCCCCGGCTGATCGCCGAGACTTCGTTCTGCCGGCCGTCGCGTCCCGCACTCGGGGCCGACATGAGCTGGAGGTAGTCGATGAAGACCGCCTGGATGTCGTGGCGTTGTTTCATCCGCCTCGCCTTGGCCCGCAGCCCCCTGAGCGTCAGGCCCGCGGTGTCGTCGATGTAGATCGGGGCTTCGGAGAGCTCGCCGACGGTCAGCGTCAGCTTGCCGAAGTCGTCTCGGCTGAGCATGTTGCGACGGACCTTATTCGAGTCCACGCCCGACCGCGAGCAGAGCATCCGCTGGGCGAGCTGCTGCTTGGACATTTCCAAGCTGAAGATCGCCACCGGCACCTTGTTGATCGCCGCCATGTGCTCGGCAATATTCACCGCAAACGCGGTCTTACCCATGGAGGGGCGCGCCGCGATAATCACCATCTCGCCGGATTGCAGCCCGTTGGTCATCTCATCGAGCTCGAAGAAGCCGGTCTCGAAGCCCGTCACCGCCCGGCCGTCTTCGCGTTCGAGCTTCTCGAAGGTTTCCTTGAGCAGCACGTCGATCGCCGCGGGCTCATCGTCCCCCTTCTTCTCGGCGATCTCGAAAATCTGCGTCTCCGCCCGGTCGAGCAGGTCGTACACCGGCTCGTCGCTGTGGTAGCACTCGTGCAGCACCTGCCCGGTCGTCTCGATCAGCCGACGCAGGATGGCTTTGTCCCGCACGATCTGGGCGTAGCGTGTCGCACCCGAGGAATCGGGCACCGCATCGACGAGTGACAGCAGTGCTTCAAGCCCGCCGACCTCTTCGAGCATCTGCTTATCGGCCAGCTTCTGGTTGAGCTGGACCATGTCCACCGATTGGGACTGGTCGTACAACTCGACTACCGACTCGAAGATCGCCGCATGGGCGGGCTTGTAGAAATCGTCCGCCCCCTTGAGCACCTGCAGCACATCCCCGACGACCTGCCAATCGAGGATCATCGCGCCGAGCAGCGCCATCTCGGCCTCGAGCGCGTGAGGCGGCTGCTTGTCGAACAGCGGACCGATCTCGATCACGCCCTTGCGTTTACGATCCCGGTCTCCGAATCCAAAGCTGCTGGCCGTGCTCATAGGAATCTCCAACGAGACAGTTTAACCGGCCCAAGCCCAAGTCAGGCCGTGTCAGAAAACCGTGGAAAAGCTGACGAAACGCCGGTGAGCAATGCCCACCCTACAGACCCGTACCGCCAACCGAAGGCCGCGGAGCGGAATCACTCCGCCGGCGGCAGGTGATCGCAGAACTCGGCGAGCTGGTCGAGACTCGGGCTGTGGGCGTTGCGGACGTAGTAGCCGCTGGTGCCCACGCCGGTGCAGAGGCATTCTTCGATCGGGAGACCCGCGAGCAGGCCCAGGCAGAAGCCGCCGTTGAAGTTGTCGCCCGCGCCGGTCGAGAGTTTGGGCTTGGCGACGAACGGGCCGAGGAACGAGGCGGTCTGGGCGTTGCCCTCGGCGTCGAGCATCGCGGCTGCGGCACCCTTCCGGGGGTGAACGACGCAGCAGAAAATCCCCATCGCTTCGCGGATCGCGGCAGCGATGGACTCAATCACTTCTTCGGGGTCGCCCGGCACGTCCAAACCTAAGACTTCCAAGGCCTGGACCGATTCACTGAGGTTCAGGCCCAGCGTGACGTCCGCGGCCCCCTGCAGCTTGGAGAGCAGGTCCAATGCCCCGCGGATGTCGGCAGGCGTCCGCTTCGCGGGGTCGGCCAAGTCGACGAAGATCTTTTTGCGTTCAGCGGATTCCTCGGCGGCGAGCAGGTCGCCGATGTGCGACCAGATGGTTTCGACCTTGTTCAGCATGGTCCAGTTGGCCAAGCCGATGAGTTTACTGCGGTGGACCAACTGGGCAAACATGTCCGCGCCAACGCCTGCCTCGACCGTGGGCCAATCGAGACTGCTGATGCTTTCGTACTTGCCCAGCATCAGCTTGCCGTCATCGAACTCCAAGGCATCGGTGAAGCCCGGCTCGGCAACGCTAAAGACTTCCGCAACCCCGGAGAACTCCTCGAACACCGGGTGGATCGAGGGGTAGCCCAGACAGCCGACGTAGCTGATGGCAACCCCGGCGGAGGCCAAGGCATTGGCCATGATCGGGCCGTTACCGCCGAGCTTTTCGAGGTTGACCACCAACTCGTAGTTGCTGGATTGGCCCGCCTTGGCCGAGACCCGGGCGCCAAAGTCGGCGATGGTCGGGATGGGGTCGAAGCTCTCAACGCTGTGGCGTTTGTCGACCACCGAGATGATCGAATCGACGAAGCCGTCGAAGCCGATCAGAGCAGGCGAGGGATGGGGCTGAGCGGCGAAGGCCCGCAGGCCCGCAGCGGTGGATTTGGCGATATCAGCGCGATCTTTCATAGAGGCGAAGCGTATCAAATTCACTGGCGGGTCGCCGCGATTTTCCCAACAATCACCGCCACGCCGCATAGCATTGTTGAGTGTTAGCAAGATGATGTCCCCACGGAGTTCTACGATGAAGTGCTCTGGATCGCTCTCGCTATTGGGCTTCGCGCTGATCACCACCGGCACAGCCAAGGCTGAAGATTCGCCGGCCGCGATGTGGCCCGATCTGTGGCAAGAACCGCTGCCACTGCTTTACGCCTCTGCGACGGGGGACGCGTCACCAACCATCGCCCCTATTCCGTCGGCCGATCTGGATTCGGAAGAAACCAGCTCGGTTCTCGCCGACGAAGAACAGCCAGAAATCCGCTGGCGGCCCGAGTCTTTCGTCTCGTTCGCGTACGGCGACGAAGGCGGTGCCGTGCAAGCTCACATTGGGGCCTCGTACGAGTTCGATCCGATCTACCGCGTCGAGGTGGTGCCGCAGCTCGGCTTCGGGGTCGCGCAAAACACCGACCAGGACCGCCCGCTGATCACATCATTTGACTTACAGATGCGTTGGACGCCCTGGGAATACGACGGCTGGGAAGCGTTCCTGGAATGGGGCGCAGGTCTCCAATACGTCGGGCCCGAAAGCATGCCCCGGTCGGGCACCCACGCCAACGGCCGACTCCGAGCCGGCGTCGGCATCCGCTACTACTTAGAAGAACGCATGGACCTGCTCGCCGGGGCCGGTTGGCTCCACATGTCCAACGGCAACGCCCTACAGCCCAACGTCGGGCACGACGGGCCGATGTTCTACCTCGGATTGAGTTGGCGCTATTGACCGAGTTAGGGCAACTGGTCTCCGCCTGAGCCACCGCCCGACTCGACCGCTTCGTCAACAACCACTTCAGCCTCTTCAACGGCATCGGCTTCGATCACGACCTCTTCAACCGATTCTTCTGTAATGAACTCCGCGGCAACGGGTTCACCAGAATCCAGCTGGGCTTCGATCTCGGCGAGGATCTGCTCGGCCACATCCTTGCCCGCGCCGTTGCTGACCGCGATCTTGGCGGTGCGTCGGCCGGCGGGCGTGATCGTCACCTCGATGGCTTTGCCCTCGGCATTGGCGGCGGTGATCTTCGCATCAACTTTGGTAATGACCGCATCCACATCCTTGAGTCCGTAGCCTTCGACGATGGCCTCGGCAATCGGGCCGACCTGCTCGACGGTGTAGGGCACGGTTGTTTCCGTGTCGCCGTACTTCTCGGTTGCCTTGGCAATCGTGCCACAACCGGACATCAGTGACGCACCAACCAGCATCAAACCACAAACAAGAACCGCAAGACGCTGCATGAGAATTCTCCTATTCGGGTGGGACGGCCCCAAAATAACTTGTTTGGCGTGAACCAGGTAGGCCTGTTGAAAATGCAACGGTTTACTCGCCCAAATCACCCGCTTGCGACTTGGCGCGTTGCTCGAGAAACGTCTTGGCGGGGATCGGGAACAGCAGCAGCAGCAGGACATCGCGGTGGGATTTGATCAGCTCACCACAGTCGCGGTAGAGCTTGGCGATGTCGGTATCGGGAACCCGGTCGGCGGGCCGGCCGTGGAACGGCGGCTTACCGTCGGACACCGCGGCGAGCACCTGCGGGTCGACCGGGCCGGGCAGCTTGCCGTAGTGGCCCATCATGACGTCGCGGAACTGCTGGCTCACGATGCGGTACGGCTTGCCCTGGATGACGTTGAACGCCGCCTGCGTCCCGACGATCTGGCTGGTCGGTGTAACCAGCGGCAGATACCCCGCGGCCTTGCGCACGCGCGGCACCTCTTCGAGGATGGCGGGGAGCTGGTCGAGTTGGCCCTGCTCTTTGAGCTGGTTGTGCAGGTTGGAGATCATCCCGCCGGGGATCTGGCCTTCGAGCTGCGACTTGTCGATCGCGGGGTAGCCCTGCGGCTCCATGATGCCCTGCTCGATGAGGTCGATGGCCTGGTCGCATGAGGCTTTGTCACGCTTCTTAAGCAAGGCAATCGCCTGCTTGACCTTCTCCCGCGCCTCGGCGGTCGGCTCGGCGGGCCAAGGCCTGCCCGCGTGCTCGGGGTCTTTGTCCACCTCGCGCAGCTCTTCGCGGATCTCACGCAGCTTGGCGTCGATCTCGGGGGCGGTGGAGAAGTCGACATTGGTCTCGATGCCCAATTCGTCGGCGAAATACTTGATGAGTTCGGCCGGGGGCTGGGCAGTGCCATGGGCCATCGGGCCGTAGCAGGTGTCGAGGTGGTCAACCCCGGCCATCATGCCGACGATGTAGGTCGCGGTGGCCAGGCCGTTGGTGCAGTGGCTGTGGAACGACAGCTCGACGCCGGGGAACTCGCCCTTGAGCGCTTCGATCAACGGCCAGGCGTCGGCGGGGTGCAGCAGCCCGGCCATGTCCTTGATCGCCAGCGAATCGGCCCCGGCGGCGATGGTCTTGCGGGCGAAGTTCAGGAAGTGCTCGTTGTCGTGCACCGGTCTGACGGTATACGACATCGCGGCCTCGGCGTGGCCGTTGAACGTCTTGGTCGCCATGATCGCGGTGATCAGGTTCCGGTCGTCGTTAAGCGCATCGAAGATGCGCATGCGGTGGGTGTTCGCGGCCAGCTCGTCGCGGGAGAACGGCTCGGTCGCGGTCACCGGATTAAAGCG
>JBCCWB010000123.1:0-12285 GCA_039194345.1 Planctomycetota bacterium
ATGGCGTAGTAGATGACGCCGGGCGTGGCGGTCGAGGTGGCCGAGCTGGAGTCGTAGACCCGGGCGATGAAGGGGTGTTCGAGCCGGGCGGCGAGTTCGACTTCGCGCTGGAAGCGTTGCCGGGCGGTGTCGCTGCCGAAGGCCGCGGCGGACAGGAGCTTGAGCGCGACCTCGCGGCGGGTGGCGAGTTGCACCGCTTTCCAGACCACGCCCATGCCGCCTTCGCCGAGCTTGCCCAGCAGGTGATAGCCCGGGACGGTCGGGGCGTTGGCGGGTGGTGGTGGCAACGGCGGGAGCGAGCCGTGCGAACGGGATCGGCTGGCCGGATCGCCCGAAGTATCGATGGTTTCGTCGGTGCCCGATATCTCCGGGCGCAACGGCGCGGGCGTAGGCGTGTCGTCGCGGGTGACTTCCAGATCGTCTTCGGACATCTCCGGCGTCGGCGGAGGCCCGGACGGCAAAGTCGGCTCGTCATCGCTCATGGGGTTCCCCCTTGGGCCGAGTCGTACGCCTGGCTAAACAGCGGCTTAAGCGCAGGATCGAGCCAATTGAGTTTGAGCGCCCAGTCCAATCCGACGCGGAAGGCTTGGTCGTCGAGTCGGGTGATGTTGGCTTGCGGGTGGTGAAGTCGCGCGGCGGCGAGTGCGGCGTAATACATCACGGTGGCCACATCGCGGGGCAGTTCGCCGTCTTCATTGCTGCCTTTCTTGGCCTGGTCTTTGATCTGACTGAGCCGGTCCAGCGGCGGATTGCTTTGCGTGAACAGGTCCAAATGCGGCTTGGTGGCGTAGCCATCATCGAGCTTGCTTGGTGATGGGCCGAGGGGTTGGTGCAGTTGATGACGCAGGATCGAAGCGAGGTCGTTGGTGTTCCACGGAAAAGGCGTTTGCGCTTGCCCGAGGTTGAACAGCTCGACGAGGGCGGTGGGGTCGGAGTGATGCGGGGGGGTATCGGGACTGCTGCTCATGGCCAAAGACTTTCACAAACTTGAAATGACAGACTGACGGGTTCGAACCAAGGTCTTGCAAGGGTCAGGCGTTGCCCTGCCGGGCGAGGATCTGCATGAGATCGTTCATCTCGTTTTGAATCAACGCCTCGTCGTCCCCGGCGTAATCGGCGATCACGCTGCGGAGTGTGCGGGCGAACATGCGTTTGCCGGTGATCAGCAGGTTCGACGCCTGCGTGGGGTTCTTGATCTGGTAGCGCTCGACCAGGTCGTCGTAGCTGGGTGGCTCGGCGTGTTCGAGTGTTGGCTGGAGCAGGCGGTCGTGGAACACGCCCCACACGTCGGGTCGATCTGAGGTTTTACATTCGTCCTGCATGCGCGCGATCGCCTGGTCCATGAGCCTGCGGCTCCACTCGACCTCGAAGGCATCGGCGTCTTTGCTGGTGTCCGCCACCGGAGCGCCGAGGCCTTCGAGTGACGATACGCGGCCTCCCCCCCGCTTCTGCGCGCCCGCGGCAAGAAAATTACTGACGAGGTATCGGTCGAGCGCGGTGAGCAGCAGTGTGCGAAACTTGCCGCGGCCAGCATCGGCTTTTCCGACCAGGCCTTTCTCCAGGACCTTCTCGACGATAAACCCCTGCACGACGTCCTCGGCGTGTTCGGGGGAGAGGCGTTTTCGGCGGACGAGATGACTGACCATCGCCGGGGCGTATTGCCGCAGCAGTTGATCGAGCGCCGCGGTGCGGACGACGGTGCGTTCGTGGTCGGCCTCGCGCACGAGGGACCAGATCGTTGTCGGGAAATGTTGGCTGCTCATGTCTGACCCCTAGCGGGAGAAACCCATTGGGGCCAGTTTAACCGTACTCGGCCCCAGATCATTGGCCTGGGGCTAAAGTTCGGCGGATCAGCGGTGCTCGGCTCGGCGGCGTTCGAGCAGGGTGCGGGCGGCTTCGCGGAGATCGGCGGCGGTGTCGGTTTCGTCGACGATCTCGACGCCGAGTACGGTTTCGACGCAGTCTTCGAGGGTCACGAGGCCCGCGGTCCCGCCGAACTCGTCCTGCACCAGCAGGATGTGCTGCTCCTGTTTGATCAGTTTGTTGAGCGTGGCCGAGACGGTTGCTTTTTCGGGGGTGGTGTCGAGGGGTTGGAGCAGTTCTTGCAGTGGTTGGTCGTGGTGGTCGTCGGCGACGGCCTGGAGGATTGCGCGGCGGGTGACGTGGCCGAGGATTTGATCGGTGTTGTCGCCGTACACGGGGATGCGGGAATAGCTGATGCGCCCGTGCTGTTCGACGACCTGGCCGGCGGTTTGGTTGTGGTCGAGCATAAACACGACGGGACGCGGGGTCATGATGTCGCCGACGGTGATCTCGCGGAGCCGTAGCACATTGCGGATGACGCGGGACTCGTCCGGGTCGATCTCGCCGGCGTCGTGGCCGAGCTCGGCGGTGATCGCGACCTCGTCGCGGGTGATCTTGACGGCGTGTCCGCCGCCGAGCCGGCTGGAAATCCACTGCAAAGGAATAAGCAACGGCAGGGTCAGCCAGATCATGCCCTGGATGGCGTAGGCAGTAAACGCGGCGAGCGGCTTGGCTTGGGCGGCGCCGATCGACTTGGGGATGATCTCGCTGAATACGAGGATGAGCAAAGTGACCACGGCACTGCCGATGGCGACCGCCCCGCTGCCCCAGATCACCAGGACCTGAGCACCGACCCCGGCGGCACCGATGGTGTGGGCCACGGTGTTGAGGGTGAGGATCGCCGCGAGCGGGCGGTCGACGTGGGTCTTCATGTGCTTGAGGCGTTGCCCGCCGCGGCGGTTTTCCTTGGCCATGAGTTCGACGTGCGACGTTGGCACGGACAGCAGTCCCGCTTCGAGCAACGAGCAAAGGAAGGACACGCCGATGGCGAGTGCGAGGTAGATACCGAGGAGGGTGCCGTTGGCCCAGCCGAGGCCTTCACCGGTGACGTTACCACCCCCACCACCCGACATACCGGCAAGCAAAGTAATCATGCTCAGAGTTTACGCGACAAGGGACGCGGCGGGTCAAGCCCAGCGGCGAACTCAAGGCGGGTGATTCACATTCTTGTGCTTCAATCCGCGTCGCGGTCCAGCGCCATTTCGTGGGCCTCGTGATAGCGACGCCCCAGGTTGTGCCAGTCAAAGTGCTCACTGAACGACTCGACAGTATTACGCAGCGTGATGCGTTCACGGCGGGAGAGCTGGCAGAAGTTGAACATGCCCTCGCACAGCTCGTGCGCGGCGCCGTTGAAGTCGGCGTGGCGGCGGTGGATCACGGAGATACCCTGGTCGTCGTGGCCGGGCATAACCTGGGCGAGGTACGAGCCGAAACCCGAGAGGTCGCTGGTGATGGCGGGGACGCCCAGCGCGATCGACTCGAGTGGCGTGTAGCCCCAGGGTTCGTAGTAGCTGGGGAAGACGCCCAGGTGCGTGCCGCGGACGAATTGTTCGTACTCCATGCCGAACAGCGGGTTGGTGGAGTTGATGAAGTCGGGGTGGAAGACGATCTTCACGCGGTCTTCAGGGGCGTTGAACAGCTGGCAGTTTCGCAGTTGATTCAGCACGGCGTCTTTGCCGTCATCGACCATGTCGTGGGTGACGATCGGCGGAAGGCCGTCACGCTTCCACGACTGGATCGATCGACGCAGACGGAGCCGCCAATAGTCGTCGACCAGTGTGTTGAGGTCGGGGATGTGGCCCGCAGCGGCGGAGTTGAACAGTTCCTTGCCGATCTCTTCCTTGATGGCGTTGGCGGCGTTGTGGAATTCTTCGAGCATCGCTCGGTTCTGCAATGCGGCGACGTTGACCGAGTGGACCGGGGCTTTGGTGATGATGAAGAAGACCACGGTGACCGGCGTCTCTGCGGATTTGAGCCGGTGGTTCAGCCGGGCCAGCGCTTCGATGGTCAGGTCCATGCCCTTGTTGCGGTACTCGTACCGACCGGAGGTGAACATGTAGAGCGTCGAGTCGAGATCGAAGCTGTAGCTAGGGAAGAAGTGCCCCATGGTGAATTCGTGGATCTGCTGCTTGTATTGTTTGTGCAGGTTTTGGAATTCGTGGATGGCGGCGAAGCGTTCGATGTTCAGGCCGTTGGGTAGCAACATGTCGGGGTCGCGGCCGAGCAGGTGGGTGCACTCAGCGGCGGTGACGTCGGAGACGGTGGTGAAGACGTGGGCCCCGTGGGCGGCGGCGCGTTCGAGGCCGTGCTGCGCTTCGATGTTGAAGTGTTTGGCTTCGTGGCCGGCGTCGAAGAACGACAGGTGGTCGTAGAACACGGGGTTGTGCATCGCCAGGTATCGGCCGAGCAGCGTGGCGTGGGTCGTGAACACGATCGAGCCGGGCCACTGCTCGCGGCGGAGCATGGGCACCGCGGCGCCGGCCATCCACTCGTGGAAGTGGGCGACGATGCGGCGGCGGTGCGATTCTTTGGCGCCGAGCATTGAGAGCAGAAGCCGCGCCGATTCGCCGAACGCGAGCACGTCGTTGATCAGCGCGTCGTCGGTTGGCGTGGGGATGCCGTGGTCGGCCCAGAGGCGGTACTTGATGTCGTTCAGGTATTTGTAGGTGTCGCCGATATGCAGCAGCACGATGTGTGGTCGGCCGGACACAAGCCATCGGCCGTACTCGGCGCGGTATCCCATCTCGTTCATCTGCTTCACCGCTTGGCCGACCGGGCCGACCAAGGGCGAGGGCTCGAACTCGATTGGAGCGCTCTTGTCGTTGTACGGCCCGACGAGGCAATAACGATTGCCCCATCGGCTGACCATCGAGGGCACCTTGCTGCGCAGCACCGTGTAGATCCCGCCGACTTGATTGCAGGCTTCCCACGCGATCTCCAGCAGCATCGGGTCGGCCCGCCGGCCGCGCCGCGAAGGCTTGCCGTGGGAGTGTGCTTCGGGATCGGCGGTAAGGTCTTCAGGCATAGCGGGGTCGTGTTGATGCATAAGCGTGGTCTGGCAGCGAAAGGTCGGCGATACACCTCAAGACAGGAGTCTCTATCTTAATCCACCTCAAGGCGGGCAACAGCCTAGGCTACGAGTGAACTTCTCCTGTTCTACCTGATCGGCCCACCCATGCCCGACACTGAAAGTTTCATCGACCTCCTTGAACACGGCGACCCGGCCGAGCTTACCCAAGTCCTCACCGCCCACCCGCGGCGGGTGAACACCTTTCTCACCCAGCCCGCGCCGCACGGCAACGAGCAGTGGATGCCCATGCACTTCGCCGCCCGGGCCGGGCATCTCGCGGCGGTGGAACTGATGCTGGAACACGGCGTCCACCCCGACTGCCGGACGCGATTCACGACCCCGATGCACGCCCGCCAAACCCCGCTGCATCTGGCCTCGGCGGGAGGACACGTTGAGGTGGTTCAGTGTCTGCTCACGGCCCGTGCAGAGATCGAGGTGCGTGATGCGTTACAGCGTTCACCGGTCTGGCTCGCTGCCCGACACGGTCAGGCTCAGGTGATCACGCTGTTGTCCAAGCGTCGAGCCGATCTCGAAGCCCGCGACGTCCAGCAACGCACCCCGCTGCACGCGTCGCTTCTTTCGTCACAGAATCCTTTTGATGCCGCTGCGGCCGCCGCCCTGCTTGAAGCGGGGGCCGACCCGAACGCCACCTGTCCGAAGGAGCCCGAGGGCTTTACTCCGCTGCACCGATGTGTTGTCCTCGGTGCTGGTGCATTACCTGTCGCCGACGAACTCCTACAACGTGGGGCGGATGTTAATGCCGCCGATCCTCGGAACGCCCAAACACCGATCGGCTTGGCTCAAGAATTTGGCGACTCGGACTTTGTCGCCCTCTTCACGAGTTGATGGCCCAAAACGTTAGCCCCGGGTCAATGACCCGGGGCCGCTGCGGCTCAACCCAACAACTGTTCAATCGCCGCATCCAACCGCCCCGCCGCGTTCTCCCACCGGTACTCCGCCACCACGGCAGCATCCACGGCAGGCAAGGCTTTTGGATCGAGACGCGTCAGATGATCTGCCAAACCGTCGGGCGTCCCGTCGTAATAAAACCGCTTGTCTTCGCCGAACACTTCCGGGTACGCCAAGCGGTGCGGCAAAACCGGGAAGCAGCCCGCCGCGACGGCTTCGACGACCGCAATGCCGAAGAACTCTTGCCGTGCGGTGGAGACCACGACGTCAGCTTCGCGTAGTGCTGCCTCGTACTCGGCCCGCGTGTCCTGATACCCCCAACGCACGATCTCGTCGGCAAAGCGTTTCTTCGCCGTGGCGAAACATTCGGGTACTTGCTCAAAAGACTCGCCCAACACGCTGAGCTTGAACCGAACGCCGCGTTTCTTGAGTTTCTTTAGTGCGGCGAAAAACGCATCGGGGTCTTTGTCGTGTTCCCATCGACCGACCCAGAGGATGTGCAGAGGGCCCGCGTTTCGTTGCGCTGGGGGTTCGGTCGAATCCGAAGGGCTGGCAAGCTGTACTCCAGGCGACAGCACGACCGACGCATTTCGGATCATGTCGGGCAGGTGATCCAACTCGCGGCCGGGCATCTTTTGCAGAAGCTTCGAAGCTGCGGTCAGGAACGCATCCCGCTGATACGCCGAGTTCCACGCGATCGCGGGGCATCTGCCAGGGGCTCGTTGGATGGCGGCGAGGGCCGAGGTGAGGTGGGTGATGGCGAAGTGGTGATCGCGCGGATCGTGTTGCCGGGTAGGGTAGGTCAGCTGGTTTTCGTGGAAGTACACCATCGCGGGCAGCGAGTGGAAACGCTCATCGCACAAGCCATAGAAACTGGAAAGGTCCAACATCGACGTGCACCAGATCGCATCGAACTCGCCCAAAGCCGCTTGCGGCTTAGCACTGAATAGTTCCGCCGCAAACGTCGCCCCGGCGTGTCGCATCCGCCACTTCCAGTGGTGTCCCGGCAGCGTCAGGGTCTCGAAGTCGTGTTGCGAACGTGCGACCCACCCTTCAAGAAACGCCTTGTGACTCCCGGCATGGTATGGGTTTAGGGCAAGGATGCGCATCACCAACACCTTACCCCAACCAAGGCGAGGCGATCGACGCCAGTGCCAACACCACCAGCAAACCCAGCGTGACCCGCCGTAGCGTTTGCCGCGACCACCGCGAGCCGACCTTCGCACCGGTGTGGCCCGCGAACACGACCACGGGCGTCATCACCAGCCCGCCCGCGATCCCCCACCACAGCTCACCACCAAACTTCCACAGCATCAATCCCAACTGCACCGGCATGAGCTGAAGAAACAACGCCCACAGAAACACCCGGCTACGCTTCGTCGACCAGTCGTGGGCCACCATCCACAACACCAACGGCGGCCCGCCCATCCCCGTCGTCCCGCTCAGCACCCCGCTGCTCAGGCTCACCGCTGGCACCCACTTGTTCGACACAGTGTGCCTGGGCTTGGGCCGCAGCAGCACGATCAACGCCAACACTCCCAATAGCACGACCCCCACGCCCTGCTTCATCAGCTCGACCCCGCCCGCGGTCAGCCAGGCCATGATCGCCAACCCGATCGGCACCCCGATCATCCGCCCCACCATCATTCCCGGCAGGTCCCGCCAGACGATGTGCTTGCGGAATTTCCAGCTCCCCGCCGCGGTCTGCACGAGCACCGTCGCCCCCAGCACCGCCACCGCCATCGGCAGATCCAGCCCCGCCCAGATGAGCAGCGGGACCGTGATTAACCCGAACCCAAACCCCGCAGCGCCCTGCACAAACGAACCCAACGCCACCGCAAAGATCGCGAAAACGATTTGCGCGGGGTCGAGTTGTTCGTGGATCGGCATTGAGGAAGGTCACGGAAACCGGGTGGAGATGCAAAAGCGCCAAACGCTATCCAAATTGGCTTAGCACAAAGGTGACAAGCGCAACGACGATGATGATCGAACAGATCGCCAGCCAGGTCTGTTTATTCCGCCCCATGGCGTACAGCCTTCGACGACGGATGATCAAAATCAACAGCCCAAGTGTTCCGCCGAGCAGCATAGCCAACAAGGTCCAGGCGGCGATGGGCTCATCACGGAAGAACCTGCCGATGTCGTCTAACAGCAGCGTACCGATCATAAAAAATGCGCCGATGCCGAACGCAACGCTGGCTGAGCCCAGCCCCGCAATGAGGCCCATGAGGCGCGGTTCCATCAGTCCCACACGGAGGGTCAACGCCACCCCGCATTCCGGACAGGTATTGCCCATTAAGCCTCGAAGGTTGTAGCCGCAAGAAGGACAGGCTTCTTCACGGTTGGCGAGATAGTCCTGCAGGGTCGGGCCTGAATCGGCGGGTGCCAGAACGGGTTCGGGATGGGGCTCGGCCGAGTCGCTCATCCGAAGTACGCCGGCTCGTTGCCCGGGATCCACTTGATGTTGCAGCCGATCGACGGCCACTGCTTCTCGGAAACAGGCTGCCCCGACAGCAACGCGTCGAGCGCCGCCCGCAAGTCTTCGCCTTGGGCGGCGCCGTTGCGGTCGTCGTAGTTGCCGCTGCTGATACGGTACGGCCGGGTGCTGTCGAGTTGGCCGCGGTAGGCGAGCTTGTGGTCGGCATCAAACAGGAAGAAGTCCGGAGTGCACGCCGCGGTGTACGCTTTGGCCACCGATTGGTCGGCGTCGTAGAGGTATGGGAACGTGTAGTGCCGCTTGATCTTTTCCTCAGCCATCTTGTCCGGCGCATCGGCGGGGTAGTTCGCCACATCGTTGGGCTGGATCGCCACGATGCCAATCTTGTCTCCATAGTCCCCAGCGAGGCGGGCGAGCTCCGGCGCGACGTGGATGACGAACGGGCAGTGGTTGCAGATGAACATCACCAGCAACGGCTTGCCGGCGAAGTCGCTACGGGAGACGGTGCTACCGTCGGTGTCGGCTAGAGCGAAGTCGGGTGCGGGCGTGCCGAGGGCGAGCATGGTGGAGGGGGTTTGTGCCATGGTGGAGATCTCTGGGCAAGGTGTAGTTGGCGATGATGAGACGGATTTTACGCCAGAACACAGTGGGGCAACGTGTCGTGGTAGGATCAGCTTTGGTGGTCTTTTCCGGGTGTGACCATCGGACTTAGTCGGACGATATGACGGAGAACCGTTTTGCCCTCGATTTGGGAACCCCTATTTGGAATCATCGTGCTGCTCGCCACCGCGATGGTGTTGGGGTCGATCGCCGAGCGGCTCAAGCAGTCGGCGATTGTGGGGTTCATGCTCGCGGGGTTGTTGCTGGGGCCGAACGTGCTCGGCCGACTGGTTCAATGGTTCCAAGAGCAACAGGCCGACACGACGGTGTCGGGGGTGGATGCGATCCCGCCGCAGATCCCGGCGGTACTGCGGGCGATGGTGGACCCGGATCAGATCACCGCGATTGCTGACCTGGGCGTGACGCTGCTGATGTTCACGATCGGGCTGGAGTTTTCTTGGTCCCGACTCAAACGGTTGGGCGTCAAAGCCATTGCCACGGGCGTGATGCAGATCACTGTGACCATGGCGGTGACGACCGCGATCGCGATGCTGTTCAATATGAGTTTCAAAGCGGGTATCGCGCTCGGCGGGATTTTCGCGCTCAGCTCCACCGGCGTGGTGATGCCCGCGCTGGCCCGGCGGAGCGAGGTGGACTCGGTCCACGGCCGATTCGCGCTGGGCATCCTATTGGTCCAGGACATCGCGGTGATCCCGCTGGTGCTGGTCATCGCGGCGCTCGGCGGCACGGGCACGGTCGGGCAGGTCATCTGGCACACGGCCGGCCAGTTCGGCATCGTGGCGGCGTTTATTGCCTGCTGCGTCCTTTTTGTGAAGGTCGTCGTGCCCCGGGTCGTGGCGTTCAATGCCCCGACGGGCAACCGGGAAGTGACGGTATTGTTTGCGATCGTGCTGTCGTTGGGCGCGGCGTGGGGGGCGAACAAGTTGGGGCTGTCCCCGGCGCTGGGCGCGTTCATCGCGGCGATCTTCCTAGGCGAGTCGGCCATCGCGCCGCGGCTGCGGGGGGACGTGGGCCCGCTCAAGACGATCTTCGTGACGATGTTCTTCGCCTCGATCGGCATGCTGGGCGACCCGGTGTGGATCCTGCAGAACTGGTGGCAGGTCGCGGTGGCGTTGTCGATCCTGCTCCTGGTCAAGCCGACGGTGATCTGGGGCGTCGGCCGGGTGTTCAAGTTGGCCCACCGCCACGCGATCGCGGCGGGTGTGTGCATGGGCCAGGTCGGGGTGTTCAGCTTCGTGCTGGCCCGCTCGGCTCAGGACGGCATGGTCATCTCCGAGTTCATGTTCTCGCTGGTGGTCAGCATCACGATCCTGACGCTGTTCCTCACGCCCTACCTCGTGGCGTTCGCAACCACCGCTGGGGCCAAGGGCGAACGGCTGCTGCGCAAGTGGGGCCTGGCGAAGATCGGCGGCGGCGTGGACGCCTCGGTCGGTCGAGAGCTGTCGAGCCACATCGTCGTCGTCGGCTTCGGCCCGGCAGGCCGTGCGGTGGCCAACCGCATGTATCAGTCCGGCTCAACGGTCGTGGTGGTGGACCTCAACCCGCAGTCGATCAAAGCAGCACGCGAGGCGGGCATGCGCGCCATGGTCGGCGACGCCTCGGCCCCCGAGCTGCTCAAACAGGTGAGCATCGACACCGCCGAGGCCCTGGTTATCACCCTGCCCGACCACTACCTGGCGATGGCCGTGATTGTCGAAGCCCGCGAGTTGGCCCCGAAGATCCAGATCGTGGTCCGCGCCCGCTACCACCGCTACGTCGAACTACTCACCCGCACGGGGGCGAACGTCGTGGTCGACGAAGAAGCCAACGTCGGCGACCGCCTCAGCGAATCGCTGCGGGTGAAGGTGAGCACCGACAGCGAGCGGGATCACGAGGTGATTAAGGAAGAAACGCCTGAGAAATAGTTTCAAGCGTGTTTTTATATTTGCGGGGGAAGTTACGGCACATATTTCATGCCGGCTATCAACACAAGCAATCCAAGCAAAAAATAAGCGCCATATCAGCGCTCGCTGTTAATCTACTGCAATACATGGACTTATCGAAGAATTTGAGTTAGACGCAACAAATTGCGGTGGAACATGCTTGTATGCACAAGATATTGTGGTAACATTTCGTTTGACATGGACGTTGCAAGCACAAAACCTTCACTTCTTGCTTCTGCGGAGCGTATTCGCGAGTTTCTTGCGGCATTTGACGAACTAAATCGCGAAGATCCGATTGCAGCCGACTGTATTGCTAATTTGATATCGCAGTATTCAAGAGTGGAAAATTCACCACTTGAGAGTGTTTCTTTCGCTACAACAGAAAGTAGCGAACTCGAACCTGCCCTTGCTCTTTGGGGCGATACTCATCACGAGACGATAGAGCGACTGTTTGTCAATATGCGTAATTCTTGGCTTTCGGTATCAGATATTCGTCGTTTGACAAATATCGGGCGGGGGGCCGTCGCACAAGTTCTTTACTCTACGCATGCGGATTCATTTGTACGTAAATCCCACCCAAACCATGCTTCAATGAAGCATTGGAGATTGACAGATGAAGCATTTTCATCAGCTCAATCCAGGCTGTCTCTGCAACAAGCGAAATCCGGATTTGAGAAAGGGGGTACTGCTGAAAAGATAGAGAGTTGATATATGCCGTTCGGCATGGCATGAAATGCCGTAAAGCAACAGGCCGGCCCGTAGGCCGGCCCATTACTATTTAAGGAACAGTAATGTTATCTACTACTAAGACCCGTTACAAGACGGGCGAAGAGTGTCCTCGATCCGCCACTTGGCAATTCGATGGATATACAGACGGAACTTACACGCCAGCACCAACTTCTGAAGAGAAGTTTATCCCCCTATCGAAGGGCGAGGTTTTTCCACCTATTAGTTCAAGTGGTAAAGCCTGTTGGCGAAAATTTTTCCGTGATGCTTAAGTAAAACTAAATCTGGCAGTTATTTGAAAAAATAACTGCTGGTATCACACTCAAAAGTGGATCATCCGCCCGTCGGTGCCCAGGGCCGCTTCGTGGACGGCTTCGGACATCGTCGGGTGGGCGTGGATGGTGCTGATGACTTCCTCGGCGGTGGCTTCGAGGCGGCGGGCGATGCCCATCTCGGCGATCATCTCGGTGACGCCTTCGCCGATCATGTGGGCGCCCAGGATTTCGCCGTGGGGCTTGCCGGTGATGAGTTTGACGAAGCCGTCGGTCTCGCCGAGGGCCTGGGCTTTGCCCGAGGCCTGGAAGGGGAAGTTGCCGACGTTGTACTCGAGGCCCTGTTCCTGGCAGGCCTGTTCGGTGAGGCCGATGCTGGCGACCTGGGGGTTGCAGTAGGTGCAGCCGGGAATGGAGGTGTAATCGACGTCGGGGGCCTCGTGGCCGTACATGCGTTCGACGCAG
>JBCCWB010000124.1:0-12258 GCA_039194345.1 Planctomycetota bacterium
CAAATCCATCAGTACGAATCCCGCCGGCCACATGGACAAGTTCGGGAAACGGGTCTGAATCGAAGTTGCCTACAGATACGAATCCATCCCCGGTTTCTGACCATTGGATGTCTGGAGCTGGATCAAAATCGCCAGTGATATGCCAGAGTAAGCTCCATTGATCAGGTGCCCCGCCTGTTCCGGGGGTCCGTTTAAAGGCGCTATCACCAACTACAATTTCAGAATTCCCATCGAGATCGAGATCAACCGCAACGGAAATCGCTCCTGCGAATCGATTATTTCCGTAAGAGTATCCCGGCACTGGAAGAGTATGCAGCTTCGTTCCATCGGAATCAAAAATCTGGCGACCGTAAAGAACTTCTGGTAGTAGGTCATTGTCGAGATTTACCAGAGAAGGTGCTCCGCCGTAGCCAAACCCTCCTCGTTCAAATCGTTGTATATCGAGCTCTACATCAGCCCATCCGGCTAAGGGGTTACCAAGGTGATCGATTGCGATCAGGCGGGACTTCGAAGAATATGCAGGGTTATCATCGTCTGCCCGGATAACGACTTCGAGATACCCGTCGCCGTTGAGGTCACCGAGCGCGGGGTGATCTGCAACCGATTGTGTAGTGCTAAACACGTGTTCGAACGTGTACGTCCAAACCTCCGCACCATTATCCCCCCGCACCGCTCGCAAAACCCGCTCAGTGGGATTCTCGGCGTCATACGCAGCGAAGACGATCTCAACAATCCCGTCGTTGTTGATATCGCCCACGACAGGGCTAGAAACAATCTGATTGACATCAGGCGCTGTAGAAAACAACATGGTCTCGGCGTTGGTAACTTTTCGTTCGACTACCGGTGTGAATGAACCCACTTGCTCTACACCGCACGCGTGGTTGCTCTGCAACAGGTTATTGAGCTCGCTCGTTTCCACGAGTGCCTCGGCACTATCGACCCAGACCCACAGTGGAGCCCCAGCGAATTGAACCTGCCCATTGATATCAAGCGCCACACCGCGTGTAGCCCCGGCAGCGATATCCGAAACCGTGGTGCGGCCCAGGACTCCATCCACGCCTACCGAGTATGCTCCGTTAAAATCACGATCTTCAAAGAAAAGGACCTCTATTGGATCATTTTGATCCACAGGCCCGAGATTATTGACATCGACCAGGACAACCCCCCCCACGCTTAGCTGCTGAGGGTTATACGTAAGGCCTTGAGTTTCAAAATTAGTTACCGAGAGGTCGGCCGGCACCCCAGGCATGCTGTCCACAACGCTGACAGATTGGGGATCTGCGTTCCAAGTTCCATCTTCGTCTGTTGCGGATGCGGTGATTTGGTAGCTACCCATCGTCGCATAGGTATATGCCACCGTATCCGGGTCCCCAGCCACTGCGGTGGTGTCACCATTTCCCCAATCGATCAACCAACTCGAAATCGTGTCGAGCCCGACATCCAGGTGGCTCAGGCTGAGGACGTACTCGCTTCCAACCTCAACCGAGTCTGGGCCGTTGATTGTGAGTAAAGGTGGGACGTTATCGACGGTGATTGACGTCGTAGCAATCAGATCGCCTTGATCCGTCGATGCAGTGGCTGTGATGGTATAGCCGTTATCGCCATCAACGTAGGTATGCAAAGCCTGTGTGTCAGCAGCTTCTGCCGTACTCGTATTGCCGTCGCCCCAATCAATAACCCAACCCGTCACCATCGCATTGGTGACAGAGATATCAAGCTGAACCACCGCCCCCTCCAAGGAGCTTTGGGGGGCACTGATGAGTGCCTCGCCAGGCGTAGCGCCGACAGCGACATTAATGGTGTTTGCGTTGAATGTGCCATCTTCGTCCGTAGCGGTGGCGGTGATGGTGTAGTCGTCTGCGACGGTATACGTGTGGGTGACTTGATTTGGATTACCCGTAATGGTTTCTGGGCCCGTCCCATCTCCCCAATCAATGATCCACTCGGTAATGGTGTCGGTACCCGGATCGGACGACGCGAGGCTGAGGGTGTAGAGTGCATCAACATCCGCCATTGGATCGCCAGAGAGCGTTAATGTCGGAGCGACATTCTGTACTTGAATCGCTACCGTATTGATTGGGCAGATTCCGCCACCCACCGGGTGGGCATAAACGGTGACGCCGTAGTCTGCGTTGCCGTCGGTGTAGACGTGGCTGACTTGCGTGGTACTACCCGCATAGGTATCGCTGGTGCCGTCACCCCACTCCACAACGAACTGATCGACCGTGATATTGGCGGTGGTCAGATCTATGGTGAAAGTATCACCCTCATTGGGTGTCGTTGTATTGGGGGCAAGGAAGACCGCAGCGGATGAATTGTCCCACACCACATCGACGTGAACGGTAGCCTCGTCGAAACCGCCCCTCCCATCGGTGACCTGAACAATGAATGGATCATCACTCAGGAACCCGGGCGGCGGGGTGTAGAGCACCTGACCATTCTCGATGCGTGCCGTCCCCGCGCCGGGCGGCGTAAGGATTGCCCAAGGGATGATCAGGTCGCCATCGGCATCGGTGTCGTTCGCCGCTACGTCAATAGCAAAATCTACGCTGTTGATCGGCACGGTGACGTTGTCGGGGTTGGCGTAGGGTGTTGCGTTACCTGTTGTGGCTCCAGGCGCAACCGAGATGTCTAGGGCAATTGCTGGGCAAATACCGCTGGCGGGATGCGCCGTAACGACCACACCAACATCCGGATCAGCGGTCGTGTACTGATGGCTGGCTTGCGTCGTGGTACCGGACAAGGTATCCACCGTGCCGTCGCCCCAATCGATGACAATCTGGTCGGCCACCACGTTGTACGTCGTGATGTCCAGCGTCAGGATGTCGTCTTCGTTCAAGTCGGTCCGGCTTGGTGTAGCGATAACCGCCGCCGAGGTGTTGTCCCACGCCACGGTCACGTTGGCGTTAGCGGTATCAAACCCACCCTGCCCGTCGGTGACTTGGACAATAAAGGGGTCACTGCCCAACCAACCGGGTTCAGGGGTATAAAGCACCTGGCCGTTTTCAATGCGCGCTGAGCCCGCCCCAGGAGGCGTGGTGATTGCGTAGGGCACGATCGTGTCACCATCAACATCCGTATCGTTGGCCACCACGTCGATCACGTAATCCACGCTGTTGATGGGTACGGTGACATCATCGACGTTGGCATAGGGCGCACTGTTCGGCGTGATCGCGGCAGAGACCGGAATGGTCGACAGCGCACTGCCCGGTACGATTTCGGCGGGATCCGTACCTGTTCCGTCGCTGGGCTTACGCCAACCAACCGCCAAGTGGTCTAAACCCGTACCATCTTTGTGAATAATCTCGAAAGCGTACGATTCTCCCGCCGTCAATGTCACCACTGCAGACTTCTGCGATGCGTCTTCGTTCCACGAAAGCTGACCGGAATATCCCGTGACCTCAGCGATCTTTGAGGAGTTGTTGATGTTGGTATCGGTGCTGAGCTAGAACTCCGACTGGTCGTCCCCCGAGACCCAGAAGGTGTAGCCACCCGTCTCGGGCGCAACGATGTAGCCATGGATACGCTGGCCGTATTCCTCGGCGAGATTATTGTCTCGGCTCGGGCTATCCCAACTGATTGCCTGGAGGCTAGTCAGTGTGTCGCTGCCGTCGGGATTATGGGGATAATCGGGGTCAACCTTGAGGAAGTAGGTCGGCCAATCAGGAATACCCGTCCAGTAATCGCGGGTCACCTGATTATCCTGAGCGGATAGAGGCAAGACACTTGATAAAGCGCTGCTCGGAACAATCTCAGCCGGAATCGTGCCGGCTCCGTCGCTTGGCTTGCGCCACCCCACCGCTAGGTGGTCACCGCCACCACCTTCTTTATGGAGCATCTCGATGTAATAGAACTCCCCGGCCTGCAGGGTGATATCTGCCGATTTTTGGCTGGTGTATTTATCCCATTCAAGCTGATAGGTGTAGCCGGGCACGTCGGCGATTAGTGACTTATTGCCTGTAGAGCTATCTGTGCTTAGGAACAGCTGAGCGTTGTCATCCCCTGAGACCCAGAAGGTGTATGTTCCTGTCTCGGGAGCGACGATGTAACCCGCGATCTTTTGGCCGTACGAGTTCAACCAATCCGAGGTCTGGCCGCTCCCTCCCCAATCAACCGCCTGCAGGCTGGTTAGTTGATCGCTGCCGTTGGGATAACGGGGGTAGTCGCCGCTGGTGGTGAGATCGGTAATAGACGAGCCGCCGATGTCCTGCCAATAGTCGCGGTTGATCAGCCCATCCCCGGTAACCGAGGCCGAGAAAAGCATCCTAGGCTCCATGGTCTCCAGCGGCGCGATCCCACGGTTGCGATGCACAGACGGATAGGCATAGTTCCGCCGGTCCCGGAAGGATTCTTTAATCGAATGAAGACGAGCCCAACGACACAAACACAACCACCAAGTAGACATGGCTGGAGACCCCTGAACGAATTGTCGCTGACCCCTCGGAATCGGAATCAACTAATGAATCAAAAAAATTCTAAGACACATTGACACAATTTCAACGATCGATCGCAGTGTACCTAAATTAACGCCTGCGCCAAGTGTCGATCTGATGAAAATTCGGTGCAGATGACAACCGCTACAACTGACTGTGATAAACCCTGGGAAATACCACGCACTGGTGGAATAAACAAAGTCATAATAATCATGACTCGTAGTTATGTTGTGCTAGCACCAAAATCAAGGCGCAACGAAACGGTAGTCGCCGTCGTTCTCATCCGCGATAATTTTGAGAATTGCTTCGCCAGATTTTTCGTGAAATGCGATGGTATTGATTTGCACGCGGGCCCCAGGGTTCAAGCGTTTGATTGTATCCGCGACCTGCACGTTGAATTGGCCGTCTGATAGCAGCCAGATTGTGTCGGGCTTGAGTCCAGTCAGAGCCATGCTCATCGCTTCGGTTGGATTGGTGCCACCGCCAACGCTGACCGTTCGGATCCAGTCGATCTGTTGCTGCTGGTTCTTGGGAGTAGCAGGCTGCAGCTTGCTTGCTGGCATGGGGATCGGATTGGTGGAGTAGAAGATCACATAGAAGCGCTCGTGCTCCCGTAAGGAGCGGATTGATTTGATCAACTCAAAGCGTGCAGCGTCGAAACGGTCGCCTTGCATGCTCCCTGAGCGGTCGATGATGTATACGAACCTCGAGCCACGGCCGGTCTGTCCGAAAAAGCTAGCAAGCCCGGGGTTGGCGGTTCCCACATCAGATTGGCGGGGTGTGGCCGCCGCCGGAGGGTTGACCGACGCGGCAAGAAGGTCGCTCTGGAAACCGAGCGGTGGCGGGGTTGTGGCTGACTCCGCCGGACGATTGTCAGGCGTTGCATTTTTGAGTGCATCCGACACCAAGGATTCATTCTCAGAAAGCACATCGGGAATCACGTCAGCGGAACTCACTGAACTCGGCGAGACGGAAGCGTCAGTTGCAAGCGATCCCGTTTGCTCTGCTGAATTCGAGACGGATGAATCGTCCGCTCCGCCACCCGCTGTCGAACCCGATTCACCTTGGCCGTGGGTGCCCGAATCACCGACCCCGACACCGGCTTCGGTCCCTAGCCCTGATTGTTGGCCGGTGTCACCGTTGATGCCGTTTGAGTCTTGGCCTAGCGGCCAGAACAGCGTAGCGAGCAGCAACAGAGCCAACAGCGCCGCGATCAAGGGCGGAAGCCAAGCCCGAGAAGGTTGCTCGCGGGCATCATCAGCCGATAAGCGTTGGGGGTGGGTGGGCACTTCGTTCATTAAAGTTCTTTATATCGTCAAGGCTGCCGATATAATCTAAACGGTTGGCTATTTTCTTGTTCTTGTCTGAAAATACCGCTCAGTATCACGACCGTTTGTTTCTCTTGCGTTGAAATGATTCAGGTCATGACTCCACAATCCACGATTAGTGCGGAACCGAGGGCCGCGGAGGGACCGATTAGCGTCGGCCATACGGTCAAACGAGATATCACTTGTCCTCACTGCTGGGACTGCTTCCTTTGCGGCGACATCCGCTGGGTCGCACGCCACCCAGACCTGAGGGGCGACGCGATGCTTGGTCCTGAAGCGATGCGGCGTTTTCTACCGACACGTTTCGACGTAGACGGCAACGCAGTCGATGCGGGCGGAAGCGTCTGCCACGAGCTGGCCTGCCCGTCGTGCCATCTGCCGATCAGTCGTAGCCTGCTCGAAGCGAATCAGTTGTATTTCTCGCTCATCGGTGTACCGGGTAGCGGGAAGTCGTACTTCACCGCTGCTATGACCTGGCGGCTGCGTACGCTGATGCCCGAAGCCTTCGGCATGAGCTTCAGCGACCTCGACGTGGGCGCTAACCAGACGCTGCTCGACAACGAACACCTGTTGTTCCTTGACCAGAGCCACACTGAAAAACTCGTAAGCATCGAGAAGACGCAGATGCAGGGTAACAACTACGACCCGGTGCACCGGGGTGGGCAGACGGTCCAGCTGCCCAGGCCTTTCCAGTTCTTCATGGCTAGTCAGCCCCAACTCGACTCGACCGAAGCACCGCCGACACCGCGCGTCCTCAACCTCTACGACAACGCAGGCGAACACTTCCTACCCGGCGGCGATACGACCCTGAACCCCGGCACGCAGCACCTGGCGAGGGCTAATGCGTTGATGTTCTTGTTCGACCCACTGCAAGACCCTCGCTTCCGCGATGTCATCGAGCCCCAGAGCAACGACCCGCAGGTCCAAATCGATCAGCCGGCCGGAGCGATCCGCCAGGATGTGGTGCTGAACGAAGCCTGCTCGCGTGTGCGGCGCTACGCCAACTTGTCGCCCACCGCTCAGCTCGACCAGCCGCTCATCATCCTGGTCGGTAAGGCCGACGCGTGGGTGGAGCTCATCGACGGCCTCAAGCTCGACGACGAGCCTGTGACCTACGACAAAGCTGATCCTTCGGGCCATACGTATGTAGATATTGTATGGATCGAAGAGGTCTCGCGGCGGCTACGCCAGTGGATCGAAGGCATTGCGCCGGAGTTCGTCACACTTGCTGAAGGGCTGCACAAACACGTGATTTATATGCCGGTGTCGTCGCTTGGCGGCGCGCCAGTCCGTGATGAAGATAACGGCATGTTGCTAGTTCGCCCCGGCGCACTTCACCCACGTTGGGTCGCGGCACCGGTGTTATATGCATTGGCGAAGTGGTCGCGGATAGGACTCGCCGAACGCATGACGACTGCTTGCTGAGCGGTGACGGGAGATTCAGATTTATGGCATCGGAGCTCTGCTACACATCCAGCCCACAAGGCCTAAAGCCCGGTACGCACGGCTACTGTACCGTCGCCGCGAGTGAAGCTCTAACGCCGTACATCACCCAACGACTCGAAGCGCTCTCTGGCTACCGCCCGTTGTTCGGCGTAGGCGACCCGAATGCCTCTCGGAACCCCGTCACGTTGGCTCACCTTCGGCTTTTGATTGGCGGCGAGACGCATAGTGTGTTGTCGCGAGTGGCATACGCCGGTGCCGACCATACGGGGCGCCTCAATAAATTCGCGCATCACCTGTTACTCAGTGATGAAGAACAAGCCACCGCGGGCCCGGCCTGGGTGCTGTCGCAATCGGGGGTGATGCGTGAGGTATGGAACGACGTGCCGCGTCGGCTCAGCGAGCCTCGGTCGGTTCCCAATGGCGAGACAAAATCAATGCCTTGCATGACGTGGGAAAAAGCCACCGGAGACGCGGGTTGGGCCGGCGTGTTGGCGGAGAACCATCTGCTCAACCCCGCCAAACCGGTCTACCTCATCTACGACCCCGCGCAGCACGAGCCTCTAGCGATGACCGCCGAAGCACTGGCGTTATTGCCTCCGTCGCGGCGTTGGGAAGTCACTTTCAGCACCTACTTCACCGATCCACTGCCCGATGCTGAATGTGGCTGGCGGTGGATTGTGGCGGGCACGCCGATTGTCGAACGGGTTCTACGTGAGAAAGCGATGGGGAAAGTCATCGACCTTACTCAGCCAATGGGGCAGACCGGTGGCAGCCGTTATGTGTATGCGGCACGCAACGGAGGGGAATTGCCCACGGACGATAAGCCAGAAACGCAGACGGAAAAAGTCGTTAACTCTCCGGCCGCCGCCGAGCGTCGGTTAGAAATATCGCCGTCTATCAACGCTGATCCGGCACCACATACTTCATCTGTACCTGTGTCTGATTCCGTGAGCCCTGTTGCTTTGCGGACCGAGGCTACTCGATCGTCCAATAGTTCGCCTGATAATTTCAGCGTGGATACCCCCAAATCGATGCTGCCCCGTATGACGGCTGCAGCCGCCGTCGGTGGGTTGCTTGTGTTGGCTGGGGTTTACGTGGTCAACTCACCGGAAAAGGCCACGGCTAACCGCACCCCGGTGGCTGACGATCCGTTGATATCGACGCTTGAGGATGAGTTGGCCGACAGCCGTACCTACGCCCAGTCGCTTGAAGAAGAGATCGCGTTGATGCGTTCTCGACTGGACGATCTGGAGCTTTCCGCAACTCGGAGCATCACCAAGCCTGTTGTTGAATTAGAGGCCAAGAACACCACTACACAACCAGAAGTCCGTACAGACCCTTCAACGGCTTTTACCGGCGATACGCCGCCTGAGCAGGGCCACGGCAGTTTCCAGGCAATTTCTTCCGAGCCTATGGTGCATACACTGCGGATCGCTCCCATCGACGCGCCGATCGAGCGAAGCTATGTCTCGCTTCGCCCCCCCACATTCGCAAAGCAAAGCGCTGCTGGTCTTGGTGCTCTGGCCCGCTTGAACCCCGACTCGCAGGTGTTGTGGGAAGTCTCGCCACAGGTCGCGCCCGTCAAGTTGAGGATCGATTCCCCGCTCGACGAGTTGCCCCGATCTCTGATGTGGTCGCATGATTCTCAAGGGGGCGTATCGGTCATCCACGTGACCCATGACTCGCTGGGTATCACCAAACGGCAAACGCTAGGGACCGTTCAACTCAATGCAGAAGGATTGACCTGGCGTTGGGAATCGGCCCCATTCCACGTTAACGACCAAGCCACCGCCGAGCCCCTGACCGAACTACACAATTTTGTGCGTTACGCGGTACTGATCGTGGAAGACAACGCGGGGCGTGAGATTGCACAAGTCCAACCATGCAAACCACAACGCTTGGAAGTAAGCATTGGCAACCAGTTCGTCGCCTTGGATCACTTGGCAAAGGACCTAGAGCCCACCCTTATTATTCCTGATTCGCCTGATGGGTGGACTTTTGTCTCCGGTAATGCCAGCACGCCAGCACGGTTACGAGGCCGCGGCGGAGCCGAGTTACTCGTCGATTTTAACGCAGCCACCGGCGAATTCGAATCACGGTGGGCGCCATCCAATGAGCCTTTGGCACTCGCGTCACGTCTGAAAGCCAATCAGCAGCAATTGGCAGAGCTTGATCAAATTCTGGCCAAGTCACAAGAACTTCAAGACACCGTAACGCAAGCCCGCTCGAAGCTTCCGCTTGAAGATAACAGCAGGAACATCGACCGCGATAAGCGAGATGTGCCTCGCTGGCGAGACGTATTTGATGCGTTCGACAAAGCCCGTGACGCCCGAGACCTCTACCTTGCTGAGCACGCTCCGGAAGGTCTAGAACCCATCCAGAAAGCCCGTGAAGGTCTCACGCAGCAATTAGAAATCGACCAGGCGATGCAAGGCGACCTCGATGCATTCGATACGGCGGTGGTGCGGATCGTTGCGTTACACTCCACCGCCGACCTGGCATTTATCACTCTCGAAAGGGAGGCCAACCCATGAATCATTCGAATCGATGGCACGCGTACCGGGGAGCATGGATCGGTTCAGTCATTGCCATGGCCGTGTTCTGCAGCCCCTGCGCCTGGGCGCAGGACAGCCGGGACATCGATCAGCAAATCGACCAACTCGAAGCGGCACGCCAACTGACCGACCAGATCGAACAGGAATTACGGCAGGCCGCGCAGCAGGTCGAAGACGAACAACGTGCCCTACTCGATCGACTCGGCCGAACCCACGATGAATTGCAGGACGAGAAGCACCGTAACCGCGAGCTTCAGCAACAAATCGATGAACTCCTGGGTAAGACGCCCGGCACGGCGCCCGCCGAAGCTGTCGAGGAAATCGCGGTCCGGTCGACGAACGGTACGCAGTACGTCCCTCGTGTTGAACGACGAATCAATCCGTTGGGCCTCGTCGAACGTCACCGCAAAATCCTCACCGCCTTGCCCCCAGGTGTAAACGGCTTGTCGTTACGTCTCCCCGACGCCTCGTCCATGGCGACCGCACCACTTGACATCAAGTTGGTACAGGCCGGCAACCGCGTCACGATCGAACAGCCAACACCTACCGGACGTCCACTCGAATTGGCAACCCTGTCGATCGAAAGCGGCAAGTTGGTGTGGGAATGGAAGTCGTTCTCACCGTCTGTTGTCCGCGAAACTCTGCCCGTACTGGACGCGTACCTGCGATTTGCGGTCATCGAATCGGAGATCGATGGAATAGCGGTTGGTCAATATCAATTCGAGCCGTACGTGATCCGCCTTCCCGATTCATGGGCCGATAAAGCGTTTCAACGGCCGGTTGCGATCCCTAAAGGTTTCCAGGCGTACCTGGACAATCCGACCCAAGGGAGCGGGTGGGCGTTGCTGGAAACGACTCCCCAAGCCGCCGTCTGGGCCCGGCGGGACCTGAGCCTGACCCTCGGCTTCGACGGAAAGGACCTAATCGTTACGCGTGGGCCAGGTATTGCCTCGCAGCTTAACGCGGTCAAACGCCAGCGGCAATTATGGAAACAAGACCTCAACCAGTCTCAAACCCCTGGGTACAGTTCGGCCGATCAAAAACGTTCCGAAGACCATCTGCAGAGCCTTGTGGATGCTGAAACTCAACTTACCGCGGCGCTGGAATCGCTCGGTGATCAGCCGGGACACATACAGAGCCTTGCGGTCGAGCTGATCGGCCCCCAGCCCCAAATGATTTTGTACCGCATCACCTTTGAACCCGCAGACCGTCTCCCCTAACTAAACGTCCCTATGCCCAATGCCCGGCAAATCTCGCAACGCATCAACGAACTGCTCGAAGCGGATAGCGTTTCGGTTTCATCTGCTGAATTGTCTAGCCTCGCGACTTCGTACGCCGACCTGAGCCGACGCGCCCACGACCGTCTTGCCCGCTGCCACGACTTGTTGGCTGAGGGGCTGCGAAGCGAGGCGATCCAAGAGGCCGACCTTGAACCTAGCCTGCTCAAACTAGTCGCCGCATTGGAAATCAAGGACTTCCGCGGCTGGAGTGATTGCTGTCAGAAGCACAATCTCCCCCTCCCCTCTCCGCTTTCTCGCCATGTGGCTGCCGAACTTAACCGAGGGTACGCCGCCGACCAACTCGTTGCGCCGTTGCTACGTGAGTACCGATTTCGCTGTCTCGCGCGTCGACCACTGACTGAGCGAATCGCTGCACTGCGCGGGGTGGCGGGCTTGGACCAGAACAACAACGTGTGGAACGAATCGCTGGTTCTGCTGGAGACACACCGCCTAGACGAGCTACCGGTTGAGATCGAACGCGCATTGGGTAATGTCGATGCGCTGCGTACGATTCAACGCGAGCTGCTCGACGACCGCCGACGCATCCCCGCTCCCGCCGCGATGATCAACCGCGTTGAAGAAGGCCTTCGAACCACTCTAGTCACGCAAGCACAGGACCAGCTCCGTACGCTGTTGCCCGCGCTCAACGAAGCATATACCGCGATGGACTATCGCGTGGCTAGAGGCCTCCTTGAGAGCTGGGATGCCACGCTCAAATCGGTCGGCCAGTCACATCTTCACTTGCCCGATGACCTACGTGAACCCGTGCAGCCTGTAATGGATTGGGTTCAAACGACATCTCAGCAGCAGGAACGAGAAATCGTGTTCCGTCAGGAGTCTGCTCACCTTCGCAGCTTGGTCGATTCGCCGACCACACTCGAAGAGCTCGACCAGGCCTTCCAACGCGCCTCGCAGTTCGATCTACCCCTGCCCGACAACCTCGCAGAAGACACCCGACGAGCGCGTCAGAAATTGGTGTTGGCTGCGGCCCGGCGTCGTCGAAATCGGCTTGTGGCCGTCGCGGGGGTGGGGCTCGCACTTGTTGCGTGTGTCGGCTGGGGAATCAACCAGCAGATCAAAGACCGAAAGGTCACCCAGGCTCTAAACGACGTCGAACGCGGGATGTCTGAGCGTAATCTCCAGTTGGCTCACGATCGCTTTGAGCTCATGGCGGCGAACCACCCGTCAGCGATGGATCGCCCCGATGTAAATCAGG
>JBCCWB010000125.1:0-12218 GCA_039194345.1 Planctomycetota bacterium
CGACCGCATCGACGAGATTCGAAGCGTTACCAGCAACCGCACGCAGATCGTCATAGACGTTGCCTTCTTCTTCATTGTTTTCCGTGATGCTGACCACGCGGTGATCATTAAGACTTGAGAAAACCGTGATCTCGTTGAGAATTTGCAGCTCGGGTGCATCAAGCATCCGCAGATCCAACCCGCCGTTAGGGATGGTGTAATCGGGTAGGTAGAAATTGAACACCGATGGCGAGGTCAGGTAGGCCTGACCGAATTTATCGTGCTCGCCAAACATGAATTGATCAACCCGCAAACCAACAGGCTGGCTAGGCCGATCCAAGCGATCCAAGACACGGTAGAGCGCCCACTTGAGCAAGAACGGCTCAACAACTTTGCCGTGGTACGGGTTGCTGCTGTAGGTGCGGTCACGCGCTTCGGGGTCCAGCAAAATCGCTTTGATCACCGCTTCGAGATTGCCACGCGTACCAGTCCCGTCATCGACAAATACACTCGCTACCCGCTCGACGTAGGCGGGAGTTGGGTTGCTGGTGACCAGACGCTGAATCAACTGACGGCAGATGAACGGCGGGGTCGTCGGGTGGTTGAACACATTGTCGATGGCAAAGTTGACATCAGCGATGCCGTTGGCATCGGTCTGTTGGCCACCCGTGCGGGCGGGGATGAATCCACCGTTGACGGCGCCGGGGTAATTCAGCAACTGCTTGGAACCAAACTCGTGGAAGCTGGATTGCATCCGCATCGGATTAGCTTCCCGCTGCCGGAAATTCGCACCGATGTTCGACAGACGCAGGCCAGTGAACACACGGGCAAACTGGACAATGTCGTCGTTGTCGTAGGTCGGGATCATGTTGCCCTGAGAATCCAACTTCGGCGTGCCATCCATGTTCAGTTCGAACAGGCCGATGGAGAACAACTGCTTGATCTCACGGGCATAGTTTTCGTCAGGCACGGTACCTGTGGCGGGATTTTCCTTCTCGTTGTTGAGGTAGGTGAGATAGACACCCATCGGCTTAGAAAACGTGACATCCGACAACAGGTCCCGGAAGTTGCCGAACGCGTTCTCAATCATGAAGTTGTAGTAGCCTCGGCTGGCGTCCGGGCCGCTGCTGTCCTGGTCGTTATTGATCACAAAGATCTGGATCAACGCCCACGCCACCCGCTGGCGGAGCTGGTCGGGAGATTCCACCACCACGTTCGCCCACGCGTAACGCTGCTGGAAGACTTGCCCCGCACCATTACGGGTCTCGGCCTGATTAAACATCGCCTGCGTCAACACGGTGGGCGTCAATGCGACCTGCTGGTCGATCCATCCTTCGTAGCCCAGGCTCTGCACGTCCGCGACATCGTCTTCGCTCGGGCCAAACGCCGCCTGCCAGAGGAACCGGCTGGCGTCATTCGCCGACGGCGTCTCGTTGACGTTAAAGGTTCCATCAGCAACCGTAATGACGTATTCCAGCTCAGACGTATCGCCATCCTGATCCTCGACACTCAGCGTCGCAGTGTAGGTGCCCGGTGTGTTGTAGGTGTAAGAGCTCTCCGCCGTGGGGGTAGAGGCCCCATTATCCCCGAAATCCCAAATGTACTGAATGATGCCGTTGTCGGGATCCCTGGACAGTGTCCCATCAAAATCCACCGTGAGCGGAACTTCGCCCAAGTGGTTCCGCACCTCGGCGACAGCTTGTGGCGGAAGGTTGGTGGAAACTTCGGTGACCGAAACAATATAGGACGCGCTGGAGCTCAGCGAACCGTCCGAGACCGTCAGGGTGATCAGAGCCGAGCCGATCAGGCCCGGGGCGGGAGTCACCGTCACGCTGCGGTTGGCTCCAGTACCGGTCACCTCGATGTTGGCCTCTGGAACCACACTGGTGTTGTCCGACGCAACGGTAACCGTCAACGAATCCGCGGGGGTGGTGAAGTCATCCACTGTGAATGGCAACGCCACCGTGGGCGTGTCGATCACGGTCGATTGATCAGTCAGGCCGGTAATGGTGGGGGCAGTATTGGGAAGGGTGGTTCCGCTCCCTCTGGCCGCCGAACGAATGTCAGACACATTGATCGCGTTATTTATCGTCACGTCTTGGACAAAGTTCTGGCCCGTACCCGGCGTTTGGCCCGAATATCTCGCAACGGTTCGTATATCCGAGACGTTGACAACGCGATTAAATGTCACATCTCCAGCCAAGTATCCAACTGTGCCTTGGGTTGACGGCAGCGTTTCACCACCAAGAGAAACAATATCACCCAAAGAAACGGTGACCCACTCTCGATTTGGAAGTCCGGCAAGGTGCACCGCAATGGTGTTAGGAAAATTACTACGGACCCCCGAAATCGATTCAACTGAACCGTGGGTAGTTGTGATTGACCCAACCGATTGTAGGTCTTGGTCAAATACAAAGATGACCACACTTTTCCCATCCCTAGGAATACGGGGCTCCACCGCACGCGGGCCGTTAAACGGCATATTGATCGCCCGATAGACGCTTGAACCGTCAGACGCAAGGTGCCTCATCTCCGAACGTACCGAGGTATTCACAGGCGGAGCTGCGGCTGCAGTCAGTGAACTGCCAACCAGGATCGCACTAAGCCAAGCAGAAACAATACGCGACAAGGGCATGGCACAGGTCCTTATTTTTTCAAGAGACTAAAAGCTAGTGGCACAAAAGTTGGTGGAGGGCACCGTGGCGGGAGTCCAAGGTTAAATCGCTAATCATGGACTTAAGAAAGCTGGGCGATATAGCCTTCACTAAGAAGGGGCCGCCCACACGCAAAAAGTGTGGGCGGCACTTTTGAAACCTCGATCAACTCATGCGTTTTCGGCGAACCAAAACAGCCGCCGCCGGCACAATAAACAAGCAGGCAACACTTGGCTCAGGAATCACCTGAAATACATAGGATGAGGGAGCCAAATTCCTATCGACGTCTGCATCATTAATGAATTCCGAAGCCACCGCATCACCATCTCCAACACCGCGGATCGCAAGTCTGTACTGACCGGGGGCTAGCGAGCCAATAGCGAACTCGTAGGTGGCGAGAAAAAAAGTATCCGCTGGGGCTGGCACAAACGCGAGATGCCCCAGATCTTCACCCGTTGCCGTTGAAAACAAGCCGGTAGGGTCTCCGGCAGCCAAGTCCGAATTGAAAGTTGGCATCGCAGTGTTGCCGGTACTATCGCGACCAACCAAGTTGAGCTCGACACCAGAGCTAGGCGCATCACCATCAACACTGAACTGCAAATCAAAACTAGTGCCACCCGTGGTAAATGCTGTTGTTAGAGATAGACCCAGGAAAAACGTGCTGTTCTGCTGGTAAACACCGGGCGTTACGCCAGGGGCTACCTGAACCTCGTCATCAAACGATATGACAGGCTGAGAAACCGCAGGGCCAGCCATCAGCCCGGCGACCGAAAACAGCACGCCAAATCCTACACGTCGGGTCAGCAAAGATGGCTTGCGCAATGGTGTTACCAATTGAATCACGTCTTCTTCTCCTGAAATGATGCGAAAGCATCGAAACTAAGCAAATCAAACTGAAAATGAATGGGAATGGCTTTTGCGGTGCACCCCAAACCGTTGTGTTCTCAGAATTACGTCGGAAAAACCTAGGCACCAAAGCCCTGACAAACTCTACTAAATCATGGTTCGACAACACGAAGCCGAGATAAGGTGTCAAATCCGAACGGGCCTAAGGCCTTAACTCACCAGATGACAATCAACAAAGGGGAACGGGGAGGGAACAAGGAGGGAAAGCCGCAGATAAGAAGTTATATGAATGACTGCATGCTTATGTACATTAATCTAATCACGTCGTCGCTTGGAAGCAAGAATTTTCTCTAAAATGGTACGGTTTAACGTCAACCAACCTTCGGCGAGGTTGCCAAGCGAGGCCCACAACGGCGCCTAATACAAGCAATAACATCGCGTTAGGCTCGGGGACCGCGGAGGCGTAGAACGAGAGTTCGTAGGTGATCTTCACCGAGCCGGTCTCCTGGAATACAAAAGCGTATGTCCCCGCCCCCAGAGGCTGATCGGGGTCAAAACGCCTGTTCATTGCCAATTGCAGAGTAAGCGGACCATTGCGATCGATGGTTACGTCCCCATCCGCCAAGTTATCGAGCAAATTGTTGCCGACCAAAGGGTTGCCCACGAGCGCGTAGCCCAGGGCACCCGCCGCAAACTCTTGCTGCCCCAGAGGCCCTGAGGAAGGGTCGCCCGCCAAGGTCAATCCCGCCCCGAAGCCGAAAAAAGACACAGCTGAGCCGTCGTACCGTGAAATCTCGATCCGATCGATCTGCAGCCCAGGATCCACGGTAAGTGTGAAAAAATCCACATCCGCGGTCGGTTCATCCGCTCCGCTGAACTGGACCGTATTTTCGATCGCAAAAATCCCGTCGGTCAAAGTCAAAAAAAACTCTTCGGTCAATTCGAATGGTGTCGGATTGAGATAGTCATCCGACAGGTCCGCTTGGGCGTGAACACCCACTGGCACCGCCAAAGCCAACAACCCGCACCAAAACATCGGCGAGAATCGCTTCGCAGGACCTACACTCATCAACATCTCCTACAAATTGGATTGAATCGTGAAACACGTCGCACGCGGATTGAATCGTGGAGAGGGGAAGCCACTTACTCGCGAACCCTATAAGACTAATTGCTTAAAGTAATTTTTCAAAGAAATTTTTAATCGACGATCTGATTTCTGGCGGCTTGATCTATTTTGCGATCGCCTACTTTTACATCGAAGGCATAAACGAAAGAAGCCAGCACGGCTGTTTGTTAACTTTCAACAATCATTCGCTTGCCTTGCCGTTTGCCTTGGCTTGGACCTTGCCCGCTTTCTTTTCCACCAATAGCAAGTGGTCGCAGACCATGACCGTCTCGTCACGCTGATTGGTGACTTCCAGGTGCTCGGTCACGATGCCGTAGTCCGCCCGCTTCTTGTGGTCTTTCTTCTCGGTGATGGTGACGGTGGTGCGCAGCGTGTCGCCGATGTGGACGGGCTTGATGAAGCGGAGCCGATCGTAGCCATAGGTCATCGCCACGGGATTGATGACACTGGCGGTGAGCCCCACGCCGACGGAGAACGTCAGGGTGCCGTGCACCAGGCGCTTCTTGAAGTCCTGGGTCTTGCACCATTCTTCATCCATGTGGTGGGGGAAGAAGTCGCCGGTCTGCCCCGCGTGGACGATGATGTCGCCCTCGGTCATGGTTCGGCCGAACGTCTTGCGTTCATGGTCTAATTCATAGTCTTCGTAGTAAGTGGTTTGAAACATAGATCAGATTCCTTTGGATTGATTAAACGCTGCCGCGATGCGTTCCGCCGCATCCCGCACCGCGGGCAATAACACTTCCTGCTGCTCCCGCTTACTCCACTTCTGCAGGCAGGGCACCATCAACGCGACGCGCCCCCCCAACAGATCGCAAGACAGCAACACCCCCACATCCAAAACACCCGGCGTAATCGGGCTGGGCGCAATGGAATACCGCTTCTTCCCTAGACGATCGACCTCGGCCAAAAACTCGCCCCGCTCTTTCTTCGAGAAATCCTTAGCCAAAACACGGCTAGAAAGAATCGCCTCGGCCCGCGCTCGGGGCAGGTCCGCCAACATCAACCGCCCCGCCGAGGTGCGGTGCAACGGATACACCGAGCCGGGCGTCACGGCCAAGGAGTGGGCGTGCGGGCTGGGCTGGTGGCTCATCACCCGGACCTGCCCATCATCCAAAACCGAGAGGTGGCAGGACTCGCCGATGGTTTCGCTGAGGGCCCGCATCGGCGCTTGGGCGATGTCGTGGAACCGGCGGTAGGCGGGGTGCGGCTGAGCCAATCCGTACAACCGAAGCGTTGGGCGATACGTCGACAGTTCTGCGTCACGCTGCACATAGCCCCGCTCTTCAAGGCAGTTGAGCATGCGGAACACGGTGCTCACCGGTTTGCCGGTGGCGGCGGCGACCTGCTTCTGGGTCAGATCTTCACCCGAAGCAATCAACAGTTCGAGAACATCCAGCCCGTGCTCGAGGGCCGGAACGCTGTACGCGGGTTTTTCGGTGTTTTTTTCAGACATCGCAATGAAGGCTTGCAGACATGGTGAACGTCGGATACTTTAATATACCAAATTTTATTTCCACATGTGAAATCATCTGATGCCTGCTGCAAAAACCCCCATCGTCCTGAACGGGATCACCTGGGACCACACCCGTGGCCTGGTTCCCATCGTCGCCGCCGCCCAACGGTACCACGAGCGCAACCCACACGTGACCATCCATTGGCACCTGCGCACGCTCCAGGAGTTCGCCGATCAGTCGCTGGATGAGCTGACCGCGAAGTACGACCTGCTGGTCATCGACCACCCCTGGGCGGGCCACGCCGCGAAGACCGGCGTGCTCGTTGGGCTCGACACCATCCTGCCGGCTGAGTTCCTCGCCGACCAGGCCGAGCACCACGTCGGCCCGTCGCACGAGAGCTACCGCTACAACGATCAGCAGTGGGGGCTGGCCCTCGACGCCGCGACCCCCGTCGCCAGTTGGCGGCCCGACCTGCTCGAAGCCCACAGCACCGACGTGCCCAAGACCTGGGACGACCTGCTCGAGCTCGCCAAGAAGAAGCTCGTGTTGATGCCGGGCATCCCGCAAGACACGCTGATGAACTTCTACATGCTCTGCACCATGCCGGGCAACGACCTCTTTGCAAACGAAGAGATCGTGGTCAACGAAGAGATGGGCCTCTGGGCCCTGGAAACGCTGCGCGAACTCGCCAGCTACCAAGACCCCGCCATCTTCGACATGAACCCGATCCACATCTACGAGAGGCTGGTCAACACCGACGACGCGGCCTACTGCCCGTTCGCCTACGGCTACTCGAACTACTCCCGCCGGGGCTACTCGCGCAAGCCGCTGAAATTCGGCGACATCGTCACCTGCAAAGGCTCGCCCATGAGCACCACGCTCGGCGGAACGGGCCTGGCGGTCTCCAGCAAATGCCAACACCTTGATGTTGCTGCGGAATACGCCCAACTCGCCGTGGGCTCCGAGTACCAGCGCACGCAGTACGTCGAGAACGGCGGCCAGCCCGGCCACCGCTTGGCCTGGCTGGATGAAGAAAACAACCGCCGGACCATGGACTACTTCAAGGACACGCTGCCCTGCCTCGATCGGGCCTACCTGCGTCCGCGTTACCCCGGCAGCCTGGCGTTCCAGGACCGTGACGGCGGCGGCGTGCCGATCCGCGAGTTCATGATGAACGGCGGCGACCCCAAGGCCACCCTCGACACGCTGAACCAGATGTACCGCGACTCCATTGCCGCCGGCCGGGAGGCGTCGTCTTGAAGCTCCCCCTCGAAGGCATCGTTGTTCTGGAGTTCTGCCAGTACCTCGCCGGCCCGTGGGCGGGCCTGCGCCTGTCTGACCTCGGCGCGCAGGTCATCAAGGTCGAACGCCCCGGTAGCGGCGAAGCCTGCCGCCACCTCGCCACCAAGAACATCAAAGTCGACGGCGACAGCCTGGTCTTCCACAGCGTTAACCGCGGCAAGGACTCCTTCGCCGCCAACCTCAAAGACCCGGCCGACGTCGAAACCGTCAAGCAGCTCATCGCCCGCGCGGACGTGCTCACGCACAACTTCCGCCCCGGCGTGATGGACCGCCTGGGCTTCGACTACGACAGCGCCAAAGAGCTCAACCCGCGCTTGGTCTACGCCTCGGTCACCGGCTATGGCACCGAAGGCCCGTGGCGCGACAAGCCCGGCCAGGACCTGCTCGCCCAATCCATGAGCGGCCTGCTTCACCTCACCGGCAAAGACGGCGACCCGCCCACACCCTTCGGCCTCGCCACCGCCGACGGTATCTGCGGCCTGCACATGGCCCAGGGCATCCTCGCCGCGCTGGCCCAGCGTGACCGCACCGGCCGGGGCAGCCTCGTCGAAGTCAGCCTGCTCGAATCGCTGCTCGACCTGCAGTTCGAAGCGCTCACCACCCACCTCAATGACGGCAAGCGCCTCCCGCAGCGCAGCTCCGTCTCGGCGGGCCATCCTTACCAAGGCGCGCCGTACGGCGTGTATCCCACCCGCGACGGTTACCTCGCCCTGGCCATGGGACAACTGACCAAGCTCGGCGATGCGCTCGAGTTGCCCGCGCTGCGTGCCTACGCCGGCGGATCGGCTGCGTTTGTGCGTGCCGATGAAATCCGTAGCGAACTCGTGGAGCACCTCGCGACCAAGACCACCGACCAATGGCTGAGTGTGCTCGAGCCCGCGGATGTGTGGTGCGCCCCCGTCCTGAACTACGCCGAGTTGCGAGAACACGAGGGCTACAAGGCTTTGGACATGGAGCTGATCGTCGAGCGTGACGACGCTCCGCCCGTGCCGACGTTCCGCTCGCCGATCCGGATCAACGGCGAGCGCTTGGTGAACCACGAAGCCGCGCCGCGCGTCGGCCGTGACAACGAAGCGGTGCTCGCCAAGCTCAACGAAACCCCCGACGCACCGGACACGAGCAAACAAGCCGACAACGCCAAGCCGCTCGACGGGCTGCTCGTGGTCGACCTCAGCCAGTTCCTCTCGGGGCCGTCCGCGTCGCTGCGGCTGGCGGACCTGGGCGCTACCGTCGTGAAAGTCGAGCGGACCTTCACCGGCGACATCTGCCGCCAGCTCTACGTCTCGGACGTCGACATCGACGGCGACTCGACCATCTACCACGCGATCAACCGCAACAAGCTTGGCTACGCCGCCGACCTCAAAAACGAAGGCGAACACGCCAAGGTGCGCAAGCTCTTGGACCAGGCCGACGTGGTCATGCACAACTTCCGCCCCGGCGTGATCGAACGCCTGGGCCTCGACTACGACACGATCAAGGCCACCAACCCCGACGTCGTCTACGGCGAGATCAGCGGCTACGGCAGCGAAGGTCCCTGGGCCAGCAAGCCCGGCCAGGACCTCTTGCTCCAATCGCTGTCCGGCCTGACCTGGCTCAGCGGCAACGCCGACGACGGCCCCGTACCCATGGGCTTGGCGATCGTCGACATCTGGTCCGGTGCCCTGCTCGCTCAAGGCCTGCTCGCAGCGCTCGTCGGCCGGGCCAAGACCAGCGAAGGCGCGAAGATCGAAGTCAACATGCTCGAAGCGATTCTCGATTACCAGATCGAGCCTTGGACCGTCTTCTTCCACGACGGCGAGCTGCCCGAACGCACCAAAAGCAACAACGCCCACGCCCTGCTGGGTGCGCCATACGGCATCTACGAAACCCTCGACGGCAACCTCGCCCTGGCCATGGGACGCATCCCGCAGCTCGGCGAGTTGCTCGAATGCTCCCCGCTGCTGGGCTACGAAGACCCCGACAGCTGGTTCCATCAGCGGGACGAAATCAAAGCCATCCTGGCCGACCACCTCAAGACCCAGACCACCCAGGCATGGCTTGATGTGCTTGAGCCGGCCGACATCTGGTGTGCCGGCGTGATGGACTGGCCAGCACTCATGCGGTCCGAAGGCTTCGAAGTGCTCGACATGCTGCAGACCGTCGAACGCGGAAGCGGCTCGACCTACCAGACCACGCGCTGCCCCATCCGATTCGACGGCAAGCTTCTCAAGTCGTCCCTGGGTTCATGCTCGCTGGGCGAACACAACATCGAGCTGGAACAGCAATACCAGCTCGGTGCGCCCTAACGCTTTCGTACTTCGCGCTGCGTTCGCAGCGACAACATCCCGCCACGCTTCACGAAAAGAGGCCAACGCCCATGCCCGAGAGCACGCCCCCGTCGACCCACGCCGATCTCCCTGCGTACAACGTCGAAGACTGGCTGTACGAAGACTTTGAGATCGGCCTGAAGCACCGCTCGATCCGCCGGACCATCGCCGAGGGCGAAGCGATGCTGTTCAACTCACTCGTGCTGGACATGCACCCCTACGTCGGCGACCAGCACTTCGCCACCACCGACGGCGCGTTCAACCGCCGCCTCGTCGCCGGGGCCCAGGTGTTCAGCTACGGGCTGGGCCTGATGGCCAACAACAACGTCAACACCTTCAGCTACGGCTACGACAAGCTGCGTTTCATCAAGCCGGTCTTCATCGGCGACACGATCTACACCGTCCGCACCCACCTCGCCAAGCGGCCCAAGTACGCGGAGATGGGCCTGATCACGGTCAGCTACGAGATCTTCAAGCTCGACGAAAACGGTGAAGGCGAACTCGCGCTCTACGCCGAGCACCTGCAGACCGTGCGCTACCGCGACCCCGAAGCCTTCGCCGACCAAATCGAAAAGAAATAAACGCCTCTCACTGCCAGGGCCTGAATCATGCGAGAAGACACCTTCCGTTTCGCCATCCGACAGTTCGAGCCGTTCGAGCGCAGCGCCCGAGAGATGTGGGACGCCTTCTGCGCCCAGACGGGTTGCACGCTGAAGTTCGACCCCGTGCCGATGGACCTGCACCCGCTCTACGATGCGCTCATCGGCGACGGCGGCATGAAAAACGGCGACTGGGACGTCGCCCACCTCAACACCGACTTCATCGCCGAGGCCCACCACCAAGGGGCGCTGCTGAACCTCAAGCCGTTCATCGAACAGAACCCGCCGCACGATTTCCCCTCGGGTTGGACCGACTCGATGCTCGGGTTCCAGGACTTCGGCGACGCGATCGTCGGCCTGCCCTTCCACGACGGGCCCGAGTGCCTGATCTACCGCACCGATCTGTTCAACGACCCGAAAGAACAAGCCGACTTCAAGGCCAAGACCGGCAAAGACCTCGCGCCGCCCAAGACCTGGGACGACTTTGTCGAGGTCGCCCGCTTCTTCCAACGCCCCGAGCAAAACCTTTACGGCACCGTATTCGCCGCCTATCCGGATGGGCACAACACCGTCTTCGACCTGGCCATCCAGGTCTGGACGCGTGGCGGTGAACTCGTCGACGAGCAAGGCAAAGTCGTCGTCGATTCACCTGAAGCACTCGAAGGCCTGACGTTCTACCGCACTGTCCTGCGCGACACGACCGCGGTCCACCCCGACTGCGCCGAGATAGACTCGGTGAAGTCCGGCCTGAGGTTCGCCCAGGGCGAGATCGCCATGATGGTCAACTGGTTCGGCTTCGCCGGCATGGCCGAGGTCGCCCCCGACTCCAAGGTCAAAGGCAAGCTCGATATCACCGACATCCCCGCAGCACCCGGACACTCAAGCGCGTCGCTCAACTGCTACTGGATGTACGTGGTCGGCGCCGGCTCGCCCCACGCCCAGATCGCCTACGACTTCATCCGCTTCTGCACCTCGGCGGAAAACGACAAACGCCTCACGCTCAACGGCGGCACCGGTTGTCGGATCAGCAGCTGGCACGACCCCGACATCAACAAGGAAGTGCCGTTCTACCACCGCCTTGAGCCGCTGCACGCCACCGCCCGCACCCTACCCCGCCTCGCCGACTGGGCCACGCTCGCCGGCGCGATCGATGAGTTGGTCGTCGAGACCATCAACACCGACAAGCCGATCAAGGCGCTGCTCGAAGCGGCACAGGCCAAGATCGACGCGAGCTGACTTGACCGTGTTTCAAGAGGCATCGCATTAACCCACCGTCTCCCCACGCTCGCCGCGGAGCCCCGCCATGGACATCACCTACAAACCCACCCTGCCCAACAACCCCGTGCCCATCGTGATCTTCGGTGCCGGGGGCATTGTCAAGGATGCGCACCTGCCCGCCTACAAGCAGGCCGGGCTCCAGGTCCACGGCATCTACAACCGCACCGTCGCCAAGGCCGAGAAACTCGCCGAGCAGTACGGTATTCCCCACGCTTACGCCACGGTTGAAGAAGCCATCGCCGACGCCCCCGAAGACGCCGTCTTCGACCTCGCCGTCATGCCGCCCCAGTTCGTCGGCATCCTCGACCAGCTCCCCAAGAACTCGCACGTGCTCCTGCAAAAACCCATGGGCGACGACTGGGACACCACGCTCGCCATCCGCGACGCCTGCTGGCGCAACGGCCACCAGGCCGCGATCAACTGCCAGCTCCGCTTCGCCCCGTTCACCATGGCCGCCCGGGACCTGATCGAACGCGGCCTCATCGGCGACCTCCACCACATGGAGGTCCACGTCGAGGTCTACACGCCCTGGCACCTGTTCCCGCACATCCACGGCCTGCCCCGCGTCGAGATCCAGCAACACTCCATCCACCACCTCGACATCGTCCGCTCATTCCTCGGCGACCCGGCGTCGATGTACGCCCGCACCGTCAAGCACCCCAAGCAGGCCGAGC
>JBCCWB010000126.1:0-12202 GCA_039194345.1 Planctomycetota bacterium
ATGAGCCCCTGCACCCCGAGCGTTTGACCTGGTCGGTGCTTCTGGGGCGTTGGGTCGCGTTTGCGAAGTCAGCGTTGGCTCTGCCGACCGACGCGGCGGGCCGTCGGCTACGACAGGCAGTGCCGGACATCATCACGCTACAAGCGGTCTGGTTCTCATTGGAGAACCTCGATGAGTTGGATGCGGACGAGCGCGCCCTCGGCCTAGACAAAGCCCAGGTGCTGATTGAAAAACACGCCGCGGCGTTGCGAGATGCATGGGCGGAAGACCCGATGCCCGAAGAATTGATGGAACTGATCAAAGATGTAAAAACCGCGTTGCAGAGGCAACGCGGCGAGGAGGGTTGATCGGTTTTAAGGTTCAAGCGGTCGGACGGTCACGCCGCATCGCTGCTGGCCGTCGTGGGACGTGGCCGCGTCTTAACGGTCGGGCGTGGCTTGGGCACGGGTTTGCTGGCGCCGGCCAGAGTCTGGGCGGTCGCGACGGCTTGCTGGAGCTGCACTTTGACCGGGGTGGGGATCACCTCGCGGGCCAACCGTGACAGCGCGGAACGGCTGGCGACTTCCTTATGAGGGTGGGTGAACGCAAATTGGCCATCGGTCTCGGGGACCCAGCCGCGGTATTGGCTTTTGACCTCGTCGTATTCTTCGCAGGTAATACCCAAGGCCTTGCAGGCGTACCGGGTTAGGAAGTCAAATGAAACCATGCCCCGCTCAGCCCGACGCCGGATGTCTACGACGTCCGCGTAGGTGTTTTCATAGTCTTGCAAACGGGTCGAGATCAACAGCTTGCTGCTGCGCATCAATGTGATGGCTTCGCGGGTGTAGCCCACGAAACCCCCTTGGACGTTGGGGTAGCCCAGAGGCTCCTGGCCAGCCCATGTGACCCATTCGAGCGTGCCGAAGACCTTACAACCGGTGGGCATATACCGCAGTCGGCGGTGGACCCAGGTATCGGTGTCGATCTTGATGAGGTAGGGAGTGGGATTCTCGGCGTACAGGTCCAGCATCCGCTGGATCATTCGGCCGCCGTACTCCGTGGCGTACAGACGGGCCCCAGCCACATAGCGGGCATTGAACCGCTGGGCGATTTTGGGCCAGATGGGGTTGTCGTCGCCATCGGACACCATGAGCACGTTGGCATTGGGGTAAACCCGGCGAAGGTTCGTCAGGCACCACTTAGCTTCGCGGACATCGCGATAGACCTGCAGGTAGAAAGTGATGTCGTTGTCGTGCGGGCGGTACATCATGACTAAATATTTATCGGAACTTATTTGCGACGAACTTTAGGTTTAACCGACCGCAAACTGAGCATTGCTAACGAAATACAGCGGAACTACAGCTGTCCCGGGATCCAACCGACGGGTTCGGAAGAATACTTTTCAGCATCATTTACATCGGACGGCAGGGGATGTGGGAGGCAATTTTCCTGCCAACACATCAGGCCGATGTAGGGCGCTCGAGCCAAAACTCGAACTAAATAGCCTAGGGGTTTATCATTGCTCTGGCAAATCCAAAACAACCAAAACAATCAGGCATCAAATCGGTGCGGTTTAAATAATTGTCAGCTTTGGTTTAATAAACCTAAGTACGAACAAATAGTGGAATGCACACCTCCAATTAACGATTCAGCGACCAAAGCGTGTCCAATACTGACCTCAGCAACCCCTCGAACATGATCAAGAAATAGCCCAAGGTTGACTTGATCGAGATCGTGACCCGCGTTCACATTGAGCCCGGCTTCGTGTGCGGCGGCTGCCGTTTCTGCGAATCCATTGACCGTGGTTTGCTGAGCGGGGGTGCCGAAAGACTTGGCGTAAGACTCGGTGTAGAGCTCCACCCGTTCGGCCCCGGTTTCCGTCGCGGCTTGAGCTGTGGCGGGGTCGGGATCGACGAATAGACTCACCCGACATCCTTGGCTCTGCAGCTCCTGGACGATGGGGCGAAGCTCGTTGACCACCTCGGGCTTGGTCAACTCAAACCCGTGGTCCGAGGTGTTCTGATCTGTGGAGTCCGGCACCAGTGTCGCTTGAGTCGGCCGAACGCGCCGAAGGATCGGCATCAGGTGGTCCCCGTGAGATAGGTCGAGAGGGTTGCCTTCGATGTTGAACTCACGGTCGACATATTCGGGCGAGGCCAGCAGCTCGGCGAGCGCATCAACGTCGTAGATACGAATGTGCCGTTGATCAGGGCGGGGGTGAACCGTGATGCCGTGTGCGCCCGCGTCCAGAGACGCACGGGCGAAGTCCACGACCGAGGGGACCTCGCCGGAACGGGCATTACGGAGCAGAGCCACCTTATTGACGTTGACGGAAAGAGCCGTTGGCATCCCCAAACGATAGCACACCATTCACCCATCGGGCGCCGGGTTGTCTGCCGTCGCCCCACGGACCTGAAACGCCAATAGCAGCGACCAGAAACACAACACCAGATTCTGTACCGGCAGCTGAAGCGCCAGCGGCAGGCAGTAGATCACCAGCACGGCCGGGACCCACACGCCCCAGTTGCTGATTACCACCGGCAGCACGGTTTCCATCCACCACCGCTTCCAACGTCCTAGTGACTTGCCGCCCATCCCGGTGCCGCGGAAGGTATACCCTGCGTCCTTGAACGCATAGGCCGCCACGGTGGTGGGCACCGCCCAGATCGGGCAGTAGATGCCCATGTCGACGATGATCTTTTTTGTCAGCGTAAGTGCATCGCTGCTTTGGCCGAACCACATCGCCTGCAGGCGGTAGAGGCCATCAACCTCCAGGCCCTTGAGTCCCCAGAACACCACCAGAAACCCGAGGTGGTGCCACGGTGTAAACCGCCGAACGCTCGGCCTGGCACGCTGCACCAGCCACGGCAACACACCGCCGAAAAACGCGGTGCTGGGGACCACAAACATCCAGCCCAGATCTGCTTTCAATCCCGCCAAGGCGTTGAGCGCCGACGTGACCGGCGGGGCATACCAGTAGCTCACCAGTAATCCCAGAGCGAAGATGCTGAGCACCACGCCGGGCACCGCGTTGGCTCGTGCCGCTGCCAAACCCGCCCGCCACGGTCGGATCGTCGGCTCCGTGGAAGGGGACGCAGGTAACGACATGCCGGCGGCGGGATCGGACATGGCCGAATCATAGCCGCAGGTCGATGCGAGATTTGGATTAACGCAGCGGGGGATCGGACAGCATGACGACGCGAAGGTTGTAGTGCTGGTAGCTGTGGAGTTTGCCACGCAGCCAAAGCAAAGGTGCCTTGGTGGGATCGCCTGGAGCGACGATCGGGCGAAGGTTGTCTTGCTTAGAATTTTGAGTGATCGGGGTCCACGACCACGTTTGGCCGAAATCATCGGAATGGCCGCAAAAGATTTCGTAGTGGCGTTGATTGTCGGCCGCACTGATTAACGGTTTGCCGGTCACAGGGTGCGCGTCGGTGGAAATGTACACCGTGTCTACGGCATACGGATGGATCGCCGCCAAGCCCGGGTAATCCACCTCGGGGGGATACAACGCACGTCCGGCAAAAGCCATTTCGTGTTCGATCCAGCGTTCGCCGTCAAACCGGGCATAGTGATACCGCAGATCGCTACCGCCCGCGTGGATGTCGTCACGGACATCGCCGCCATCTCGCTGCGTTGAGAAGACCATGACCGGAAGCCCCTGAGCATCGAGCCGAAGGTCCACGGTCCACGCCACATGGTTGCGGTCGCCTTCATACACCCGTGTAAAAGAGGGGGGCTGGACGTTGGTCTGGTCGGTGTCAGATAGCGGGCCGATGACTTGGCCGTTGCTCTGGCAGAGCATCATCTGATCTTCGATGAGGCGGGCGCTGCCGTGGTAGATGCTGTTGTCGTAGCCGCGAGGATGTTCTTCTGTCGTGGCGAAGTGGATGGTGTCGCGGTTGTTCGACGCGTAGCGGATATAGGGCCGACGCCCGTCGTGCCCGGTGCTCTTCGGATCGTCGGGCTCCGGATTCCAGGTCATCAGTTTCCCGCCATACCGCCAGGTCTCGCCGTGATCATCCGAGATGAGATAGTTGGGCTTGTAGCCTCGGCCGCGGTGGAAGTTGAATAGCCGATCTGCCAATCCATCGAGCGCGTAAAGGTTGGAATAGCAATATCGGTCGCCGACATCGAGTTGCTGCTCGGCAAGCCAGGTCGAAGAGTCGTTCGGTGACTCGGTGATCCGCCATCGGCACAGGTGGTCGGTGCTGTGTTTGCCGTACATCGCCAGGACCCGATCGTCGGGCATGACGTAGAGCGCCGGGGAACAGTGATCGTCCTCCTGCAAGTGGGCGTGCAGGATCGAGCGGGTGGTTTGGCCGGAAACAAATTCGTAGGTCGCAACCTCGATGTTCCCTACACGCTGGTTGCCACCGGGTCCGCGTCCGCTCGCAACCGAAGCCACCCAGAGCTTGCCTTGATGCACCAGAGCGCGTTCGTTCTGAAACCAGCACCAACCGCCGTTGTTGTTAATCACGATGCTGGTGGGGGCTTTTTTCTCTGCCATACGCGGTCGATCCTCAACCCATAGTTTACGCCGGTTCGACGTTCACGGCACAGCTCACCGAGTTGGCGATGAAGCAGTGTTCGTGGGCTTTGTGGTGGATACCGTTGATCGTGTCGGCGTCTGGGGTGGTTTCGCCGCCGAACACGATCGCGGGGCGCAGGGTGACGGTGGTCATCGCCATCTTCTTGTTTTCGAGCGTGCCCAAGGCACCCGACGCGTCGTCGACATACGACTCCACGACCAGCCGCTTCTTCGCCGCGATCGCCAGGAACGTCAGCATGTGGCAGTTCGAGAGCGACGCCACGAACATCGCCTCGGGATCAACCTTCTCGGGATCACCCATGAAGTCGGCTGCGGCCGAGCTCTCGACCATGTGGCCGTTGGCGAAGGTGACGGTGTGATTCCGCGAATAGGTCTGGTAGGTGAACTCGGCGTCGCCGCGTTGCCACTCGATCTTGGCTCGGTGATTGCTCATCTCAAAGGTCCTCGCATTGCATGAGTTCGATGATCTCGCCGTCCGGGCCGGTGAAGAACGCCAGCCGTGGCGTGATCTTCGGCTTACCACCTTCGGCGTTGTTTTCGATGGGTACGTCCTTCGGCTCGATCGTGACGGCCATGCCCGCCTGACGCACATGCTCGATCACCTCGTCCAGGTTGTCGCATCGCAGGCACAAATGCAGCAGCCGTGCCTCGGCGGGTTGCTCGGCCGCGTTGTTCCGCTCGAAAACCTCGACATAGTTCCCGTCGCCGACGTCCAGCATCACGCCTCGCTCTCCGGCGGGTCCCCAGAGCATCGTGGGTTTGCAGCCAAGCACATCGCGGTAAAAAGAGATCGAACGGCTGAAGTCGGCGGTCGAGATCGCGACATGATGGATTCCGCTGTTTTTCAGGATGGGGTTGGTGTGAGCCATAAAGCAATCATAGCCCATTTCTTAGCGGCTCCGATTGTGGTTGACTGAGAGTCGTCAGCAGAAACTTGTCTCTATAATTTGGCAGTCACATCACTCCGAGGGCCAAGTATGAACAATCAACACTTCCTCGCCGAAGCTTCAGACTACTGCGAAAAATGCTTCCGAGGAAGGCATAGCGTTCTGTCGGATGCAGGGGGTTAGGTTTGTCTTCTTCGCAAGGACGGCGAGGCGCTATACCAGAAACTGCGGCGGTTCATGGTCCGTCACTTGGTGTTGAGCTTGATTGTGGGCGTGCTTGCCCTGGCCGCGGCGGGGTTGGGACTGACAGGGGTCAAGCTGGGAGTGAGTTTGCCTTCAGTGATTTGTTACGGGACTGCAGTTGGTTTGGGTGTGGTTGCGGTTTGGCTGTTGACCCGGGCAACCGGCTACGACACTTGGATCATGCGCAACGCCTCCGAAATCAAGCAAGAGATCGATGAGGTTTCCGAGTTGGAACCGATTCGTGTTTCGGTCGAGGATCCCGAGACGTTTGATCAATTTAAAAGCATCGCGGACGACTGCGGTTTCGCGGCCTTTATGCCCTCCGTGCGATTGATCCTGATTGAAGGCGTGCGGTTTCGGCAACTCATCCGTGCTGAAGACCTGGTCGAGACATACGACCAGGAGGCGGTGTCGGTCAAGTCGGTCGCGTTGGAGTACCTGGTCGGATCGCCCAGCGGTCAACGCAAGGTTGCAAGCATCACCCTCTCATCTGCCATCGATGATGCACGTCTGAAATTTAGCTTGGCTGCTTGCTTAGCTCCCCTCGAAACCCCAGATGCAGAATCGATGGATGCCACCAAATTCGATCAAGATATGCAGGGCTTCGTTGAGGGACAGGCGCAAGACCTGATTGATGAATAATTCCGCGTGGTAATTGATTGTCTTTCCGTTCAGACCAACGCCGTGGTGCGGATCAACCACGCGTTCGCCGCCGGGCCGCGAGTCCCAGAATACCTGCCAGGGAAAATGCGGCGCTGGCGGGTTCGGGGACGATCTCGCCGATCGGGATGGAGGTCTCCATCTTGAAGTTAGAGTCGTTGTGGTACCGCTCGGCGTAGAACAGGTCGAACTGGTGGGTCGTGCCGACCTCAGCAAGGCCAATGATGGTGTCGAGGTCGATCGATCCGGAGACAAAGGGTTCCGAGGCGCCGGTGGCGGCGTGCAAACCGCCGAGGTCTAGAGCGAGTTCCCCATCGATGAAAACCCATAGGTCATCATCGCCGCGGAAAGAGAAGGTCTCGCCGCCCTCGTAAACAAACTCCGTGCTGATGTGCATGGTCCAGTGCCAATTGTGCCCCGACTCGATCGGGGTTCCGTTGTAGAACGGGATGCCACAATCCGGCGTCAAGCCGTCGGCATCAAGGCTGATGGTGTTGCCCAGCCCCTTGCCGTCCAGCGGGAAGAAGGCGTTGCTGTCGATCCCGTAGGCGTTGGAGCTGCCGATCTGATCAAGCACCAGCGTGTCCGTGAGCATGACGTTGTAGTCCGGGTCGTGTTTGTACCACTTGTCGAATAACCCGGCGTCGTTGTTGGTGGAGAAGGAGGAGCCGGAATGCACCGGGACCCCATCCACACTCAACATGCTCTGTACGATCCCGGTGTCGAGGATCGAGTGTGCCATACCCCCGAGAAAGGTCGGCGACTGGTTCACCGCGTCCCAGCAGTGGCCCATATCGAACTCAAAGTCGGGGTGGGCGTTGATCGGGTCGGGGGCGAGCCCGACGCCGCTGGACTTGTCGCCGGTGTTGTCCGGGCCGTTGAAGTCGAAGAACGTGACATCGATTTCGAGCTGTTGGCCCTGGGCGGCCACTTTGTTGCTTACAACCGCAACACACAACACCCCCGCCACGACAAGACATCCCTCAAAGGAAAAACGCATGACGCACCTTTCGCCAAAAACAGCAATCGATCCAACTCAGATGTACTAATTCACTCAACCCAAAGACATGACACTCAGACGTGATAAATCACGCTGGAAAGAAATGTGACAACTACAGTGTGCACCGAAAGCGGGCATCGGCAAATACGTGAATACCACTAGGCGGCCGAAAATTATCCGCTGGCTTGCAGTTTCTCAACGATCCCGCGGTCTTCGAGGGTGGTGGTGTCCTGCTTGATCTCGTTACCCGCGGCGATGTCACGTAGCAGGCGTCGCATGATCTTGCCGCTGCGCGTCTTGGGCAGGGCTTCGGTCAGTCGGATCTGGTCGGGTTTGGAGATCGGGCCGAGCTCCTTGGCGACGTGAGCCGACATCGACTTCTTCATCGCCTCGGCCGCGTCGCTGCCGGGAGCGGGGACGGCGCCCTTGGTGATGACGAACGCCGAGATGCCCGTGCCCTTCACGTCGTGGGGGAAGCCGACGACCGCGGCCTCGGCGACGTCGGGGTGGCTGACCAACGCCGACTCGATCTCCATCGTGCCGAGGTTGTGGCCTGCCACGACGATGACGTCGTCGATCCGGCCGGTGATCCAGAAGTTGCCGTCCGGATCGACACGCGCGCCGTCGGCCGGGCAGTACATGCCCGGCACCTTCTCCCAATAGGTCTGGACGAAACGCTCGCGGTCGCCATAGATGCCCCGGAGCATCGAGGGCCAGGGCTTGCGGATCACGAGGATGCCGCCGGTGTTGTTGGGGACTTCTTCGCCGTCCGAATTCACCACCGCCGCATCGATGCCCAGCATCGGTCGGCAGCACGAGCCGGGCGTGGTCGTCGTCGCGCCGGGCAAGGGGGTCAGCATGTGCCCGCCGGTCTCGGTCTGCCACCACGTGTCGACGATCGGGCAGCGCTCGCCGCCGATCTTCTCGTGGTACCACACCCAGGCCTCGGGGTTGATCGGCTCGCCCACGGTGCCCAGTACCTTCAGCGAAGACAAATCGTGTTTCTCGACGTGTTCGTCGCCCCACTTCATAAACGCGCGGATTGCGGTGGGGGCCGTATAGAACTTAGTAACCTTATGACGTTCGACCATGTCCCAGAAGCGGTCGGGGCCCGGCTCGTTGGGTGCGCCTTCATACATGAGCGTGCGCACGCGGTTGGGCAGCAGGCCGTAGATGATGTAGCTGTGCCCGGTGATCCAGCCGATGTCAGCCGTGCACCAGTACAGCTCATCGGGGTCGTCCGCCTTGAGGTCGAACGTGAGCTTCGAGGTCATGTAGGTATGCACCATGTACCCGCCGGTGGTGTGCATGATGCCCTTGGGTTTGCCGGTGCTGCCGGAGGTGTAGAGGATGAACAAGAGATCCTCCGCGTCCATCTCCTCGGCGGGGCAGTCGTCGCTGACGCCTTCCATCAGGTCGTGCCACCAGTGGTCCCGGCCGACGACCATGTGCACGTCGCACTCGGTGCGCTTGAAAACGATGACGTTCTCGACGAGGTCGGTCATCGTCAGCGCTTCGTCCACATTGGCTTTGAGCGGCACGTTTTTGGCCCGCCGCCAGGACCCGTCGCAGGTGATCAGCAGTTTGGACTTGCCGTCTTCCACACGGTCGCGGATTGCGGACGCGGAGAAGCCGCCGAAGATGATCGAGTGCACCGCGCCGATCCGGGCGCAGGCCAGCATCGCGATCGCCAGCTCCGGCACCATGCCCATGTAGATCGTGACCACGTCGCCCTTCTGCACGCCCTTGGATTTGAGCACGTTGGCGAACTTCGAGACCTCACGCAAGAGATCGTTGTAGGTCAGGTTCACGACATGAGGCTGGCCATCTGCGTACGGCTCAGCTTCCCACACAATCGCCACCTGATCGCCCAGCCCCGCCTCGACCTGTCGGTCGATGCAGTTGTAACACAGGTTCGTCTTGGCCCCGACAAACCACTTCGCGTCGGGCGCTTCCCACTCCAACACCTGGTCCCACGGCTTAAACCAGTGCAACTGTTCCGCCACCTCGGCCCAAAAAGCCTCGGGTTCCGCCACGGATCGAGCGTGCAGTTTTTCGTACTCGTCGATGGACCCGATGTGCGCCTGCGCCGCAAACTCCGCCGGCGGGGCGAAGCGACGATTCTCCTGCAGGTTCGATTCTGTGGACTCGGCTCCGGACATATCAAACAGCCTTTCGAGATGAGAAATCAGATGAGCCGACCCCGCAAACCACTCAGGCGGGGCCGTGAGACTCATGGTAATTGCCGTTCCTCAGCGCCACAACGGGCGGTCTTGACAGGAAGCAAGTCCTCCCTACAATCATCGATTTGCTGGCATCGCCAGCCCGCCGCCTCCTTAGCTCAGTTGGTTAGAGCAGCTGACTCTTAATCAGCGGGTCCTAGGTTCGAGTCCTAGAGGGGGCACTTCCCAAACGCTCTGCAGACAATGCAGGGCGTTATTTTTTAAGCCCGTGGACTCTTGTCGGTCCCGAGTGAACCGTGAAGGCAGATCGCCTTGAGCTTGCTGACTCTACCGTTTGATGTGCCACAGACGCCGTTGCCGGAGCGCAGCGAGGCGCTGGTGGCCGACGGCGAGCAGCGGATCAGCGATTACCTCGGTGCCCGCCGCGGCGGCGGAGCGGGCGGCTTCGGCGGGGGCGGAGGCGCGTTCGTCCCGGCTGACTACCGGCGGGTCTACACCGGGCTGACCACGATCTACGACGCTGGGCTCGCTCCGACCGAGCAGTTCTGTGAGTGGGGCAGCGGCTTTGGTGTGGTCGCGGCGTTGGCGGCACAGCTGGGGTTCGAGGCCTGCGGGATCGAGCTCGAACGCGACCTTGTGCCGGAGGCTGAAGATTTCGTAGCCGAACACGAACTCGACGTGCCGTTCGCCCACGGCAGCTTCATCCCCGAGTCGGCCGAGCACTTGGCCGACGTGCAGGACGACCTGGCGACCCTCGGCCGAGGCGTCGCCGACGGCTACGAAGAATTGGGCCTCGACCCCGACGACTTCGGCCTCATCTACGCCTACCCCTGGCCGGGCGAAGAAGAAGTCATCGAACAGATCTTCCACGCCGTCGCCGCCCGCGGGGCGTTGTTGCTGACCTATCGCAGCACCGAAGATTTGGTGTTGCAACGCAAGCAGTGAAAAAGCAGGCCAGCGTTTCCGCCCCCCTGCTCGTGTTATGAGTCGTGTGGGCTTTTAATCCAAGAGGTGCGTGCCGTGCGTGAGTGCGGCACCTGCACGCAGTGCTGCCGCGACATGAATCGTCTCGGCGATCTCTTCCTGGGTTGCCCCGGCCTTGACCGCGGCCTCTTTGTGTAACTCTAAGCAATAAACGCATTGCGTCGTGAGCGCGACCCCCAATGCGATGAGATCTTTATACTTGGCGGGTATCACGCCATCGGCCAGTGCGGCTTGGTCATACGCAAAAAACTTGTTGAACTTGCCACCATCGATCTTGCTGAGCGTGGGGAGTTTCTTGAGGTTGTCCATCGAATGCATCATGAATTCTTTCTTCATACTGTTGGAGAAACGGGTTTAGTTACGTCCGGCCATCACGCCGCCATCGACATCCCAGACCGCGCCGGTGACCCAGCCCGCTTCGTCAGACAACAGGTATGCGACCACGGAGGCTACGTCGGCGGGGCGACCAACGCGGCCGACCGGATGGAAGTCGTTGAAGCCTTGTAGGTTCTCTTCGATCTTGTCGGCGGGCATGAAGTTGCCGTAGATCGGCGTGACCACGACCGCAGGAGACACCGCGTTGACGCGGATGTTGAAGTCGCCGAGTTCCATCGCGAGGTGCTGAGTCATCGCGTGCAGGCCAGCCTTGGCCATGGAGTAGGCCGACGAAGGCGTGGCCTTGATCGCCTGCTTGGCCCACATCGACCCGATGTTGACGATCGACCCGCCGCCGTGCTGCTTCATTTTGGCGGCGACGGCCTGGGTGATGAAGAAGGTGGCGCGGTTCATCTCGAGGTAGCTGTCGTAGTCTTTCTCGCTGTGATCGAGGAAAGGCGTGGGGTTGAACGTGCCTGCCGAATTGACCAGGTAGCCGATGGGGGTGGCCTCGTTCTTGAGTTCATTGGCAAAAGCCTGCACGGCTTCGCGGTCATAGAGGTCGAGTTGGCTGGTCTGTACGGTGCCCAGCTCAGCGATCTCGGCCCGGGCGGCTTCGAGCCGCTCAGGGTTACGGCCGACGATATGCACCGGGATGCCGCGGCCGGCTAGCTGTTTCGCGGTTTCAAGGCCCATTCCGGTGGTGCCGCCGATGATCAATGCTTGGGGTGTGTTATTCATCACAAACTCCTTATGACCTACTAGTAGGTAGGTATTGGGGGTAAAAAAATCAGCCGCCTAACGGCCGAAACAGTTGGAGCAGGGTTTTGGTGGCGGACTGCATGCGTTTGAGTCCGCCCTGCGTGCGGGCAATCAGCAGTGCGCCTTCCAGGGACGACAAGATGAACTGGGCCGAGGACTTCGACGAGCCGACGACAGCGAGCGTGCCATCTTGGGTGCCTTCGTCGAGGATGCGCTTGATCCAGTCGTGGTTCTCCGCGAAAAACGCCAGCACCGCGTCCGCGGCGGGGCCGTTGAGGGTGAGCATCTCCGCGGCGAGCATGCCGCAGAGGCAGCCCCGGTCGTGAGGCGCTTCCCGCAAGGGCTCAGCAAACAACGCGGCGTAACGCTTGAGCTTCTCGGCCCCGTTGTGTTGGCTGTCGAGGATGTGCTGAACCGACTGGGCGAAACGCTCGCGGTACCGTGCCAGCAGCTTGACGACCATGTCGTCCTTGCTGGGGAAGTGGTAGTGCACGCTGGCCTTGCGGATCCCTACCGCCTCGCTGAGGTCTTGAAAACTCATCGCGTTGAGCCCCCGCCGCTGGACCAGGTCTTGGGC
>JBCCWB010000127.1:0-12174 GCA_039194345.1 Planctomycetota bacterium
CATCAATCGCGACGACCAGCCGTCGATGTACCTCGTGAATCGAGCGGAGCGCAGGCTCGATCTGGCGCTGCCGATGACGCGTGCGTGGGTTTCATTGGACCAGCCCGAGTTGGACGCTCCGGGTTTTACGGTGCTGCAGCCCGAAGAGCTGTCGGCCGTCAATATGACCGACGAGTATTTTTACCGCCGGGTCTCCGATTACATGCCGGCCTGGTTCACGGTGGCCGTGATCGCCGACGACGATTGAGCAAGGTGGCCGAGCCGGCCGGCGTGATAGACGTTGCCACCCTGTGGCGTTACCCTGCCGCCCATGCCCAAGATTCAATCCCCCAAAGGCACCCGTGATTTTTACCCCGCCGAGATGGCGTGGCAGCAGCACCTGCTCGACACTTGGCGGGCGGTGTCGGTGCGCAACGGCTTCGAGCAGGTCGACGGGCCGATCTTCGAGAAGCTGGACCTGTACAAGGTGAAGTCCGGCGAGGGGATCGTCAGCGAGCTGTTCAGCTTCCGGCGGGACAACGGCAAGACCGACTTCGCGATCCGCCCCGAGTTCACGCCGACGCTGGCGCGGATGGTGGCGCAGCAGGCTAATAGCCTGCCCAAGCCGATCAAGTGGTTTTGTACGCCCAACTTCTGTCGGGCCGAGCGTCCGCAGCGGGGACGGCTACGCGAGTTCTGGCAGTGGAACGTGGACCTGCTCGGCATGGACTCGCCCGCGGCAGATGCCGAGGTGATCTTCACGCTGGTCGATTTTCTAGCCGAGTGCGGTCTCACCAAGGATCAGGTCAAGGTCAAGATCAGCCACCGCGATGTGGTCAGCGAGATCCTCGGCAAGCTCGGCGTCCCTGAAGACAAGCGGGTGGATGCATTCAACCTGCTTGATGCCCGCGACAAAATGTCGCCCGAGGATTTCACCAAAGCGGCGGGCAACCTTGGCATGGATCCGTCGAAGGTTCAGCGCTTCGAAGAGGTCTGTCGTCGCAAGTACCCGGCAGGCGATCTGGATCACCTGGCACGCAGCCTCGCGATGGATGAGGCCCCCGCGGACCTGGCGGCGCTCGACGAACAACTCGCCGCATTCGGTATCGCGGAGTGGTGCGAATACGACCTGGGCATCGTGCGCGGCTTGGCGTACTACACCGGTACCGTCTTCGAGGTCCACGAAACCACCGGCGTCGAGCGCGCGATCGCGGGCGGCGGCCGATACGACAAACTCATCGAGCTCTTCGACGGCCCACCCACGCCCGCCATCGGTTTCGGCATGGGCGACGTCGTGCTTACCAATCTGCTGCACGACAAGGGCCTGATCCCCGAGAACGTCATGCCCCAGCCCGACGCGTTTGTTTTTGCCGCGTCAGACGATGCGGCGGCCAAGGTGTCCGGCATCACTGCTCAGCTCCGACGGGCGGGCCTGCACACGCGGATGAGTTACAAGACCACCCGCAACGTCGGCAAGCTCCTGAAAGACGCCCAGAAAGCACGCGCCCGCTTTGCGGTAATTGTGGGCGAGGGGCTTGAGCTCAAGGATTTGGAATCCGGTGAGCAGGCGAGTGTCGAACTCGGTGAACTTGCGCAACGCATTGGCGGTTGATCCGTGCGTGTGCCGGTTCGCTCGGGTTAAGAGGTTGCCCGTACGCGGCGTCGGCCGCGACATCCGATCATCAGCCCACCCAGCGAGATCAAGACGAAGCTACCGGGCTCCGGGATGACTTGGCCGACCACACTGAACTCCAGCTCGCCGAAGTTGATGTCTGGATCGCTGCTCGCCCGGTTCTGGGTGAGTCCGAAGATGCTGTAGCTGCCCGGGCCGACCACGGTGTCGAACATAAACGTGTCTTGGCTACCCGAGGCGAGGATCGGTGGGTTGACGGTCAGGCCGAAGGCCTCGAAGAGGATGTCGTCGGTGTCGGTGAGCCCGTCGGTTTCCCATCGGCCAACGATCGAGATCGCGGTGGGTTGGTCGATTTGCAGGGTGACGTCGAAGATCGATTCCCCTTCCGCGTTCCCGCCGGTCATCGAGGATTGGCCCTGCGACGGGTCGTTGACCACGGCCGAGCTGCTGAGCAGCCCGCGGATGGAGAACCCGCCGGGATCGATTTGGATGAGGGAGTTCTGCGCGGCCCGGCCGATGACGATGCCATCGCCGATCGCGGCGTTGAGGTCCTGGTCGAGCATCTGGTTGAAGTCCACGCCGTCGGCGAGCGGGGTTTCGGAGATAAAGAACCCCGAACCGCCACCGGTCTCGCTGATCGACCCGGTGACCATGATCTCGCGGCTGTCATCGGTGAGGGTGATCGCGGCCGAGGCGTAAGGGACGGCAAGGAACGAGGCAGCCGTGAGGGTTGTGGTTAGAATCGGGGTTGCGTAGCGCATGGTTTTTCCTTGTAAGGCACGAACGGTTCCGGATGAGATTCGCCAAAGCGGGTGATCCCCTGCGCCGATGCGCAATTTTTCTGAGGGCATTTGAGGATTTAGCCATGACCCAGCGGCGATTCCACTACGAACAGGCGTTTGAGCACTTTCTCCGGGCGAACGGGATCGCCTATGTCGCGGTGGACGAAGCCAAGCGGGCGTTGCACGGGCAGACGGGGATTGCCGGGGCGAAGAAACTGAAGAACTTCGACTTCGTGGTGTATTCCAAGTCTGGAAGCAACCTGCTCATCGATGTGAAGGGCCGTAAGCACTCGGGCAAGACCGGGAAGTCGCTTCAGAATTGGGTGACGCGGGACGACGTGTCGTGCATGAAGACATGGTCGGGGATCTTTGGTGACGGGTTTGAGCCCGCGTTCGCGTTTCTGTTTTGGTGTGATGTGCAGCCGCCGGACGCGTTGTTTTTGGAGGTGTTTGAGTACAACGAGAAGTGGTACGCGGTGCTCGCGGTGCGGCTGAGCGATTACGAGAAGCACATGCGGGATCGGTCAGCCAAGTGGGACACGGTGAGCCTGCCCGCTTCGGCGTTCGACGAGGTGTCGGTGCAGCTCAAGTCGTTGTTGTAGATTCAGCGTGCCGTGCGTTGGCAGAGCTGGATGTTGGTCAGCAGCTTGGTTTGATCGGCGGCGTCGCGGATTTCGGCGAGGACCGATTCGAGCGTGGCCCACTGATCAAACTGTTCGAGTTCCCAGCTGTGGCCCCAGAGGTGGAAGACGCCGCCGTGGGAGAGGACGTGCTGGAGCAGAGCCCGGGCTTGTTTGGCCCAATCTTGCCCCGCGGCTCGGCCGAGCTTGAGGTACAGCAGGCCGTTGCCCAGCGCCCGGCGTTTGAGGAGGTTGCGGGCGATGCTCGAGGGCGACTGCGGCTGGGCCTGCAGCGTGGTGGCCATCTCGGTGAGCGGCGTGGCGTGGCGAGGTCGCGGCGGGGCGGTGGACCACATCTCCACTGTGCGGAAGCTGGTGTAACCCGCTTCGCGGATCATCTCGACGTGCTGCGGTTTGAATCGGCCTTGGGGGAGGCAAAACATCGGGCAGGCGCGGCCGGTGGCGTCGGCGATGTATTTGCGCGAGTCGGCGATCTCGCTGCGGGCGATGTCGTCGGACACCGTGGTAAGCACGGTGTGGTTCATGGTGTGGGCTCCGACTTCGAAGCCGCGGTCGACCAGCTGCCGGAGTTGGTCGGTACTCAGCACGGGCTTGCCGAGCAGGCGGTCGGTGTGGGGCACATAGAACGTTGCCGGGATGCGGTAGGTGTCGAGCAGATCGGCCAGACGCAGGTCTTCGAGGTGGCCGTCATCCCAACTGGTGGTGATGACCGCCTTGCCCGGGGCGACCGGGGAATGAGCGGGGGCGGCCTCATTCATTTTCGTGGGTCTCGCGTGGGTAGGCGTGGGGGACGTGCATAATCTCGGGGTACCTGCGGAAGACCCAGACCGATCCTAAGCCCAATCCCGTCACCGCCCAGAACCACACCCCACCCATGGGCCCCTCGAAGTACACATCCACCGAGGCGTTGAATGTCAGCGCGGTCCAGTACGCCACCAGCAGCACGAAGAACATCGCCCAGTTGTTTTCTCGGCGTTGGCGGGCCTGGAGGTAGGCGCTGAGCATCATCCAGCACCAGGCGATCATGATGGAGCACCAGATCACAAAGCCTGGCACCCCGGTCCGGGCCAACACGTTGAGGTGGCCGTTGTGCGGGCTGCGGAGGGACTCGGTGTCGAGCCAGACCTGGAAGCCGTCGTCGTTGGCGAGGTTGACGCCGAAGCCTTTGCCGTTCCAGAAGTATTCGCCGAAGAAGGTGTAGTCGTAGATGGTGTCCCACCAGTCGAGCCGCCAGGTCTTGGTGTCGTCGAGGTCGCCCGCGGCGTCGCCGTTGTCGACGACGGTGATGACATTGAGCAGCAGCTGTTGAGCGGAGAACTCGCGTTCACGTCCGGGGACCTTGATGCTGATGTCGCTGACTGCGGCGAGGGTGACGACGATGGTCATGACCACGACAAGCCGTGTGGCCCAAGCGCTCTTGGGCCGCATGAGAAACGCGATGCCGTAGGCCAACGAGAAGGCGACCAGGCCGCCCCGGCTGATGGCCCCGGTCACGCCGAGCAGCATGCAGAGCAGCCCCATCCAGACCAATGATTTACCGCGGAACAGCCCGAGGATCGACAACGCCGCGATCCCGCCCAGGTGCACCGGCATGTCGCCGGGCTTGAGCGTGATGATCCCGACGTGGTCTGCCCACGGCCAGCTCGGCATATTTTCGCCGAGGATCTGGTCGGCCAACCAAAGCGGGGGCATCACCAAAAGAAACACTTTGGCGAACACCTGGTACTTACTCAGTAGCCAAGGAAGAAGCATCGGTTGTGACATCACAACCGCCGCGACCATGAGTGCCGTGGCCATGTAGCCCAGCAGCATGAAGTCGCGGATCGCGTCGAGCTTCCACCGGCCTAGGAAGGGTACGGTCCGCATCAGGCCCCAGCCGAGCAGCAGCAAGATGAGGATCGAGATCGGCTGGGTCAGCGTTTCTCGCCAACGCGGCTGGATCAGGAACGTCAGTGCGCCCAACCCCAAGGTGATCTCGGAGATGAACAACGGGGGCAGGCCGATGTAAGCGAACCCCTTGCCGCCGATCGCCAAGCCCGAAAGCAAGATGCCGAACATCGCGAACCACCGCGCGGTCAACCGCTGGGTGGTGTCCGCGGTGAGCACGGGCAGGGGGCGTGTGGTGGTAGTCGAGGTCGTGGACGGCATGTTCAACTAACGCTGGGTTTGGCTTGAAGGTTGGCGGAATCCGATAGGTCTAGGAGTTCCTGGGCACGGCGGGGTTTGAAACGGGTCAGCAGTAACAAGGTCTGGGCGATCCCTTTGGCTCGCCCCATGCCCTTGGCTCGGTCCAGCCACCCCGCGCGCCAGCCACGCGGGATGAACGGCAGCAGGCCATACGTGGGCACCGACATGAGCTTCTGGGCTCTCCCGTACATATCGTCGGTCAGCAGCACCTGCATCAGCCCGATGTATCGGCCGATCCAGCCCCGGCGTTGGCCACGCAGCATCGAGAGCTGGAATAGGCGTTCGCGGTACTGCAGGTGGACGCGGGGGTCCAACTGGGGCAGATCCATGCCCAGCTGTTTGAGGTGTTGGTTGGTCCCCGCCAGGGTGTTGTAGACCGAGCGCAGCTGCTTACGCATGCCCGCCCGGTCGGAAGCGCCGCTGCTCATCATGTTGTCGCCGTGGATCCGGTAGCGGGCGAGCGGCCGACGGATGACGTGGACGCGTGAGAGCAGCGGGCCGACGGTAAAGAGCAGCGTGTCGGCGTTGCCGCGATAGCGTTTGGCGTTGAGCGGGAAGAAGTGCCGGGCGACTTCCATGTGGAAGGCCAACGCCGAGGTCGGCATAAAGCTCCATCGTCCGCCGCGACGCAGGACCGTCGGGGCCAGCCAACCCTCCTCGAGTCGGCTGAGGAACGGAATGACTTGCAGCGGCTGGTTCGATACATCGATGACCTGCAACGGGTGTTGGAGCATGCCGACATCGGGCATCGATTGGAACGTCTCAACGATGGTCGCGAGTTTCTCGGGCTCGAACATGTCGTCGGAATCGAGCAGGCAGAGGATGTCGCCCCGGCAGCGGTCAAACGCGGTGTTCCATGCACCGCCTTGGCCGAGGTTTTCCTGGCAGATCAAAGTGACACGGGTGTCCTTGGCGAGGAAAGGTTGGATGGCTTGGACCGAGTCGTCGGTCGAGCCGTCGTCTACAACGATCAGCTCGAATCGGCCGTAGGTCTGGTCGAGCACGCTTTGGATCGCGTCGCCGATCATTTGGCCATAGTCGTGATTAGCCATGATCACCGAGACCAGCGGTTCTTGGGGCAGGGCAGGCAGCTCCAACGGGCGGAGGTCGGTACCCAGGTCTTCGGGGACCGGCGCGGCGGCACGCAGGATGATCGATCCGCCCATGAGGCAGAGCGTCATCGCCTGAGCGACGTAGCTGGCGAGGATCGCGAGCACCGCGCCGGTCAAACCCCAGGCAAGGATCATCGGCAGGCCAAGCAGAATGAGGACGGCCGACGAAGCCACCGACGCGAGGAACAGACGGTCGGGACGTTCGGCGGCCTTGAGCTGGGTGTGGAGCACGGCGTCCAGGCCGGCGATCACGGGAATCAGCCCGATCAGCCATGTCAGCGAAGCGTGCTGCACGTACTTGCCGGAGTACAGCAACGCGATGATGGTTTCGCCTAGAAGCCCCAGTACCGGCCAGAACAGCAGCGGTAGGCCCATGGTCATCGTGAGCATGATGCCGGAGATCTTGAAAAACTTGGGGGTGTGTTTGGCCCGTACCAGCATTGGCGTGACCAGCGTCGAGGCGGCCCAGCTGATCAGGATCAACGGCACGGAGAAGTTCATGAGCGCCTTGAGGGCTCCGCCGGTTTCAAGGTCGGGTGAAGTGCTCGCTGCAATGCCCAGAATGACCGGGACCGCGATGTAGGGCAGCTGCTCGGGGATGTAGCGGGTGAGCCCGGTGAGCGTGGCCCACTTGCCATAGCGCCAGTGGTCGTGTGCTACGGGGCCATAATCACCGATGCCGACCGCAGCCCGCAGATTGGGCCGGAGGTAGAACAGGAGGTAGAGGTTCGCCGCGAGACTAGCACCGAACATGGTCATGATCGCCGTGACGATGCTCAGTTGCTCGGTCACGCGGAGGCCCAGCAGCGAGCCCACGATCAACACGAGATAAATGATTCCGGCGACGGCGGCGGGGCGGGGGTTCGATTCGATGTAGCAGGCGTTTCGGGTCATCCACGGCAACAACTGGCTGCACTGAGAGAAGGCGAGCAGGCACATCGCCAAGCCCAAAAGTTTCTCGCCGGTGATGCCAACGACTAGGCCGATGCCACCGAGGATTAATCCGCCGATCAGCGTGACCAGCAGGTGTCCGCCGATGAGACGGCCGAAGTAGTCGGGCAGGTTATCTCGGTACTTCTTGGCCCCGAAGACCATCATCGGCTCGGTGAGCAGGGCGGTGGTGAACACGCCGATGACCAGGAAACTGGCGTAGGCCGTGGTGAACGCGCCGAAGTCTCGTTCGGTCAGCCAACCCGCCAGACCGACGGTGATCAGGAAGTTGGCCCCGGCAAACAAGCCTTGGTCGAGCATGGCCCAGATGCCGCGGGTGGCCCATTGTCGACGGCCGCGCACCGGTTCGCCGTCGCCCTCTGCTTCGGGCGTGACGTCTGCCCCATGGGCGTTCGCCGCGGACGGCGAGGAGTCAGATGGTTCCGGGGCGTCCGGCGTCAGCGACATGGTGGGTTCTTGATCTGGGCGGAGAAGTGTTGAATCGCGGGCTCAACGCCCCAAAATCCATCGGCGGGTGAACAGTGCCACGAACACGCTGTTCGTGACAAGGTAACGTTTCCACAGCCGACCCGGCTCGCGCGTCAATCGATACAACCACTCGAGGCCACGCTTCTGCATCCACCCGGGGGCCTGCTTGACCGCACCGGCGTGGAAGTCGAATGCTGCGCCGACGCACATCTGAACGCCCCGCAACGCGGAGCGGTGCTCGGCCGCGAAGATTTCTTGGCGGGGGCAGCCGATGCCCAGGAAGATCACGCCCGCGCCGCTGGCGTTGATGCGCTTGATCGCTTTGATGTCTTCCTCTTCAGTCAACGGCCGGAAGGGCGGCGACTCGGCTCCAACGATTTTCAGTTCGGGGATTTGCTCGATGAGGTTGTGGCAGAGGTTTTCGAGCACCTCGGGTCGCCCGCCGTAGAGGTAGATGCCCACGCCCTCCGCGGCGCACCGCTCGCAGGTCTTGAGCATCGTGGTGGGGCCGTAGACCCGCTCGTCGAGCCCAGCGTCATGGAATTTGTTCAGGGCCCAGCGGATGGGCTGGCCGTCGCACGCCACGATGTCAAATTCGTTCATCCGGGCGCGGTGCTCGGCGTCTTTGACGGCGACGATCAGGCCGTGCACGGGCATGAAGTCGACGGTCGCGCTGCGGCGGTCGTGGGCCCAATCCATGATCTGGTCGATGACGGGTTCCGGTCCCGCTGCGGTAACCTGCACGCCGAATAGCTCACGTTTGGGCAGACCGTTGGTGGGTGCTGCCACGGAAGTCAGGGCGTCGGTGGCATGGGTGGGGGCTACGGTGGTCATGGATCAAAACCTGAGCGGACCGGTCACAGCGGTTGGGCATCCTGGGGTAAGCCAATCGCCGTCTTCGGGGCGGGATTCGCGGGGCCGAAGAGGGCGGCGGACGTTCGACCTAAGTTTGCCCCAAAAAACGGCTCGGGCGAACCCCAAATCGCGAAAAGCACTGTTTTTAGCAGGCACCGCGTTGTTTGAGCACCGCAGGCACCGTGTGGAGCATGATTTTCAGGTCGTGCTGGGGGGTGCGTTTGCGTTTGTAACGAAGATCCATGCGGACCCAGTCGTTGAAGTTCACGGTGGACCGCCCCCAGACCTGCCAGATGCAGGTCAGGCCGGGGGTGATATCGAGCCGTCGCTTCTGCCACGGCTCGCAGGCGTCGGATTCGTGCACAGGCAGCGGACGCGGGCCGACGAGGGTCATGTCGCCCTTGAAGATGTTGATCAACTGGGGCAGCTCGTCGAGGCTGGTCTTGCGGAGGAAGCCGCCCACGCGGGTGATGCGCGGGTCGTCCTTGATTTTGAAGGCGGGGCCATCTTGCTCGTTGATCGCCAGCAGCTCGCCACGCTTGGCCTCGGCGTCGTCGCACATAGTGCGGAACTTCCAGATGCCGAAGGGCTTGCCTCCCAGGCCCGAGCGTTTCTGCTTGAAGATGACTGGGCCGGGGGTGTCGAGCTTGATGGCAGCGCCGATGGCGATCATAGCGGGCCAAAGCGCCAGCAAGGCGGTCCCGGAGACGGCTAGGTCCGTCGCGCGTTTCCAAGCTGGGAGCCTACGGGCCATGAGTGGCTGCAGCTCAAGGGCCTTGGGATCAGCCTCGAAAAACCCGGATGACAACGCGGGTTGTGGGGTGGGTTGAGCCGAGCCGTTGGCGATCTTTTTGGTTGTGTGCGTTTGCCCGAAACGATGTCCGCCGTGCTGATCGTGATCGGAGGGATCGTCTTCGTGGGGAGGATCGTATTGATAGATGGCAAAGGATGTACGGATTCCACGTTCGCGGAGTTGCTGCTGGACGATCTCAGCAAAGCGTCGCCCGCCCTGCACCGGGGTGTCCGGTAGCACGGCGAATCCGGTTTTCTTGTCAAACCACCCGATCTCATCGGTGATTCGGCCGCGTTTCTGCATAACGTGCACAATCGTGGCGGCGTCTTTGCGTTGACTGGATTTCCCGTCATAACCGAGCAGCACCATGGATAGGGGCCGACCCGAACGATCCGCGCGGGTGCGTTCGCGTTCGAGGATGCGATTGAGGTGCTGAGCCCTCACTTGCAGCTCTCTGCCCTTGGGCAGGCTGCCATCCTTCTTCGCTATGTACTTCTTATGACCCCACCGCAACATCGATCAATTCCTCACGTCCATGTCTTTCTCACGCTTATGCACTCCCCCTCGTTTCATAGCCGCACGGCGCAGCCATCAATGCAGTCCAGTCCCGTATCACCGGTCCGCCCGGCGAACGAGTTCCCCAACTTTTTACAACTTACGATCGCTCTCTCTAACACTCCCTGCCCGGCATCCCCCGCCGGGTACTCAACCTATTGCAGGCTTAATGAGCATAACAAAGGTGGTGTTAGATTCAATGGTGAAACCCCTGATATTTCACTAAGTCTTCTTACTTGTGTTTAAATTAGGTAATTTTGATAAGAGAAACCCTAGTCGAAGTATTAACGCTTCCATCAGCCTGTGGTCTGGCCGATTTTCTGAAATGCTCGGGTCAATCGGGCCACAATCTCGTCCACATCCTCATCCGACATCAGCGGGTGTAGGGGCAGCGTCACTTCACGGGCCGAGACGTCCTCGCTGATCGGCAAGGAAACCTTGCCCACGATGTTTTGGTAGTGACTGAAAGTATGCAGGGGCGGGTAGTGGTGGGTGGTCTGCACGCCAAGCTCGGTGAGGGCTTCACGCAGGGGCACCACCGCCGAGGCGTCATTCAAGACCACGGCAAAGACGTGGTGGGCACTGTCCTCAAGGCGGTCCACGAATGGGATCGAAATCGGCAAGACGTCGGCCAATTCTGCCAAGCGTATGCGATAGCGGGCGACAAGGGCTTTGCGCTGGGTGTTGTTGGCTTCGAGCTTACGCAGCTGGATTAAGCCCAGTGCCGCGGTGAGTTCGGTGCCGCGGTAGTTGAAACCCATTTGCACCACGTCGTAGCCGTGGGCCCGGCCCGAGGCTTTGTCCCACGAGGTTTTGGTCATGCCGTGCGAACGGCCAAGGCGGACGAACTTGGCGACGTCTTCGTCACGGGTGACGACCATGCCGCCTTCGCCGGTGACCAGGTTCTTGTTGGCGAAGAAGCTGAAGCAGCCCGCGTGGCCGATGGTGCCGATCTTTCGGCCGCGGTAAGCCGAGCCATCGGGGCCGAGGTAGGTGGCGCCGATGCCGTGGCAGGCGTCTTCGACGATTTTGAGGCTGTGCTTCTCGGCGAGTGGCATGAGGCGGTCCATATCGACCGGAAACCCAGCCATGTGCACCGCGACAATCGCTTTAGTTTTGGGCGTGATCTTGCGTTCGAGGTCATCGACGTCAAGGTTCAGGTCGTGTGGCCCGTTGATGTCCACGAAGACGGGGGTGCCTCCGCAGTAGAGGATCGCGTTAGCACTGGCGACGAAGGTGTAGCTTGGCACCAAGACTTCGTCACCCGCCTCGACACCTACCGCGAGTAGAGCCAGGTGCAGAGCCGCGGTGCAGTTGGCCACGGCCACGGCATAGGGCGGCTCGGGCAGGTTGCCCTGCATGTGGGATGAAAACGCGGCCTCGAAGTCGGCCGTGCGCGGGCCAACGCTCAGCCACTTGCTTCGTACGACTTCGGCGACGGCCTGGGCCTCTTCTTCGCCGAGGTCGCAGTCGGAGACGAGGTATTTCTTTTCGGGGTCGGTGGACATTGTTGGAATCCGCGGCGGCCCCGGGTCATTGACCCGGGGCTGAAGGTTCGGGCATCAGTTCTTGTACCGGCCGTCGGTCGGGTCGGGCCAGACGCCGTTTTGCAGGCAGTCGCGGACCTCGACGATGCCGGCGTCGATATCCCAATCGGGCTCGAAGCCGAGCTTCTCCTTGACCTTGGCGAACTCCACGCGGTAGCTGCGGGGGTCTTCGTTTTTGGTGACGAACTCGATTTTGGTGCCGGGCAGGTGCTTGGCGACGGATTCGCCAAGGGTCTGCTTCTGGGTGTTGTTGTGGTTGGCCCCGACGTTGAAGACTTCGCCGTCGACCGCTTCACGTGGGGCGGCGAGCACCATCCGCATGCACTTGGCGATGTCGTTGATGTGCACGAACGGACGCCAGAACTGCTCGCCGAAGATCACGACCTTGCCGTCTTGGTGCCCGGCCAGGGTGAAGTCGCTGACCAGCAAGTCGAACCGCATCCGCGCCGAGACGCCGAACGCGGTGGACAGGCGCAGCACGGTGGGGATCAGGGTGTCGCTGGCGGCGTTGAGGGTAAGTTGCTCGGTCTCGACCTTGGTTTCGCTGTAGACGCTGATCGGGTTCAGGCGGCCGTCCTCGGCGACGGGGACGTCTGTGTCGGCGACGCCGTAGTTGCTGCAGGTGGACGCGAAGATGAAGTGCTTGACGCCGTGCTTCTTCGCGGCGGCGA
>JBCCWB010000128.1:0-12161 GCA_039194345.1 Planctomycetota bacterium
AAGTCCGTCACCGCCTTACCCTCCGCCCCGTTTTGTGTAGCGTTGCCGCAAGCCACCCAGGCGGTGAATCCAAGAGTGCTAACTACAGCGATCAACGTAATTTGAGGTATCCAAGACATCGCATGTCCATGACAATATTGAGATGGCGTCTCAATATAAACAGACAAGCCGTTTGCGTCAACAGTAGGTGAGACGAAATCTCATTTTTTAGAGATCGCGCAAACTTGTCCGAAGCGATTGCTGTATGGATTCCGCCCCGGAATGAGCCATTTAGCTGGGATTAACGCGACTTAGACCAAGCCGCATACCCACCGTCATAGAGAGACACGCTATATCCCAGCTCCTCTAATACTGCGAACGCGAGTGATGAGTGCATGCCCTGAGCGTCGTAGACGATCACTGGCCTATCTGGCGTCACTCCAACAGCAACCAGATCCGATCGCAGCTGCCCCTTGTCGGCCAGCCAAGGTGGTTTAACCCCCGTCACCATTCGTTGCCACGGCATATTGACAGCTCCAGGTACTCTCCCGGCCATTATTACGCCAGATCCCTTTTTCACTCCCGCATACTGATCTTCCGGCCGAACATCGAGAATCGTTGCATCACGTTTCTCCAGAGCATCCTCAACATCTCCCGTGCTGACAACGACGCTAGGCACACCCTCGGCTTTGATTTCTACCGTCCCATTCACCCCAGAGCCTTTTACTCCAAGCATCCCCCCGGTAGCCAGCTTCCTTCCCTGGCCAGCCCAGCCGCGGAGATGCCCGTTGAGTAGTCGCACCCTGTCTCCACAGCCATAGTGCTTCATCGTGACGTAGAGACGAGCGGGGAACACACCCGCAGCGTCTCCGTAGAGCACAACGGTTGATGCAGGCGTCACTCCCCATCCCGCAATTCGCTTTTCGAAGTCTTCAGGGCTGGGCAATTCTGACTTCAAGCCATCGCGTTCGAGTTGCATGATCTCTTTGAAATCAACGTACCGTGCCCCGGGAATGTGACCGCGTTGGTACCCCCGCTGCCCGTGTCCGACATGGAGAAGGACTAAGTTGGGCTCATCGATAACTTGCTGTAGTTGCTGGGGCTGAATGAAGGCCCGGGTGGTGTCTAGTAACTGATCTAAGCCGGCCTCCTCATCTACATGGACGCCACCGCTTACCCGGCAGCCACTTAATATGCAGGCGTAAAGCAGAAAGGCAAACGCACAAAAGAAAACCCCGCCTGGTGTCGACGGTGTAGATCGGAATCGGTTGGGTAAGCAGCTCATTGTCGCATTCTAGTGCGATCTGCGAGGAGCGACGATCAGGCGCGACGGCGTCGCATAAAAGCGAGACCGGTCATGCCGAGTAGTACCGCGGCGGTTGGTTCGGGGATGGTGTAGTAGCCGATACCGGTATCCGTCCAGGCGATGTTGCCGTCAAAGAACGACAGCTGGTTAATGGTATCCGAGCCCGGTCCGGCCGTGAACTCCGCTTCGGTCAGCACGACCGCTAAGGTGTTCGCAGCATCCAAGGGGTTAAACGACAAAAGGTAATCCGAATCGCTTTCGTAGAAATACACAAGACCATCCGGTGCGTAGAAAATGTCACCGAAGCCCGCTCGACCATCAACGTCGTCGGTCACTGCTTCGATCTGGGCGGTGGTTAGAACCACGGAACCTGTGTTTGTCGTGGTATCCCAAGCAAGGAGCTGATCACTGCTGTTACTACCGAGATAAAGAACATCCTGGTTAACGCCAATACCACCGATTGAGGTGCCGCCAAGCAGGGCGGCAAAACTGGCAGTGTTGATCTCTACCGAAACGACGTTGCCAGGAGTGATGGCGAGTACCTGGTCCGAGACACTTTCTAAAGCGTAGATAGTACCGTCCGAGGTCGTCTCAAACACTGCTGTAAAATTTGAACTAACACCCGAGGCAACATCAAGGGTAGCCGCACTGACGGCTTCTGAGACTACGCCAGTCGCGATATCAACTTCGTAGACATTGTTGTCAAAAGAGCTGATCGCTCGGGCCTTTCCACTGGCAATCCCTACACCATTGCCTGCCGCATAGTCTTGAGTGGATCCAAACGTGGTCCAATCGGCGGGCGTCATCACGTTCGTGAAACCGCTCCCGTCAAATGCGGTGATTCCACCAACATCAGCTGTCGTCGTATCGCGGAGAAACGCATAAGCGGTTCCATCGGGCCCAACCGTAACGGTTTCAAGGAACGTCAGCGTGGCATCTCCGTTGGCGGCTTCGGCTTCATCAAAAACCTCAAAGTACGCTTGTCCAAAAACCGATGCCGACACTCCGGTTGCAATGCAACCTGCCAGTAGTGTTTTGTATTTCAACATTTCAAGTCGTCCTCCATTAGGGTAAACAAATTAACCAATAAATTTGATAAGCAGGTTTAAATCATACGAAGCGTCGGGTTCGTGTCCGCCGCGCAATAAGGCCGCCGAGCGTCAGTAACAGCGCCGCCGAGGCCGGCTCGGGGATCTTGGCCAAAACCTCGTCATCATCGACGCCGAGCAGAGCCGCGAATCCACTGATGTCAGCAAAATCTACGATTCCGTCGCCGGTGAAATCGCCACGCGCTTCCGCCGCACTGCCATACACCCCGGCGTACTCAAACGTATCCAGATATGCGATTGCGAAAGCACAGATGTCTTCCATATCTAACACGCCGTTGATATCCATATCGCCAAGAATCGCGCCGGTATCAAATGCGGTGTTCATGGTGTAGATCGTGTCATTGCTCTGAGTGCCGCCCACGTTTGAATCGTTTCGCCCCACGAAATAGATCTGAACATCGCCGTCGCCATCACGGTCGCTGACGGAGGCTCTGGATTGGAAGAGACGCAGATCAGCGCTGTCATTGGTGATGTCTGTGCCGACGGTGGCGACCACCGTACCGTTGAGAATGACAGCGTTGTTCCATACCACGAGGACATCGCCATCGCTGTTGAATGCGACTTGGTCTGCAGCACCATCGATAACTATGTCGTTACCGCTCTGATCCTTGATTGTGTCGAGCTCACGAAAGGTGGCGTAGCCGTTGATCATGGCGACGCTATCGAAATCGCCATCCGGATCCGCAACGTCATCTGTGAACCCCGTGAACCCCCAATAACCGCCTGCTCCGACAGCGGGGCTGTTGAACGAAGTGGGTAGCTCTTCTGTTGCCGTTCTTGCCCCATTGTCTACCCCGATTAAAGCTCCTGGAACATAGGTTTCGCCGGTGCGGAGCGTTACCGCGTCGCCATCAACGACCAAGTATCGCGTGCCGTTGGCACCAGTCGTGAAGGCCACCGTGTGCATGCCGTCCTGTGAGACGGCCGAGTTGCTGAAAGCAGAAGTCGAATTCGCAACTGTGGTGCTGGTGTTGCCGATAGCGTCACCACTCTTAAAGAACGCTTGACCACTTTGATCGAATAACGCAGCGCCGGAAAATCCACCTCCGGTATAGCCTCCGCGATAAACCAAGCCCCCCGCTTCTCCCATGCCTACGAGAAAAGTCGAAGTATAGGTAGAGCCGCTGATGGAGGCATCCGTAGTTGCTCCGCCTTCCCGCGCGATGAGCGTGTCGTTAAACCAAATGCTGTCGATACGATCAGAATAATCGAGTATGTCACTACCCGGGGTATCGTCGATCTCGGCGTGGTACGCGAGATTGCCAGCATTATCGATGGCCACGTTGCCAAACTGCGTGAAGTAGTAAGTAATGCCATCTACAATCGTACCCGGTGGATCATCCGAAGGGTTTGAGTTGAGTAAACGAGCTTGGTCCTCAATCTTTTCAACTTGAAAAAAAGGAGATGAGCTTGGAGGCAGGATACTAGAGACTAAGTAGCTTTCTGCTTCGGCCGGACGTGATCCGTAGTTATCTCCGAAAGAGCTTCCCACTTGTAGGCGGGTGGCAAAGCCGCCATTCGCATTTCCTGCGGGCCCAGACGTAGATCCAATTAAGAAGTACTGCGACCCGGCAACAAAATCTGCTTCCGCGACGACACGTGTCACCTGGCAGACGGACCGATCTGTGACGCCAAGGGTTGCCAGCGTAACAAGAACTAAGCTCAATCTTTTCGTGCCTATGCGTTTCAAAGCATCCTCTCCTTGAGCGTTGGCCTACTTGCCCAACTCGACATAATCTAGGGTATCCCCTATATTTACGGCGGCGAAATAAAGCGTATTTGAGAATGCATCTCAAATACTAGCATGAGTATATACTTGTAGGTGATACAGGGCAATGTCGACTCTACGGAACGGTTTAAAACGCGTTGCTGGAGATTGGCCAAATTGGCTGGTACTGAATTGCTATTACTACAGATAGCTAGTGACTAATTAAAGCAGATAAGCTATGCATGCTTCAATCAAAGACAACCAGGCCGGCTTTACGCTCATCGAGCTGCTGGTCGTGATTTCTATTATTGCGATTCTCGTTGGGATTCTACTCCCGGTATTAGGCAAAGCGCGGAAAGCAAGTTACGCCGCGAGGTGCCAGAGCAACCTCCACCAAATCGGCGTGGCCATGTTCGCCTACGCTACGGACCACGACGACTTCCTGCCTGATGCTCAGACTACAGGTGGCCACGGATACCGCATAGAGCCCGGCACAGAGCTCGGGACCCAATATGGCCCTGCGTTTGCCGGGATCGGTGCGGGCGGCGATCCGATCGAAAAGCTCGGACTCGCCGCCGTGCTGCAAGATCAAGAATATATGCAAGCAAGCGGCGGTACGTGGGTCTGCCCCGCGGCACGTCCTGAATTCCAAGAAAATGGCAACACCTATACCTTCAGCACCGATGCGAGTCTGGCAACCACTCGAACGTTTATCTACGGCATCGATGGCGGTACCGAAACCCCGATCGTTTGGGATTCCTTCAATTTGCAGATCGGCTTACCCAATGGCCTAGGTATCAGCATTCCAGGTACAAACCTCGCAGCGGTTCCCCCCGATTACTTCGTCCACAACGACAACGCAGAGTCCGTTCTGAAATCGACACATGCTGTGTACATCGATGGACACGTCTCTCTCCGGTAAAGCCAGACGAATCAAGCGGCGGCGAAATGCGAGTAATCAAATCGAAAAAACGATTGAAGCAACGCTTAGCCTGTGGTGCATTGGGCCTGCTGCTCGTGACCGTGCTGGCGATCCCGAAACTCCCCTCAACTTTCGCGGGTCAAGCGGAAACCCCAATAACGGCTGACCAATTACGCGATGTCTACAGCCAATCCCCTGAGCACTGGCCTGCGATGGTCGTTGATAAATTTGTGGATGCAGCAGAATTGGGATTGCTGCCGCCGATGCCCTACCCCGCAGACAACCCTCCGAGCAAAGCCAAAGAACAATTAGGTCGCCAGCTGTTTTATGACCCCCGGCTTTCTGCAAGCAATCAGATGGCTTGCGTGTCATGCCATGACCCGGACCTAGGCTGGGCAGATGGACGTACGGTGTCGTTTGGCACGCGTCGACTTGAACTGCCACGCAACGCCCCTACGATCAAAAACTCTGGGTACTTCGATCAGCTTTTCTGGGATGGACGGGCGGAGTCGCTGGAAGACCTCTCACTCAAGGTAATTGAGAATGCCGACGAGATGCACGGCATGGCCGAGCAGGTGGCGGCTAAGCTAGACGCAGTGCCTGAGTACCACACCTTATTCGCCGAGGTCTTCGAACGAGAAGGACCGATCCAAGTCGTGGAGATCACCCAAGCGATCGCCACATTCGTCCGTGCCCAAAACGGTGGCCGCAGCGCCTTTGACCGATTCCTCAAAGGACGTAAAGACGCTTTGTCTGACTCCGAATTACGCGGCCTGCACCTGTTCCGCACCAAGGCCCTCTGCATGAACTGCCACCATGGCCCTACCCTCTCTGATGGCCGACTCCACAGTACCGGCCTGTCACTCTACGGCACGAGAAACGAAGACCTTGGCCAATTCCACGTGACTGGCAAGCCGGAAGACTCCGGAAAATTCAAAACGCCGAGCCTCCGCGACATCAGCCGCACAAGGCCCTACATGCATCACGGACTATTTGAATCGCTCGAAGTCACGGTCCGGGCTTACAACGGCGGGATGCCGACCCCTCGAGCCAGGAAAGATCGCCCCGATGACCTCTTGCTCCCAACCAAGTCCCCCCTTCTTCGGGAATTGAACCTAACCGAACAGGAGCAGGCCGACCTCGTTGCTTTCATGGAATCGCTCGAGGAACCCCATCGGCGAATTGTCCCCCCTAAGCTTCCGCCATTCGCCGATCAAAGGTAATTGGTTCAAGTAAGCATTCGAACAACTGCCGGATACTCCCCTGGTGCTTGGGCTCCGCATCATCGATACGCCATGCGTACAACCTGAGTTATTTGAGTCAAATCAAAACCCGTCCCCGCTATTTTCTTACACAAGACTAGTCCCTCTGGGCTAGTCTTTTTTCATGTGTTAAACCAAATTTTTGCTTTAGCGGCGATTGTAGTGGTGTTGCCCCCCAAGACGAATAAAGTGATTTGGCTTTGACGCGAACAGCACCAGCCATATGAATACGGCGTCCATGAAGTCGTACCCGCCGGGTATGAGGGGTAGGTCATTGCCACTGATGTTCTGCTAGACAAACCAGGACTCGAACCGATGAAACCTAACTCAAGCCCCACGTCGCCTACGAGCGTATACAGCCAAGACGAGCATCCCCAAGAGTCCCGTGCTGTTGGGCTCGGGGATCGGCGCGGGTTCAACAAAAGTACGGAATCCGAAATCGAGCTGCGTGTCAACGGGCGGAATCGACGCGAGGTCCGTCCCCACGAACCAAGCTCCACCGGCGTAGAGCCCCGAGGACGGTGGGGTACCCTCCTTCACCTCCTCAGAATCCTGCGCTACGTACCAGAAGTAGCGGCTATCGGTGCTGGCCTGGCTGAGCCGGATGGCCAACTGCTCGCCCGGGGTCACGGCAATGCCTAAGCCCGAGAGATCAACGCTGAAAAACGGCACAGTGCTGAAGTCCGCGGGGGGTACGGCCCCCGGGGGCACGCTAACGCTGCCCAAAACCGTCGCCGGGTCGGGTGTCCCGGAACTGGTGTCATCGATGAGGGATGCTGCACCGGTCGCGCTGATGACGGCGGCCGACGGTTCGGTCACATCGACCGTCAGCACGATCTCCGCCCCGGCTTGCGACGACATGGCAAACGGGACAGCCGCGGCGGCGGTCAAAAGTGTGAGACGGGCTAGGTGTAGCATTGGGTATTCTCCGCGGGTTTGAAAAAGCAAGGGTGGAAAGGAACAGAACTGTGCGTCATCGCCGCCGGCGTGGCAGCGCCATCAGGCCGAGGGCGAGGAGGGTGAGGGAGGCGGGCTCGGGGACGATCTGGAACTGGCCGATCGTGAGGCCGGAGCCGGAGGTTCCGTTGCCGACGATGATGTCGCCGATGGTGCCGATCGGGCCGACGAAGGTCGCGCCGGTGAGGTCGATGGTGGCCGAGCCGGTAAAGGCGGCTTGGTCGGTGGCGAAGGCCTGTGCGTTTGCCCCGGGGTTGTTGAAGTCGAAGGTGGTGCCTCTGAGATTCAGGTTGGTCGCTCCAACAGGGTCCACACCGCCAGCCGCGAAGGTGTAGTCGACACCAGCGCCGGAGGGCGTGAGCGTGCCGCTGATCAGAGCGTTGTCAACGACGAAGCCCGGGGCGAACAAGCCGATGAGGCTGACACCGCCATTGATACCGGTTGACGAATCGTCGATGAGGGCCGTCGCGTCGGTGGCGGTGAAGGTAACGGCAGACGGCTCGGTGGGGTCGATCTCGATCAAGATGGAGACGTCTTCGAAGATGATGCCGGGGGTGGGGTTGCGGTTCAACGGGTCTCCGGGGCCCGGCATAGCGGCGAGGGGTGGGGCGACGGCGAAGGTGAGCAGGGCGAGGAGATGCTTGAGTGTTTTCATGGTTTTTTTCGTGATGGGCTAGGAGTAGGAGGGTTGGTGTCGGGTGCTTAGCGCTGCCCCACACGCCGGCGGCGGAGTAGCGCGACGCCGCCGAGGGCAAAGACGGTGAGGGAGACGGGCTCGGGGACGACACGGATCCACTGGCCCGGGTCGGACGGCAGTACGGGATTGGGATCAGAAGTGCGGAACTCGGTCTCACCCCGAATCCGGTAGTCAAGGATCGGGTTGTCGAAAGCAATGTCGTAGCTCGCCGGGACGGTCAAATCGAGGGTTAACGACGAGAAGGTGTAAGCCTCGCCGGGCAAGATCGCGTTCAAAGAGACTCCGACCGCCAGAGCGTCTCCTCCGGGACCGGTCAGGAAGCTGAAGGCCGAGAGCGTCGGGGGCACGCCGTTCGTCGAAGTGAAATCTTCCGCGGTAACGGTGGCGATGAGCGCAATGCTGCCGGCACCAATGCCTATGGTGCCTAATGAGAACTCAAGCGAAAGCGCTTCGAGGCTCCATCCCGGCGTCGGCGGGACGATCTCGATCCACTGCCCGGCCGGCGCCGTCCACGTCACCGACAACAGGGTGTCGCCTAGTGTCGAGTAGTCGGCCACGAAGTTCGGCTGGGGTGCCGCCTCAATCGTTGCTCTGGATAGCAACGACGTGGTAGAGCCGAAGACGTCCGTTTCGAACGTATTCGACTCGGTCACCAGCGCCGCGTCGAAGACCTGGGCGGTGGCTGACGAGGCGAGAAATATTGCCAAGACAGCTGCGGGACAAGGTAGGTTCTTCCTCATGGTTATTCCTTACGCGGTTTAAATCAGTGCCAGCACCTAGCAAGCAAGAGCCCGGCATAGCCACGCCGGCTGGGTGTTCGGCACCTAGGACTGGCGTGCTTCACCGCTCAGTGGCTGTGGCTTCTTGAAAGCCTGAGCGGATGCCCGGATCGACTGATTGGTCTTGCTGTATCTCTCTCCATTTAAAAGCTTTGGGTTGCTAACTGCGTTATGCCGCCGAACTGGTGTGCTTAATCTGGCTACGGAATAGCCGCCCGCCAGCAAGGCGGGATAACATGCGACGACGTCTTTGGAGATCGCCCCATATAAATAAAATGTGGCGCTTGATTAAAAACCTTTCAGGGGATCGGAAATAAATCGTATATTTTGGACTGATTGGAAGTTAGGTAAGCAGCCTTGGGTCACACGCGTTGGTGCTGGGGCCTGTCTCCCGCATCGGGACAAGCCATGCCAGCGAACACCCGCCTGAGTCTGATCGCCCGTATCGCAACGCCCGAGGACACCGAGGCGTGGGCCGAATTTGTCGAGCTATACGGCCCTCTGGTCTACACGATTGCGCGGCGGCGAGGGCTACAAGACGCCGACGCTTGTGATCTCATGCAGGACGTCATGCGTGAGGTTGCGCGATCCGTCGACCGTTTTGATCCCGACCCCGAGCTTGGACGCTTCCGAGGTTGGCTGGGGGTGATCACTCGCCGTATGCTCGCCCGCTATTTTGAGAAAAGTATTCGGCAGATCGCGGCCACCGGCGGCACGAGCAACATCCTAGCGATCGATCGCGTCTCCAATGATGAAGACGAAGACGGCTGGGAGCAGGAGCATCAGCGTCACCTTTTCCGTTGGGCCGCCGAACGCATCCGCACAGAATTTACCGAGCCGACTTGGCGGGCGTTTTGGCTAACTTCTGTGGAGGGCGTCCGCGCGAAGGAAGCGGCAGAACGATGCGGCCTCACGGTTGGAGCGGTCTACATCGCCAAAAGCCGGGTTTTGCGCAGACTCCGTGAAAGAATCACCGAAGTGGCCGGCAGAGAACTCTTATGAGCTGCGCTAATTGTCCAACCGACGAAGAGTTTCGCCGAATGTTGCTTTCAGGCGGGATCGGCTCAGTCGATGATCAAATGGGTAAACACATCGACGGTTGCCAGTCTTGTCAAGACCGGCTGGAACGAATTGCTGAGGATTTGCTCAAAGGCAGCGTGCTTCGTGAGGCTTTATCAGAAAGCCACGAGCCGTCTAGAAATTTAATGGCCGCCATCGACGAGCTGTCGAGTGGCGAGGCGATTTCGAATATTTCCTCACCGCCTCGGTACGACGATCTGAACCCTTGGCTTGCTCTTACAGATGCGGACGCCAAGCCAAGGGTTGACGGTTACACCCTTCTGGAGTGTGTTGGTCGGGGCGGTATGGGTGTAGTGTTTCGTGCCATCGAGCCCACAGGTAAGCAGACCGTCGCGTTAAAAGCGATGCTGCCAGAGTTAGCCCGAGACGGTCAAGCACGGGACCGCTTTCTCCGCGAAGCGCGTGCGATGGCCGCAGTGCGTCACCCCAATGTGGTCGCGCTGCATGATGTGAGTGAGATCGACGGCTTGCCGTATCTCGTCATGGAATACGTTGAGGGTGATTCGCTTGAACACCGTATGCGCGCTTGCGAAAGCATGGATGCGGATGAGATCATTCGGATCGGTGCAGAAATCGCCGCGGGGGTTGGAGCATGCCACGATCAGGGTGTAATTCACCGCGATATAAAGCCAAGCAACGTGCTGCTAAATAATGACGGTGTGGTCAAGGTCACAGACTTTGGCCTGGCGACGGTGGCCAGCACCCCTACCTTGACCCATCACGGATATCTATCGGGGACGCCGGACTATGTAGCACCCGAGCGGCTTTTGATGGATACGGAAGCCGACGAACGCAGCGACCTGTTCAGCTTGGGTTGCCTGCTCTACGCCATGGCTACAGGTGAACCCCCCTTTGGCGGTGACACCCCGTTGATTACCTTGCACCGCATCGCGTCGCAACAGCCTCCACGTGTCGGAACCAAGAATCCGTCAATACCTTTCCATCTCGAACAAGCCATCGCTGCGCTGTTGGCAAAGAAGCCAGAAGATCGCCCAAGTTCGGCCAATGCTGCGAAAGCTCTTCTCCTAGACGATAAACCACCCGTACCTCGATCCGTGAGTTTAAATCTCATGTGGTTGATCGGTTGCTTTCTTCTTTTGGCTATTACATGTCTTGCGGTCTTCTGGTTATGGCCAGCTGAAGTACATACCGTCAGCGAGAATCTAGACCGGACTGAAGGATCGGCAGAGGCCGAGGACACATTCATAGCAATTGAAGCTGACACGATCACTGTCCAAACGGCCGAGTCCTTGCTATCGGCTATCAATACTGTCGCCAATGGTGGACGGATCGTGATCGATACGAATGCGACGCTCGTTGTCTCGCCACTGTACATCGAAAACAAATCCATTAGTCTTACATCAGCGACGGGACGCACCCCAACACTTCAACTCCAGATACCGGAGGACGGGCCAGCCCCCGAGTACTTTTTACGCCTCAATTCCGGATCACTCCGACTCGATGGGATTCGGCTCAAAGACACTTGGACCCCCGAAACACACCTGCGTCGGGTTAATGGGTTCGAAACCTTGATCGAGAAGTACGGACTGGCGAGTCTCAACGAGAGCGAATTCTACGCCACGCGATGTCGATTCGAGACGGGGACCAATGGCTCTGCGATCAAACTGTCTCCCGGAAGCGAAGCAGTCATGATCGATTGTGACGTGGTAGCCCCCTCGGGCGGTGCCATCAATTGGCACGCAATCGACGGAGACGAACACCGACAGGAGGACTGCGAACTCGTGGGTAATGTGGGTCTATAGGTTAAGTTGGAAGGCGACGCAGAGACCCACTGGACACGGACTGTCGCCCTAGCCCAGATAGCCATCATCGAGATGGATTGGGTGAGCGGACAGCTCACCGCCCGGGTCTCTGGCTGCATTCTTCAATCGGCAGAGGCCATGGTCCTCACGTCACAAGACCCGCCAACGCTTAGTGGGCTAAAGCGATCGCTAGCTTGGTTCGGGGCAAATAATCGGGTTCAAGGTCAAGAAGTTGGATTCCTAACCGGAGAGTACTTTCCGTCTTGGGCAAATCGAGTTGCCGCATGGGCGATCGAGGACCTGAACTCAACATACGGCCGTACATCGTTTCGGTTTGGTCACCAGGAGGTGATCAATCGTGTGCTCAATGGCGAACCGATTGAGAGCTTGAAGGCAGATCTTAACTAATTCTTCGAAACACAAGAAGCATCCACCGACTTCGTCGGGGCAATACCCCGGAGGCAGGCCGATTTAGGGGTCAAAATTTGTACCCTAAGCTGGCCCCTGTACCCTGAAAAACATGGAAAAAGTGGTTAAATTGGGCATCAGCTCGACGGTTGTAAATCGTTGAGGTTGCTGGCAGTTACTGACATCCCAAC
>JBCCWB010000129.1:0-12119 GCA_039194345.1 Planctomycetota bacterium
AATGGGCATCCAGGACGTGCTGTTCATCGGCATGGTGCAGGGCGGGGGCATGGTGATCGCCGCGGGCGTGATGTTGTGGTACGACCCGCCGTTGTTCGGCTTCGTGTTGGCGATGACGCCGATCATCATCATGCTCAACCGCTACTTCACCAAACGGCTGACAAAGCAGGCCCGCTTGATTCAGGAAAGCTTTAGCCGGGTGACCGCGACGATCGCCGAGTCGGTCAACGGCGTGCGGGTGACGCAGGGCTTTGTCCGGCAGGAAGTCAACGCCGAGCTATTCCGCGAGCTGGTGAAAGACCACTCGAACTACAACCTCGAGCAGGCACGCTTGGCGGGCACGCAGCTGCCGCTGCTGGAGTTCAAGACCCAGTTCATCATCGCGGGGCTCACCGTGCTCGCGGGGTATCAGGTCTTGGAGGGCGGGTTCACGCTGGGCGATCCGCCGCCGGAGAAGACGTTTGCGGCGTTGGTGGTGTTCTGGTTCATGATCCCGTTGTTTTTCAACCCGATCCGTGTGATGGCGCGGCAGTTCAACATCGCGTTGACCGCGATGGCGGGGGCTGAGCGTGTATTTGGCTTGCTCGACATCGAGCCAGAGAAACTCGAAGCCGACGACGCGGTCTCGCCCGAAGAACTCACCGGCCGGGTCGAGTTCCAGGAGGTGCACTTCGGCTACGACCCCGAGCACCCCGTGCTGCACGGCATCAACTTCACCGCTGAGCCCGGGCAGACCGTCGCGCTCGTCGGCCACACCGGTAGCGGCAAGTCCACCGTCATCAAACTCATCTGCAAGTTCTACCTACCGACGCAAGGCAAGCTGTTGATCGACGGCATCGATGCTTTCAAGCTATCGACCGATGCGCTGATGGCCCAGGTCGGCATCGTGCTCCAATCCAACTTCCTGTTCACCGGCACCGTGATGGACAACATTCGCATGGGCAAGCCCGACGCGACCGACGAGCAGGTCATCGACGCAGCCCGGCGGCTGGATTGCCTGGATTTATTCGAAGCGCTCCCCGAAGGACTGCTCACCGAAGTCGGCGAGAAGGGCGGCAACCTGTCGCTGGGCCAACGCCAACTCGTGTGCTTCGCCCGGGCGATGCTCGCCGACCCGCGCATCCTGATTCTGGATGAGGCGACGAGCAGCGTGGACACGATGACCGAAGCGCGCATTCAGAAAGCGCTCGAAGTGTTGCTGCAAGGCCGAACGAGTTTTGTGGTAGCCCACCGTTTGAGCACGATCCGTCACGCGAGCACCGTGCTCGTGCTCGACCACGGCCGAATTGTTGAGGAAGGCCCGCACACGAAACTACTCGCGGAGAACGGCATCTACGCCAACCTCTACCGCCAATTCATCCACGCGACTGAGTCGTGAATCGAACCACTGGGTGGCCTGGTGTGCTTGTTTTGGGGTGCGTTTAGCGGGCGGCACGAAGTGCCCCGCGTTTACGGGTTGGATGCGATACGCAGGGCGATGACCTTGCCGTCTTTCTGCAGCAGCACCATGCCATCACGGACTTGGATGAGTCGGTAGCCGCCGACGCTTTGGCCGGGGGTTATGACTTGGCCGCCGATGACCGCCGAGCCGCGGAGCCCTTGCTTCTTGCCGCTGGCGGTGGGTGGGATGGTGGCTTCGAGACGCAGCGTCTTTGGCTTGGCAGGGGCTTCCGCTTCTTGTTGCTCAGCAAGCGTTTTGACCGGAAGCATGTCGAAGTCTTCGATGCCTTCGAGTTGATTCAGGTAGTCATCCAACGGCTCGGTGACATCGAAGGCGGCTTCGACCTCGACCGGGGCCGGGGCGATCATGGCCATGACTTGCTGGGCTCCGCCGTCTTTGAGTACGGTGAGATACACCAGCCCGCCGATGACGCCGAGGATCACAACGACCGCGAGGCTGCCCAGCGGGTTGTTGGACTCGGGCTGACGCACCGCACCGGGTTGGCCGGCGTGGGCCGTGAGCGGGTGCTGCGGGGCGTGTTCGGCAGTCGGCACGGGGGCGCCGGAGGGGTGTCCGGTTTCGGGGGCCCGGCCGGTGGCGGGGTCGATGTAAGCGGGGTGTTGGTTGAAGCGATCGGTGGGGTCGCTGCGGGCCATCTGCACCGCCGCCGCGCCTGCCAGGGGGTGCATCGGCTTGAACTCGTGCACGGTGATGCCCATGCGGAGGGCGGTTTCCTGCGCGTCGTCTTCGCTGCGTGCCTCGATGACGGTGCTGATGTTTTGGCCTGTCTGGTGGTCCAGCCCGACGATCGCGAAGTGCGCCATCGGCTGCTTCGGCGCGGCGGGCGCACCCGGGCGCCGCTGCCCCTCTTCCTGCGGCACGGCTGGCTGGTGGGGCGGGATCTGAGGTTGTCGCGAAAAGTTTGCCATACGCACAGACTCCACCGATTTATCGGGCGCATGGCCCCCGGGATTGAGCCGTGATGTCCCGGAAAACCGCGCAAGGTTGTTTGCCTTTGCGGGTTAGTCCGTTTGGGCAGGTCGTGGGCGTTTAGCGGGCGATCAAAGATCGCCGTGTGTCTATATGGTGCGACTCACGATTCGCGGGCCGCACGCCCCGCACGACCCGAGGGCAGCCCGATCGCTCACCCGTTCTTCTGCGCGAACTCACGCATGAATTCCGCCAACACCTGAGCGCCTTCCAGCGGCATCGCGTTGTAGATCGACGCCCGGCAGCCGCCGACGCTGCGGTGGCCCTTGAGCCCGTCCATGCCCTGGGCCGCGGCCTCGGCGATGAACTTCGCTTCCAGCTCTTCGCTGGGCAGGCAGAACACCACGTTCATGGTGGACCGGTACGCCTCGTCGACCGGACAGCTGTAATACCCGCCGCCGCCTGCTTCCGCGATCGCGTCGTAAAGCAGGCCGCTGCGTTTCTCGGCCATCTCTTCGGCCCACGCCAGGCCGCCCTTGCCCTTGAGCCATTCCAGCACCAGGCCCACCATGTAGATCTGGAACACCGGCGGGGTGTTGAGCATCGAGCCACCCTTCACGTGGTTCGCGTAGTTCAGGTAATTGATCTGCTCGCCGTTGCACTGCTCGAGCACGTCGTCGCGGATGATCACGACGCACACGCCCGCCGGGCCGATGTTCTTCTGGGCCCCGGCATAGATCAGCCCGAACGGCGAGACGTCGAACGGCTTGCTCAAAAAGTCGCTGCTCATGTCCGCCACGATCGGCGCGTCGCAGCTCGGCATGGCTTTCCACTGCACGCCGCCGATGGTTTCGTTGGTCGTGAGGTGGAGGTATCGGCTGCCCTCGGTGGACTGGACGGTCGCCGGGTCGGGCAGGGTGGTGAAGTTCGTGTCGGTGCCGTCGTAGACGAGGTTGACGTCGGCGCCGACCGCCTTGGCGTCGGCGATGGCTTTCTTGGCCCACGCACCGGAGTGGGTGTAGTCCACGCGCTGCCCGTTGGCCGCGAGGTTGCTGGGGATCATGCCGAACTGGAACGTCGCCCCGCCGCCCAGGAACAGCACCTGGTAGTTGTCGGGCAGCCCGAGGATCTCACGCAGCGACGCCAACGCCGCTTCGTGCACCGCGACGACGGGCTTGCTGCGGTGGCTCATCTCCATGACGCCCATGCCCAAACCTTGAAAGTCCACCAACTCCGACTGGGCTTGTTGCATCACTTCCAGGGGAAGCGTGCACGGGCCAGCGGAGAAGTTGTAGATGCGGTGGACGGTCGGGTCGGTGGATGCGGTGGTCATGGCGGGCAACGGGGGTAAGGGAAACAGCGGGGGGACGGCCCGGCCCGCGCTTGTCGCGGCGGCCCGCCCTGTGGAAGCCGCACACGATACCACCCCCGCGTCCCGCCGTGGGTCGGCCGAGCCTTTCCGTGGGCCCCGCCCCCGTCGTCGGCGTTTCCGCCGTCCCGCCCGGCCAGACTGGTCTGGTTCTGGTCTGGTTTTGGTGGACTGGTCGGGTACCCGACCAGTGGGGCCGACCACTTTCGCCCCCGCCCCCGGCTGCGCCCGAGGTATCCCGGCCGGAACCTTCCCCGTCAGCCCCGCCGTCGTCGACGTTTTCGGCATCGGCGCGATCCGCCGTTTCTTCCCCGACCGGCTGACCTCAATCAGCCCCGCCCGTTCGAGCTGCACCCACGCCGCCCGCACGGTATCCCGCGACACCCCGACCTGGGCCGCCACCGACCGTTCCCCCGGCAGCTCGTCCCCCGGCCGAAACACCCCGCTCTCGACCTGCTCCCGCACCCACCGCAACACCCGCCCCCGCGGCGCCAGCCCCGCGTCTCGGATACCCAGTGCCGGAATCGATTCATTTTCTATCACGCACACATGATAGGTTTTTGTTTGTATTTATTCAAGCCCCCAATCGTGCGCTGACCCCGGCGGTTTTTGGATTGATCGGATCTAAAGCAACCCTTCAAATCACCTACTTTCCCTGAATTAACAACTGTTCTTCTCAAAGAAAACGGCTTGAAGACCCGTGATTTTCATTGAACGCACCCCGTGTTTATGTAAATTGTTAAATGGCTGCGTTCTTCATTTCTTTTGGTAGCCGTGTCTGCATCATTTCTTTTTCTTAGGGAGGTTCATATGGTTCGATGGTCTAGATTGCGCTCTGCGCCGCTGTTGTGTTGCGCCGCAGCGGCCCTGTGTTTCATGGGTGGGCAGGCCCATGCGCAGGTTAGTGCGTTTACGAGTTCTGCCGACCTGGACTTGTCCGGGACGTTTGACTATGCGGTGAACTTCGGGCCGGGAAGTTCGAATGTCATCGTGGACGGCCTGACGTTTAACCCCTTCGGTGGTGGCAGTACGATCACGGGCGTCTCCACCGACCCGGACCCGCTGAGGACGTTTGCGGGGTCTGAGGGTTTCTTCAACATAGCGCCCAACCTCGGTGGTGACGCCAACATCAATAGCGTCATCCAACCGCTGATCGATGCGAACAGCGGGGGGGATTTGTCCAGCTTCGAAGTCGATCTGGACGCCAGCAACGGCCAGGCGTACAAGATGCAACTTATCATGATGGAAGAGTTCTTTCAGGTTGCCGGCTCACGGGTGTTCGACATCACGGTCGACGGCGTGACCGTGGCGAACAACCTGGACCTCTATCAGGTCGCGGTGATCGACGCGGCTGAGGCCGAGGGCGACGCCGCAGTGGTGGTCACCTACGAGTTCGTCAGCGACGGCACAGTCGACATCAATTTCAGCAACGACACCAGCCTCGCGGTCCTCAGCGGGCTGACGCTGGAAGTAGTGCCCGAGCCTTCGACGCTAGCGCTGTCGTTGTTGGGCGGCTTTGGGTTGTGCGCACGCCGTCGTTCGGCGTGAGCGATTCAGAGTGGCTTACCGACATCGCATCGATCATCGGTAGGCGATGAGTAAGCCTGTTCGAAAGAACCAGCCAGTATTCGACATGCCCCGGAAACGGGGCATGTCGTTTTACAGAGGGGAGCAGAAAAGGGGACAGCTACTTTTGTTGCATGACTACCCGGCTTAATGCACTTTCTACTGCGTGGCGAAGTAAGTATAAATTTCACGTTCTACGCTTCGTGATCCACCGAAGCCCCTTCCCGCAGCAGCCGTTCGCGGAACGCTTCGAGTTCCTGGCGTTGAGGGAGCAGGCGTTTGCGTGTGGGCCAGTGGGTGCTCATCCAGATCGCGGTCAGGGCGAAGAGGCACAGGGGCCAGATCCAGGTGGAGAAGAAAAAGGGAGGGGTACATTTGTATTTCTCGATCAGTCAAGCGATGCCGTAGGTGAAGTGGTGGATCTGTCGGCCCAGCTGCGTGGGGGCAGGCATAGGAAAAACTTGCATTTATTGCTTGGTAGGATCGAAATGGGTTTAATCGATGCGATTGGTGTGATTTCATTCATCTTGGGGCAGTCGCTGTTATGAATTTCTTAATCCAAGCCATTGCGGCCCAGATTGCCCGCCGGGTGGAGTCGGGGTCGACGAAGGGGGCGTGGATCGGGGCGGTGGTCGGGGCGATCTTGCTGGGGGGCTTGGGCGCTTGGGGTTGGCAGTCGGGGGTGACTGGGTACATGGGGTTTGCGTTCACGCTTGCGGGTCTGTTGGCGGGGTCGATTGGGGGTGCGTTGGCGGGCGCGGGATGCGGGCCGACGGATCGCTTGATCACGTCGGATACGCAGACGTCGATCCGGTTGACGGACTACAACCGGCAGCTGGTGTACGTCGTGCCTCTGGTCATCTGCGCGGTGTTCGGCGGCTTGTGCCTCCGGTTGATTGTGCTGGACTACGCGGACCCGAAGATGGAGGCGGACGATCTCAACGCGTTGAAACTCGTCGTGGCGGTTTGCGTGCTCGGCTGCTTGGGTTGTGCGGTTTTTCTGCCCACGCGTGTGCTGTCGGTCACGTTGGCCGAGGAGATCTACGTCAACAAGCTGCTGTCGCACTCGACATACGACTATGCCGACGTGCTTGATTGGGGGTTCATGGGCGATGTTGCTCCGGGGAAAGGCATCGAGCCGGAGGGGAGCTACAAGTTTTTTTTGAAATTGCCGGGCCGTGAGGTGGAGCTGCCGGTGAATGGGGAGCAGCTTCTGGAGTTGAAGGAAGTGCTCGATGGTTTCGCGCCGCAAGAGCACGTGGACGAGTAGCGGCGTTGGTTGCGGATCGTCTTGGGGCGGTTGGGATAAGCAGGGGCAATGGAGATCCAGGCTTGCTTGAGGCCGCTTGAAGGATAGTGATAGTTCGATATCATTTGAGGTTGCTTGCTTTCAGGCAGCCTTGAGTGATTTAACCATGACCAGTTGTATATCAACGATGTCGGCGTCGGCACCCCTGCCGGAGGGGGCACGGGAGCTGTGGTGGGACCGGCTGGGGATCTTCGCGTCGGTGGCGTGTGTGGTGCATTGCTTGGCGGCGCCGTTGTTGCTGTTGTTTTTGCCGGTGCTGGGGGCTTGGTGGTCGCATCCGGCGGCGCACGTGGTGTTGGCGGCGTTGGTCTTGCCGTTGGCGGGGTTTGTGGTCGTACGGGGGTATCGCAAGCACCGTCGGCGGGTCGCGCTGGTGGCGTTAGTTTTGGGGTGTGTGTTTATCTTGGCGGGCTTGGTGTTGCCGTATGTCGATGCGGCGAGCGGCCTGGGGATCTCCTCGGCGTCGGCGGGCGAGACCGAGGCGGTGCCGTCGCTGCTCCTAATGGAAAAAGGTCAGTTCGGCGCGGCGGAAACGGGAGACGACGGGTGCACCGAAACGTGCTGTCCGTCGATCGCGGTAGACGCGGAGACGGGCCAGGCGAGTTTCAACTTCCCGCCGGGCAGCATCGCGACGTTTTTGGGGAGTGTCTTTCTGGTGCTGGCCCACGCGGTCAACCTGCACGGGTGCCTGTGCTTCAATCGCAGTGTCGCGGCGGATGCGTGTGGCTGCGTTGAAGCCTAACGACTTGGGCTCCTTCGTCAGAATATTGGGAGAGGTGGATCAATCCGCGGGTGGGTTGAGTCCAGCGATTTCGCTGCCGACCTGGGCCATGAGTTTGCGTTGGGTGGCGATGGGGAAGAGGTCGAACTCGCGCGCGATGTTGGAGAAGGTCGCCAGGGCGATGAGCGACCACGCGGCGAGGTTGGGCTGGGCCGCGTGATCGGGCAGGGGGGTGTCGCGGGCTTTGGCGTGGCGTTTGAGCACATTCGCGATGAACTTGTGGAACCGCTGGTACATCGCGGTGAGGGCGGCGCTGATTTCGGGGTCGTCGGATTCGGAGAGCCCGGCGAAGATGATGCGGTGCAGGCCGGTCTCGCCGCGGCTTTTGCCCTCTTCATCGAGGATGCGGCGGGCGGTCTTGCCGGGGTCGGCGGCGTCGGGCTTCGGGTCGGCGGCGAGCTGTTCTTCCCACCACAGGGTCTCGAGCTCGTAGAGGTAGTCGAGGGTCGCGAGGAACATCGCTTTCTTGCTGGGCCACAGCCGGTAGAGCTGGTTCTCACGCAGCCCGCACGCCTCGGCGAGGGCGGCGGTGGTGGCGCTGCGGTAGCCCAGCTCGGCAAAGGCTTTGGCGAGCACGGGGGTGAGTTCGGTCTTGCGTTGGTCGCTGCGGTTGGGGCGGGCCATGGGGGTTCCGGGCGGTGGGGCGAGAAAAAACTTTCACGAATCGTAACGCGAACGCTTGACATCGCGTAGACGTAAGTGGATACTTACATAATAACGTAGGCAAGCACTTACTTAATTCCCTTTTCTGAAACTTTTTGCCGAACGAGGAGTCTGCGATGTCCGAAGCCACCGACCTGAACGAAATCACCGACCGCATCAAGCCTAGCCGTCAGCCGCTTGAGCCCGTCAAGGCCGAGTGGAAGCCACGGGCTTCGCCGCCGCGTCGGGCCCGTCGATTGGGGGTGCTGCCCACTAAAGCGGTACGGACCGCGGCGTTCGGAATCATCTCGTTATCGATCTTCGCCTGCGGCGCGTTATGCCTGCTGGCGGTGTGGGACTACGCCAGCGAGGGCGTGCCGTGGCGGGCGCTGTCGAGCCTGGGCATCGTGGCCGCGACGATGGGCGCGTTCGCCTTCGTGAACGAACTGTTTGGCGAGGCCGAGAAGGCTGACGCCACGATCATGGGGGGAGCGGCGTGATCGGTTTCCTGCTCGCCTTTGCTTGGTGTTGGTTTTGCCTGGGGATCGTTTCCGGGGCGGTCTTAGGGTTGGTCTTTCACCGCGAAGACGGTTGGGGGGGCTACGGCTCGTGGCGTCGACGCCTCGCTCGGCTCGGGCACATCGCGTTCTTCGGGACGGGGGTGTTGGTGCTGGCGATGGCGTTGACGGCCCGGGCGTTGCCCCCGGAAGCGGGGGTGACCGAGACGCTCGGATGGGCGGGGCCGATGGCGGTGGTCGGGGCGGTGACGATGCCGTTGGTGTGTGGGTTGTCGGCGTGGCGTAAGCCGTGGCGGGCGTGGTTCCCGGTGCCGGTGGCGGCGTTGGGCTTGAGTGTGTTGGGGTTCACCGCGGCGCTGGTGCGTGCGGTGTTGGGGTAAGGTGGCATTGCCCACCGCGAGTACCCGGGGTGTTTTGGTGGGCGGTGCCCACCCTACGAAAGGTGGTTGCTATGAGGATCGGCTTGATTGCGATGAGTGGCGTGCGGGCGTGTGACGAGGAGTTGCTGCGTCTGGGGTTGACCTTGCCGGGCTTTGTGGAGCGGAGCCAGACGATCGCGTCGCTGCCGAGCCTGGGGTTGCTGACGTTGGCGGGGATGACGCCGCCGCGGAACAGCGTGGTGTACCGCGACATCGAGCAGATCGAGAACCTGTCGCTGGGCGACAACTTCGACCTCGTGGCGATCTCGACGTTTAGCGCCCAGGCCCCCGAGGCGTACCGCATCGCGGACGTGCTGCGGGCGGCCGGGGCGAAGGTGGTGATGGGTGGGCTGCACGTGACGACGCTGCCCGACGAGGCGCTGCGACACTGCGACGCGGTGATGGTGGGCGAGGGCGAGCTGTGTTGGCCGCAGATCCTGGAGGACGCCGAGGCCGACAACCTGCAGCCGATCTATCGGAGTCAGCCTCGCGAGTTCGACCTGCGCGAGTCGCCGATGCCCGCTTACCACCTGCTGGACATGGACCGCTACAACCGCATCACGGTACAGACGACACGCGGGTGTCCGCTGCGGTGCGAGTTCTGCGCGAGTTCGATCTTGTTGACGAACAAGTACAAGACCAAGCCGATCGATCGGGTGCTGGCGGAGGTGGATGCGATTTGTGCGCGTTGGCCCCGGCCGTTCCTGGAGTTCGCCGATGACAACAGCTTCATCAATCGCAAGCATTGGAAGCAGCTGTTGCCCGAGCTCGCCAAACGGCGGGTGCGCTGGTTTACCGAGACCGATCTATCGATCGCCGAGGACGACGAGTTGCTTTCGATGATGCGGGCGTCCGGCTGTGCACAGGTACTCATCGGCCTGGAATCCCCCATCGAAACCGGCTTGCATCAACTTGAACTCCGCAGCGACTGGAAACGCAAGCGCCTGCCGTCATACCGCGACGCGATCCACCGCATCCAGTCCCACGGTATCCGCGTCAACGGCTGCTTCGTGCTCGGCCTCGACGGCCACACGACCGACATCTTCGACCGCGTGTTCGAGGCGTCGGTGGACTACGAGATCTACGACGTGCAGATCACGCTGCAAACCCCGTTCCCCGGTACGCCGTTGTACAAACGCCTCAAAGCCCAGGGCCGACTCACCCACGACGGCCAATGGGAACGCTGCACGCTCTTTGATCTGAACTACGAGCCGGTTGGGATGACCGCGGATGAACTTACCCAAGGCTTCCGCGACCTCGCGGTGCGTCTGTACAGCGACGAGCAAACGGCCTGGCGGCGGGAGACGTTTGCGAAGAAGTATGCGCGGCGAAAAGCCGGTCGTTTGCTCGCTAGCCAGCGTTGGGAAGAGGCGGTCGCGTGAGGTTGGGTCATTGCGGCTTATTGAGGCTCGGTGGGGTTCATTGACCTGTGAGCACACACGGCCTTGGATAGCTGCGACTAGCTCATGGCCCACTCGGCGGCAATCTTTCCCACTTCAGCGAGGACGGCTTCGTGCCTCGCTTCGACCTGTTCCGTGTATTCGCCGCTATCGAAATACGACGCGATGATGATCGGGTTCCTGCCGGGCGGGAAAGTGATGGCGACGTCATTGCACTTGTTGGTCGTCCCCTCGTCGCGTCCCGTGCCCGTCTTGTTTCCCGTGCGCCATTCGGTGGGGAGACCGGCCCGCAGCCGCCTAGCCCCGGTCACCGTGTTTCGTGTCCATTCCAGAAGTCGTTCACGCGAGTCCTGCTGGAGAATGCGGCCCGTCAGGATTCGTCGCACGAGCTGCGCGTAAGCCAGAGGGGTGGTGGTGTCGCGCATATCGGCGGAAAGCACCAAGCCCAGATCCGGCTCGTAGCGATCCAGCCGGGTCACCGTATCGCCCATCTCTTGGAACTTGGCGGTGACCGCTTGAGGGCCGCCGAGCCGCTTTACCAAAAGGTTCGCGGCGGTGCCGTCGCTTATTTGTTGAGCCGCCTGCGCCAACGTGGCAATGCTCAGGCCGCCCTGGGCGAGATGCTTTTTCGTGACCGGTGCCCAATGAAGAAGGTCGGCCTCGGAATAGGGCAGGATCTCTTCTAGGTTCAAACGCCCGTTGTCGGCCTCACGCAAGCAGGCGGCAACCATCGCCAGCTTGAACGTCGAGCACATCGCAAAACGTTCTTCGATGCGGTTACCGCTGATTTCGCCGGTCACGGTGTCGAGGAAACATACGCCAAGGCGTGCCTGCTCTGCTTCTAGAGCCCTAAGCCGTTCAGTGGCATTAAAGCGTTTCGTAGCAGTTTCTGCGGCGGCAGGTTTGATAAGAAGTGCGCTCGCCGCCATGGATGAAATCAAAAAATCACGTCTTGTGAACATTCAATCGGTCCTAATACTATTTAGAGAAACGAGAATCAGGTGCGGCGTAGAGGTTGGCTGAATCGATCGGGTAAGCGCGGTAAATAGCAACCTCAATGGACCGGAGAATCAGATTTGCTCGCGACCCGCGTAATGATGTCTAGCATACTCCAGGCTGGGTCGCATGTTTGGTCATGCTCGTCAGGTTTATCGACCCATCGCGCTCGGTCCAATGTGATTCTCAGTGGTCAGCTATCTAGTTTGGCCGAGCCCGTAGCAAAGACCGGCAGGGTCAACGTAAACGTCGCGCCGCGGTCGGGGTTAGCTCGGGCTGTGAGGCTGCCGCCGTGGGCGAGGGCGATGGATTCGCTGATGGCCAAACCCATGCCCATGCCTTTGTCTTTGGTGGTATAGAACGGGTCGAAGACCGAGTCGAGTTCGTCTTGGGTCAGGCGTTTGCCGTGGTCGCGGAAGGCGACCGCGACCTGATTGTTTTTGGCGGGGCGGATGGTGAGTTCGATCCGTCGGGCGGTGTGCGGCGTGTCGGCCATGGCGTCGATGGCGTTCTGGATGAGATTGAGCATCACCTGCTCGATCTGGATCGTGTCGACCTTGACCGGGCTTTCCTCGGTTTCGAAGTGGAGCTCGACCATGACGCGGTGCTCCATCAGCTGGTGGTTACACAACTCCACGACGTTTTTGGCCAAGGTGTTGAGCGTCGCCATTTCAGCCTTGGCGGGCCGTTTGGAGACCATGCTCCGAAGACGCTTGATCATCTCGCCCCCGCGCTTGGCTTGTTCGCT
>JBCCWB010000130.1:0-12035 GCA_039194345.1 Planctomycetota bacterium
GCAAAAAGGGACTCGCCGCGTTGCTGCTCGCACAGCTCGGCAATGAGCAAGGCACCCAAGCCCTGTCCGAGCTCCGCCGATCGACGCATCCTTCCGCACAAGCTGTTCAGGCCACTCTGCTGGAAACCGCTTGGTCGCACGGGCTCAACGGCTGCGCCGATTGGGCGCTTGCCATCGCCACCACGCCCGACCTGCCGCCGCGTTTGGAGATGCTCGCCCTGAAAGTCGCGATCCGCTTCGGCAACCCGAACGCCGAGGCGTGGTGGGCCGAGCGTTGGGCGACCAGCGACGACATCACGTTCCAAACCCGCCTCGCGTGGGTCGGCCTGGAAGCCGCGCCCTGGATGGACGCCCAGCGGTTCGCTCCACTGATCGCTTCGAGTGATGAGCTGGTCGCGCAGCTGGGCCGCACCGCCCAGGTGGTTTCCAAGTCTCGTGAGAACGCCGCGGAGTTTGAGGAAGTCGAATCCCGGGTCGTGGACCTGATCGAAACCAATCACCCTTTGGCTTGCCGCTGGGCGACGCGCTATGCCCAGGACATCGGCTCGGCCGAGCTCGCCGAAGAGGTCGTGCTCCGCACCGAGCCCGGCGAGCCGCGCGGCCGCGCCCGCCGACTCGACGCCGTCGTCCGCAGCACGCAAACGCTCATCGAACTGCACCCCGAATACGCCGGGCCGCTGCTCGTCGCGGCGCTGCAATCCGACACCGTGGAGCCCGCCTGGCAGCGTGGCGTGTTGCTCGGGTTGATCCGCAGCCGAAGCGCTGCGGCCCGCGACATCGTGCAACAACTCCCCGCGTTTTCAGATCTCGATACGCAAGCCCTCGCCCTGGTGCTCTTGCTGCAGAGCCCCGAGCCGCCCACCGAAGAGCAGACCGAAACACTCGCCAAGGTCATCCGTGGCGGGGCCGAGCTCGACGACTCGCTGCGCATCCAGTTGGCGTGGGCCTACCTCGACCGGACCGGGCAAGGGCAGGAGGCGATAGCGGCGGTCTTGGCCCAGCCGTGAGACAGGCAACAAATCGTGGCGGCCATGAGGCTTACGCGATACGCTGTCTGCCCCGATTTGACCGAGTCCCACGACTCTGACCCGCCGACCGCCCGCAACGACCGATCATGAGCGACATCCCCCTGAGCCAACCCGACATCACCGACCGCGAGATCGACGCCGTGGTCCAAACCCTGCAGAGCGGTCGGCTCAGCATCGGCCCCAAGCTCGAAGAGTTTGAAAACGAAGTCGCCCAACGCTCGCAACGCCGCGAAGGCATCGGCGTCTCCTCCGGCACGTCCGGCCTGCACCTGGTCCTGCTCGCCTTGGGCATCGGCCCCGGCGACGAAGTGATCACCACGCCCTTCAGCTTTGTCGCCTCGGCCAACTGCATCCTGATGGTCGGCGCGACGCCGGTGTTCGTGGACATCTGCCCCAAGTCGCTGAACATGGACCCGGCCAACGTCGAAGCGGCCGTGACCGACAAGACCAAGGCCATCATCGCCGTCGAAGTCTTCGGCAACACCACGCACATGGCCGCGCTCGAAGGCCTCGCCCGCAAGCACGAGATCTCGCTGATCGAAGACTGCTGCGAAGCGCTCGGCGGCACCGCGTCCTGCGGACGTGCGGCGGGTTCGTTCGGCCGAGCGGGCGTCTTCGGGTTCTATCCCAACAAACAAATCACCACCGGGGAAGGCGGCATGATCGTCACCGATGACGACCACCTCGCCGAGCGTTGCCGGAGCCTCCGCAACCAGGGCCGGGCGACGGGCGCCCACGTCGGCACCGACAAGAACGCCGGGTCGTGGCTTGCCCACGAACGCCTGGGTTACAACTATCGCCTCTCCGAAATCAACGCAGCACTAGGCCTCGTCCAGATGCAGCGGCTCGACGAGATGCTCGAAGCCCGCCGCGTCGTTGCGGGGCACTACATGCGACGCCTTATGGACTGGGATGATCTCGTACTACCCACCGTCGAGCCCGGAGCCGAGGCCACCATGTCGTGGTTCGTCTTCGTGCTCCGCCTCACCGCGGACTACGGCCACACCGAGCGCGACCGCATCATCCAAGGCATGAAACGCCACGAGATCGGCGCATCCAATTACTTCCCCTGCATCCACCTCCAGCCGTTCTACCGCCAGCAGTTCGGCTTCCAGAAAGGCGACTTCCCCATCGCCGAGTCGATCAGCGAACGCACCATCGCCCTGCCGTTCTTCAACCGCATGGACGCGACGCAGGTCGAGCTGGTCTGTCATACGCTCAAGGTCATGATTCAGCGCGAGCAGCTGCTCAAACGCGATTGACTCTAACTCATCATTTATTTTTGTAGGTCAGGCATGCTTGCCTGAAGGGTATCGAAGCAACATGACCGTCAGGCAGGCATGCCCGACCTACACCACCGCCCCATCTAACTGCAATAACCCCGTTTCTGCGGCGTTGAGCCCTAAAACGAAGCTTCCCCTGCGCGCGGGGTTGTTTTACAATTTGGGAGAAGTTTCCCCGCAATCCAAAGGTGGTTCTCTTGGCCAAAGCCCATGTCGATCCGGATGACCTCGTGAAGTTCGCCAAGTCGCTGAACCAGTTCAACCGCACCATGCAAGAGATGACCGGCAGCCTCAAGGGGCAGATGCGGCGTCTCGAAACCACTTGGCAAGACCAGGAACAAGCCAAGTTCTCGCAAGAGTTTTTCGACGCCCTTCGCTTCATCGACCGCTTTGTCGATGCCAACGATCAGCACGCCCAGTTGCTGGTCAAAAAAGCCCGCCTGATCGAAGCCTACCTCGACGCGTGACCCACCCCGTCGCGTCCCGCCTCGCACTCCCGTAACGCAGCCCACCCCTTTCCGTATCCCCCTCATTCAACCCAAGGATGTTCATGGCCAACGGCGCACGGGTCCAATCGATCCAGCAACTCAGCGAGTTCCGGGCCTTCCTCGTGAAGTTCGCTGAGGGCGTGCGCCACGGCACCAGCCTCGGCGAAAGCGAAGTCCAAGGCACCGCACGCTGGCTCAAAGACGAACACCCCCAACGGCTGCTGTCCGAACGTCGCAAGGCGGAGCGTGCGCTGCAGAACGCCACCGACGACCTCCGCCGTAAACGCCTCCAACCCACCGCCACCGGCGACCCACCCTCCACCGTCACCGAACAAAAAGCCTTGGCCAAAGCCAAGGCCAAGATGCAGTGGCTCGAAGAGAAGCTCTCCGCCACCCAGCGGTGGAATCGGCAGTTCGACAAAGAAGCCATCCAGTTCCAGTCCGGCCTCCAGCCCGCCCAGAGCCTGCCCGAAGCGGTGATTCCCCGCGCGCTCGCCCGGCTCGAAGGCCACCTGATCGCCCTGGAAAACTACCTCGAAGCCCAGTCCCCCAAAGCTGCATCTTCGGCATCAGAATCCTCATCGTCCGATGGGATCAGCCGTGCGGTCGAGGATGAAACCGACGAAGACGAAGGCGTGCCGCCCACCGTCAACGACGATGAAGCCGAGCCCCAAACCGAGGAGGCGGTATGAGCCTGGGCGTCGGAGCCTCCACCCTCAACGATGCCCGCAAGGCGCTCAACGCCCGGTGGGACGAGCTGCGCCGCTCGTGGGACGACGCCGCCGCCCGCAAGTTTGAGCAGGATTTCATCCGCCCGATGGACCAGGACCTGAAGCAAGCCATCGACGCCATGATCCAGGCCCAACAGTCCGTTCAACGGGCCCGACAGGAATGCACATGACCCAAGGCCACCTCCCCAGCAACGACCCCAAAGCCGCCACCTCCGCCGCGTCGCCCGTGCCGTTGTCGTCCATCGGCCGACGCCAGCTCGCGGCGCTCGCCGATCTGATCGACCTGTCCAACACCAGCGACCGCACTGAACGTCTGCTCGAAGCCGACGCCCAGCAACGCCAGGACTTCATCACCAAACGTTTTGCCCAGACCAGCGACCGCGTCTCAACCCGCCACCGCACCCAGCGTCATCGCCTCGAGAAAGCCCACGCCAAGCAGGACGCTGCGATCCAGGCCGAATACCAAGAACGCAAGACCAAGCTCGACGCCGACGCCCAGAAGCTGCACAAGAAACTACTCGGCCAAACCCAGGACGCCCAGAAGAAAACCGAGTCCGAACACACCCACGAAAAATGGGTCGCCGACAGCATGCTTGAAGGCCGACTCAACGAGCTCAAAGCCGAATACGAACGTGACGCCACGCAGCTCGAAACCCTTCGGCAGCAAGCCCTGCGAATCGATGAACAAGCCATCGACACGCTCAAACGCTACCGCCACCACGACCTGGCGTTACCTGAGCACATCTCACCGAAAGACGATGGCCCCGACGAAAGCCCCGCCGATCCCGAGGCGGCGTTCAACGAACTTCTCGAGCAGTACCCCACCCGCGATGCCGAATTGCAGGCCTCCCTGCGTCACCTCAAGAAGCTCATGCTGCCCACGCTGTATGTGAGCTTCGTGCCGTACCTCTTGTGGTTTCTTCTGACCGCGGGCCTCACCGCCGGGGCGCTGTACCTCGGCCAACAGCTGGGCTGGGAGTGGTCTCCAATCTACACCGGCATCGGTGGGTTCGTGGTTGGCGGAGCCATCGTCTGGGGGCTGGGGCGAGTGCTTTTTGGCGTCGCCTCCAAGAAGGTCGCCACGGAACTCGCGGCCTACCGCCAGAAACGCGAATCGCACCTGTCCTATCTCGACGAATTGGAAGCGGAAGCCAAGATCAAACGCGACGTCCGCGCCGAAGCAGCCCGCGAGGAACGTGACGCAGCCCACGAAAAGACCGAGGCCAAGTTCGCCCCCTACTTCGAGAAGATCACCACCCGCAGCCAGCAATCCATCGCCGACCTGAACGACAAGGTCCAAGCCAAGACCAACAAGCTCAACCAGCACCACGAGCAACAAACCTCGACGTTCAAGGCCGAGTCCGCCGCGGCGATCAAACAGCTCGATGACCGCCGCGACCGCCGACTCGACATCGCCACCCGCCGCCGCGACCGCGACCAACACCTCCTCGACACCGAGCACGGCAGCAGCGCCGCCTCGCTCCAACAACGCTGGGAAGCGGGCCGTGACCGCCTCCTGCACAGCCTCGACGAGATGCGTCGGCTCGAAGAAACCTCCAACCTCCCCTGGGCCGACCCCGAGTGGACCAATTGGGTCCCGCCGACCACGCCCGCGCCCGCCGTCCGCTTCGGCTCGATCACGCTCGACACCGAAAACCTCCTCGACGAGCAGGCCGCTGGGGGACGGTTCGACCTGAACCTGCCGCCCTCACTTTCCGTGCCCGCCCTCCTGTCCGGGCCGGACCAGCGGTCGCTCTACCTCGGCACGACGCCCGAGCAGCGCCCCGCGGCGCTCGCACTCATGCAGTCGGTCATGCTCCGCCTGCTCACCACCATGCCGCCCGGGCAGGTGAAGTTCACCCTCGTTGACCCCATCGGCCTGGGCGAGTCCTTCGGCGGGTTTATGCACCTGGCCGACCACGAAGAGTCGCTCGTCAACGGCCGGGTCTGGTCCGAGCCCGCGCATATCGACCGCCGCCTCACCGACCTGACCGACCACATGGGGCAGATGATCCAGAAGTATCTGCGCAACGACTACGCCTCGATCGACGAGTACAACGAGCAAGCCGGGGAGCTCGCCGAGCCGTACCGCTTCCTTGTCGTGGCCGACTACCCGCAGGGCTTCTCGACCGACGCCGCGGCCCGGCTCAACAGCCTCGCCGCCAGCGGCGCACGATGCGGCGTGTTCGTCCTCGTGCTCCACGACCAACGCACCAATCCGCCCACCGGCGAGATCGACGACCTCCGCCGCCACTGCACCGTCGCCTCGTTCGACCCCGACACCGGCTGGCGTTGGCGTCACGCCGTGACCGAGCGGTTCCCCTTCTTCCCCGACACGCCGCCGAGCGAAGAGCTCGTCAGCCAGATCGTCGGCAAGGTCGGCCGGGCCGCGATCGAAGCGGGCCGGGTCCAGGTCCCCTTCTCCACCATCACCCCCGCCCCGGGCAGCGGCGACTTCTGGTCACGCAGCGCCTCGGAAGACCTCGAAGTGCCCATCGGCCGGGCGGGCGCAACCCGCCTGCAATCCTTCCGCGTCGGCCGGGGCGTCGCCCAGCACGCGCTCGTCGCCGGTAAGACCGGCTCGGGCAAGTCGTCGCTGCTGCACACGCTCATCACCAACCTCTGCCTCTGGTACTCGCCCGACCAGCTCGAGCTGTACCTGATCGACTTCAAGAAGGGCGTCGAGTTCAAGCCCTACGTCAGCCACCGCCCGCCGCACCTCCGTGCCATCGCGATCGAGTCCGACCGCGAGTTCGGCCTGTCGATCCTCAAACGCCTCGACGCCATGCTCGACGAGCGCGGCGAACGCTTCCGCGAGACCGGCGTCGCCAACCTCGCCGGTTACCACCAGGCCGAGCCCGACAAGCCCATGCCCCGCGTCATGCTCATCGTCGACGAGTTCCAGGAGCTCTTCGGCCAGGACGACGCGATCAGCCAAGCCGCCACGCAGCTGCTCGACCGCTTGGTCCGGCAGGGCCGGGCGTTCGGCATGCACGCCTTCCTCGGCTCGCAGTCGCTCAGCGGCGCAGCGGGTCTGCCGCGCGGCACGATGGGGCAGATGGCCGTGCGCATCGCGCTGCAGTGCTCGGAAAACGACAGCCAGCTCATCCTCGGCGACGAGAACTCCGCCGCCCGCCTGCTCACCCGCCCCGGCGAAGCGATCTACAACGACCAGAACGGCACGCTCGAGGCCAACAGCCTCTTCCAGGTCGCCTGGCTGCCCGACCACGAGCTGCGTGACAACCTGCGGACCATCACCGAACGCGCCGCCGAGCGCAGCGTCGAGCCCGGAGGCTGCTTCGTCTTCGAGGGCAACGCCCCGGCCAGCCTCGCGGACAACCAGCCGCTGAACGAACTGCTCGCCCTGCCCGATTGGCCCAAGCCCGACGCCCGCGGCCTGCACGCCACCTCGGCCTACCTCGGCGAGCCCATCGCCATCGACGCCCCCACCGCCATCACCTTCCCCAAGCTCAACGGCGCCAACGCCCTGGTCCTCGGACAAAACGCCGACAACACCCTCGGTCTGCTCTGCTCGTCCGTCCTCGGCCTCGCCGCGGCCCACCACCCCGATGCCGCCCGCTTTGTCGTCTTTAATGGCTCGACCGAGCCCCAACACGACGAGCAGATCCGCCAGACCCTCGACACGCTTCCGCACGGCGTCGCCCAGGTGCCCTTCCGCGATGTCGACTCGACCCTCGCCGAGCTCCACGCCGAGCTGCAACGCCGCATCGAAGACGGCGGCACCGAAGCGCCCACCACCTTCATCGCCGTGTTCGGGCTCCAGCGCTTCCGCCAGTTCCGCAAGTCCGACGACGGCTTCTCGTTCAGCCTCGACGACGACGGCGGCAACCCCGCCAAACCCGACGAACAACTCTTGGACCTCCTGCGCGACGGCCCGGTCGTGGGCATGCACCTGATCGTCGTCGCCGACCGCGCCGCCTCGATCGAGCCGGTCTTCGACCGCCGGGCCCTGCGCGAGTTCGACAACCGCGTGATGTTCCAGATGTCCGCCACCGACTCCGCCCAGATCATCGACAGCTCCGAAGCCAACGACCTCGGCCCCTACCGGGCCCTGCTCTACCGCGAAGACCGAGGAACGATCACACGGTTCCGGCCGTACGGGATGCCTTCGGAAGACGACCTGTCACGATTCAAGAAGTCGCTCGCCCGCTCAGCCCGTGGGAACACCCCCTCGCAGACCTAACCCGTTTTAGGCTTCGTCCGACCGGCGGTTGTAGATCGAGTACACCGTGGTCGGGAGATCGCGGTTGCGAGGATTGTTGTATTCCTTCTCCAGCGTCATACCCGTTTTCTCTGCGGTGCGCCTCGACTGGTGGTGGTCCTTCGCCATGTAGCTGTAGAGCTTCTCGAGACCCAACGTTTCGAAGCCGTAGCGGATCATCGCTTTCGCGGCTTCGGGGGCAATCCCCTGCCCCCAGTATTCCTTGCCGATCCGATAGCCCACCTCAAGCTCTTCCCGACCATCGATGATCTGAACGGTGATACCGCAATCACCTAAAAAACACCCGATCTTCTTATCCCGAACCGCAAACAAACCGTACCCTGCCTCTTGATAGGTACGGATATTCTTTTCAATGATCTGACGGACCTGATCTCGGGTGTAGGGCTGCGGGTAGAAGCTCATCGTCTCGGCATCGCCAACCACCAAGAACGCTTCATCCAGGTCGCTGAGACGATACGGCCTTAGTAGAGTTCGCTCGGTTTCGATTTCCATGTGGCTATTCCCTCTGATTTCAAGACTCATTCCTTTCTCAGATACAACAGTCCGACCCTGCCTATAGTGTTGCGTTGGTTTATTGAGATACCGTGCGTAATCAGCAGTCTTAAATCCGACAACGGGCTCGGAACCCACCCGGAGCTCCGTGTTCGATAGGTTCGTACCACTCGTTATCGATCAAGCTAAGCCCAGCTGCACTTAGTTCTTCGATCAAGAACTTTGGAGAACGAGCAATCATCCGTTGGGGAATCCACCACCCGCCGTCCCGAGCTACCGCGTCACAACAACCATGATCTTCACCTACTGGTGCCCAGACAACACCACGACTGTCCAACTTTAAATCGGGATTAACCGGCGTGGTGTATCTCAAGCACATCGTCTCGATCCAGAACTCGCCGTCCTTTGTCAACCACTCACGGACTCGCTTAAGTAGGCGCTGGCGTTCTTCGTGAAGAACAATGCAATGCAGCAAATGGCCATCAATGATCAAGTCAAATTGATCAGATGGACGAAAGTCGCCAGATAAGACATCATCGACTTCAAAACAGATTGGCAACTCTCTGTCGGCAGCCATTTTTTTCGCCACCTCAATAGCCGAAGGGGAGATGTCCACCCCAACAACATCAAACCCCTCCTCGGCAAGCATGCAAGACAACGCCCCTGCGCCGCAACCAAGGTCAAGCGCACGCGCACCACAAGCATCGAGTGCATATCTTTCCAGCGATTCCCTTACAAACGGACGCATGAAAAACTCGTCGTAAGGCCCCGCATCCCATCCGCAATGTCCCGCGGAAAACCGCCGAACGTATTCTTGTTCGTGTAGCTCGTAATAACGTTTCAAGTCAGACATGCGGCTACCAGGAATGTTCGGTGGCACGAATTGACATGATTAGCTCGCCACCTAATGACAGAACTGTCGTTACCGGCAGAACTAATTTTATATGTTAGAAGGTCACGCTCCCGTAAGGAAGTGGCAGATATCCCCGTCCTGCACGACGTAAGCCTTGCCTTCAGCACGCAACTTACCCGCGTCGCGGATGGCTTTTTCTTCTTTGTGTTGGACCAGGTCGTCGAGCGTGTAGACCTCGGCGCGGATGAACTTGGCTTCGAAGTCGGTGTGGATAACGCCCGCGGCTTGGGGGGCGGTGGCGCCGATGGGGATGGTCCAGGCGCGGACCTCTTTTTCCCCGGCGGTGAAGTAGCTCTGGTAGCCCAGCAGCTTGTACGCGGCGCGGGCCAGGGCGGCGAGGGCGGGCTCTTCGAGGCCGACGCTATCGAGCATCTCGTCGCGGTCTTCGTCTTCCAGCTCGGCGAGCTCGCTCTCGAGCTTCGCACACACCGGCACGACCGCGCCGCCCTCTTCCTCGGCCCGGGCGCGGACCCGGCTGACGAGCTCGCCTTCGCCGTGGAGGTCGTCCTCATCCACGTTGGCGACGTAGAGCACCTGCTTGGCGGTGATGAAGCCGAAGCTCTTGAGGGCTTTGAGCTCTTCGGGGTCGAGCGAGCCGGAGGCGATGAGGTTGCGGATGGGTTTGCCCTCGGCCAGGACGGGTTGGCATTTCTGCAGGAGCGCGAGGCGGGCCTTGGCGTCCTTGTCGCCGGACTTGGCGTTGCGGGCGGCTTTTTGGAGGGCGCTGTCGACGGTGGCGAGGTCCGAGAGCATCAGCTCGGTATCGATGACCTCGATGTCGCGGATGGGGTCGACGCTGCCGTCGACGTGGGTGATGTCGTCATCCTCGAAGCAACGGACCACGTGCAGGATCGCGTCGACCGAGCGGATGTGGCTGAGGAACTTGTTGCCCAGGCCCTCGCCCTCGGACGCGCCCTTGACGATGCCCGCGATGTCCACGAGGCGGAGCGCCGCGGGGATGACTTTCTGGGGCGGGATGTACTGGGTGATCGTGTCGAGCCGGCCGTCGGGCACGGGGACGACGCCGACGTTGGGCTCGATGGTGCAAAAGGGGAAGTTCTCGCTGGGGATACCCGCGCTGGTGAGGGCGTTGAACAGCGTGGACTTGCCAACATTGGGGAGACCGACGATTCCTGCTTCCATGGGCGGCATGATAGCGACGACGCCCCGCCCCTGCCGGAGGTCACTCGGCGGAGGCGGGGCGTGGTGTTTCCGTCGGATTCGCATGGGAAGGGTGTTCCCATAGACCGGGTCATTCGCCTGGAGTGAACGGCAGGTCCTTGGCGTCAACGCCGGTCTTGACCGAAAGATCGCCGAAGACGACGGTGTAGCCCGGGGTTTCGGTGGGGTTCCAGGCACAGAGCATCGCGTCGCCGTCGCCCTGCTTCACGCCACGGCCCAGCCAGTGGTAGTCAAGGTGCTGCAGCAAACTGAAGTACAAGCCGGTGCGGCCAACGATCTCGCCGATCTTCTGCCCTTCGGCCTGCATCTGCTGTTGGTCGAGGCCGGTCTTGCCGGTAACCTCTTCGATAAGTCCGGCCCAGTATTGGCGCATACCCTCGTAGTCGAGCCCCTCAGGGTGCAACACATTGCCCACGGCGAAGTAGGACAGTGCATCAAGCTGGTCGGGGTAGACGCCGTTGTTGGCATAGGCGAAGAGCTGCAAGACGATCTTGAGGTCTTCGACGCCTTCCTGCTGCACACTGATCTCGTGCGTGCGGTAGCCCTCGGGGGCTTTCATCTCGAACAGCGACGCATCCAGCGTCGGATTCCAGACGAACTGATCGATCACCAGGCCGGTCTTCTTGTCGGCTGTCGCTTCGCGATGGACCATCTCCGATCGGACCGGCAGGTTGGTGCTGGGGTCCACCCACATGCTGCCTTTGTACTCCCCTTGGGAAAAGTCGTAGCGGAGCAGCGAGACGCCGTCGATCTCTTCCTCGCCGATCAGCTCGGAGTTGCCATCCGAGATGTTTCGGAACTCTTCGACGATGTCATCAGGGATCTGGCCTTCGGGCAAGCCGGACATATCGGCAAAAGAGGCGAGCCGATCGGCTTCAACAAGCGACATAATGCGCTGCTCAGAGAAGTCGATCACGCTGATGATGTCCTGGCCGTACATGGTCAGCTTCTGCCGCATGTGGCCGGGGCTTTTCACCCAGCAATCAACGGCGATCTCGCCCTGGTCGCTGGTCATGGTCATGGTGAAGGTGGCGGTCTGGATGGCGTTGAGCTGTTCACGGACCTGGGCATAGGCCGGGCTGGGCGCAGCGCCGAGGAAGACGATCGAGAGCATCACGGCCAGGCCCGCCACAGCGGCGGCCGAAAGTGGAGCAATAATTTTCATCGCGGGTCTCCGGTAAAACGGGAGCGGACGCGGAGCCGACGGGGACGAAGACGAAGCGGCATCAAGGGCCGCGACCGTCTGGGCGACCTCCGGCATCGGCGGGACCTCCACGCCGTCAAACGCCGTGACGACGTCTTGAATCAACGCATCGTGCTCGGGTTGAGGGTGTTCTTGGGTCATCGCGGAACTCCGGAGGTGAAGTCGTCGTTCTGGCGGACAGAGGCGGGCAGGTCTTGCTGAAGGCGGGCCACCGCGCGGTGGATGAGGACGCTGACGTTGCGGGGCGTGGTTCCGAGCCGATCGGCGATTTCGGGGTTGTCCATCTGCTCGAAGTGCCGCAACGCAAACGCCTCGGCCTGACGATCGGGGATGCGTGCCAACACATCCCGGACCGCGTCGACCAATTCAAGGTGCACGATCTGAGCACCCTGCCCTTGAGCGTGGCTCGTCGCCACTTGCTCGGGGTCGGTCCCGCTGTGCTCACGCGACCGGGCTCGCACCCGGGCCCGC
>JBCCWB010000131.1:0-12001 GCA_039194345.1 Planctomycetota bacterium
CCGCGATGGAGTCGAGGGTCCAGGTTTCCCACTCGACCTTGTCCGCGGGGATATTGGGGCTGCGCCATTCTTCGCCGCCCTTGCCCTTGCGGGAGAAGTCCAGCAGGAGCTGCTCGCCGATGGGCACGTTCTTGGTCCAGAGGGTGTTGCCGGTCTCAACCGAAACGATCGACACGCTCTTGGGGGCCACCGCGGTGGAGCGGTAGACGTGGCGGTCCTTCGAGCAACCGGTGAAGACCAGCACGGCCAAGAGGCATACGGTCGCAAGCAGGGTGGTGGCAAAACGGCTGCGGATCGGCGTGGTCATCGTCGGAAGGTCCTTGCGGGAAGTTTCAGGGTTCAGGGCCGGTGCCGGCCCAAGGCTCCAGTTTAACAGAATACGACGTAATTCGGCATCAGGCCACCCGATCTGGATTTCTCCTGAATCCGCCCGATAACTCAAAGCGGACCTTGGCTCAGACACCTGCAAATCACCTCAGCACTATCGGCCAGCCGGCCGTTGCAGACTCAGTTTGGGCCGCATCCCAACCCGGGGTCAGAAGCTCTGTTCGACCCGCCAAGCGATCTCGGGGCCTTGGCAATCGATATGGGCTGCGAAAAACCGTCCGCGGTGGGCCCAGAACTGCGGCCAGATCACCTGGCGATCGGTCTCGGGCAGGGGCAGTGCGTCGATCTCGTCCGCGGAAAACCACTCGAGGGTGCCTTCGTCGAAGGTTTTCCGCTCAACGGTGACGGGCTTCGTGACCTCGTAGAGGAACATCAGCCAGTGGGTCTGGTTTTCGAAACCTGCCTCCGAAACGATGCCGGTGAGATGCAAATCGTCTTCGGCAATCGTCAGCCCGACCTCTTCCTCGATCTCCCGGACCGCACACGCGGTCGGGCTTTCGCCGATGCCCTGCTCGAGCTTCCCGCCCACGGGCGAGTAGAGGTCGCGATTCGGGGGCTTGCGTCGGTGCAGCAGCAGTACCCGCCCTTCTTCATCGAAGAGGTAGCACAACACCGCGATTTTGTACGGCAACTCGGGGCCGGTGGGGGCAGACATGGGCGGGAGTGTACGAGATGTCGCTCGGGGGTGTGAGCTAACCCCAAAAAACAACCCTGTCACGGGGGTGACGGGGCTGTAAGTGGATTCGGGTTGTGGCGTGATACGCCAGCCGGCTCATTCAGGCCGCCTCGGCTTCGTCGCCGTAGCTTGCATCCGGCTCGGGGAAGGCCGGGGCATCGGCGGGCTCGGTCCAGTCCTCGGCACCGGGGATGTCCAGCTCCATCTCGGCGGTCTTGCGGTAGCCGAGCTTGCGGATGATCTCCAGCACCTCGGTCCAGGTGGGGAACGGCCGCTGGTTCACACGCTTGTACGCATCGATCGCCTTGATGAACAGGAACTGCTCCTGCGTCATCTCGCCTTCTTCAGCAGACTTCATGAAATCGGTACGGCGGCGACCAGGGCCACGGCGGCGCTCCAGACCGGTACCCGAGGTGCGGGTATCCACGACGTTTTTACGTCGATCGGGCCCGCGATAGACTTCATCACGGGCGGAATCGTCGGAAGAGGCGTTGTCTTGAGGTGCGGCCATGCGGGTGTCTCCGGTCTGGATCGACCGGGTTTCACCAACAAGGTCGGCCCGGGTCAATCGTCATCATCGGGGGCGAAGTAGTCGAAGTCGTCGTCGTCTTCATCGTCGAGCAGGTCTTCGTCTTCTTCGTCGTCGTCGAAAAAGTCGTCCTCGTCGTCATCATCGTCGAGGAGTTCATCGTCTTCTTCTTCATCGTCGAAAATGTCGTCGTCATCCAGTTCGTCTTCGTCGTCGACCGACATCGTCAACGGCGCAGCGCCCCAGATGTCACGTTCCCCCCAGTTTTCGGCGTTGTCCCAAGGTGTGGTTGGGGCTTCGTCCATGATCGCATCCTCCGCGTAAATGCAGCCACTTCACAGGGTTGAACCCAACGCGGCGACGGTCGCCGATCGTTGTCCAAACCCCGATGGCGGTTAAACTATCGGGCCTCACTTTTTTGTCAATCCCTGCCGCGCACTTTTTGTGACGACCGCTACAACCGGCCTACCCGGTACAACCGCAACCGATCATGGCCGCCGACGCTCCTACACCCGATTCGCCTGCCGGCACGCCCGCCACGCCACCCCGCTCGGGCGCTCCGCGTCAATCGCCGAAGTGGAACTTCGCCGCGGCTTTTTTAGGTTGGTTGTTACCTGGACTCGGCCACTTCATCCTCGGCCAACCACACCGCGCCGTGATCTTGGGTACCACCATCGGCTCGCTGTGGCTATCGGGCCTGCTCATCGGCGGCATCTCCGTGATCGACCGCAACGACCACCCCGCATGGTTCCTCGGCCAGATGCTCATCGCCCCGTCCTTCGCCGCCAATCAGTACCGCGTCAAACTCGTGCGCGAACACGACGGCACGTTTGACCCCGAAGACAACCCGCCGTTTGAGCCCGCCTTTGCCCGCGCTCACGAGCAAGGCACGCTCTTCACCTCGCTTGCTGGCTTGCTGAACCTGCTGGCGATTATCGATGTGCTTTACCGTGATCCTCGCGACAGCCGTGATGCGCCCAAATCTGCTTCCACACCGGAGGGGGTAGGCACGTGATGGCCTCGCTCGCCCCCCTGCTGTTGGCCTACCGGCCGTTTATCGATCCGCTGCCGATCGGCAACTCTTCAGCCTGGGTCGCGCTGTTCATCCCGCTGGTGATCCTCGTGTCGGTGGCCTACAAAACCATCAAGCTCCGCGATCTGCGTGAGCTGCCGCGGAAATCCGCGATCCTGGCGCTGCAGATTTTCATCTTCATGGGCGCGGCAGCGGCGGGGTTGTGGGTGCTCACGCTTTTTGCGTGAGGCATCGATGGGCCGTCCGTTACACTTTGAATCATGAAGCAGCTCCTCTCGCAACTCGTCGACGGCCAACCGCTTAGCGCTGAGCAAGCGATCGAAGGCTTTGAACTGATCATGTCCGGCCAGGCCGAGCCCGCGCAGACCGGGGCGCTGCTCGCCCTGATCGCCCAGCGTGGCCCGACGGTCGATGAAGTGGTCGGGGCCGCGACGGTGATGCGGCAGAAGGCCGTGCCCGTGAACGTGCCCGACGGGCTGACGATCATCGATACCTGCGGCGCGGGCGGCACGGGGTCTACATTTTTCAACATCTCCACGACCGCGGCGTTGGTCGCAGCAGGTGCAGGTCGGCCGCTGGGTCTGGGCGTAGCCAAGCACGGCAACCGCTCGGTCACGTCACGCTCGGGCTCGTCCAACGTGCTGGAGAACCTGGGCGTCAATCTCCAGGCCGACCCCGACGTGCTGACGAAATGCCTCGACGAAGCGGGCATGTGCTTCTGCTTCGCCCCGGCGCACCACCCCGCGATGAAGTACGCCGGCCCGGTGCGAGCGGCCCTAGGGTTCCGCACGGTGTTCAACCTCATCGGCCCGCTGACCAACCCCGCCGGGGCCAAACGCCAACTCATCGGCGTACCCTCCCCCGAGGTCGCCGACCTGATGGCTCAGGCCCTGCTCCGCCTCGACGCCGAGCACTGCCTGCTGGTCCACAGCGTCCTGCCCGACGGCCATAGCCTGGGCGAGCTCACCACCTTCGGCCCGGCCCAGGCCATCCAGGTCCACCACGACATGACCAAGTCGTACCCGATCGACCCTGCGGCGCTGGGACTGCCCTTCGCGCTGCCCGACTCGGTGACGATCCAAACGCCCGCCGATAGCGCGGTGATCGTGAAACAAGTTCTCGACAACGAGGCCGGCCCCGCTCGCGACATCACCGTGCTCAACGCCGCCGCCGCACTACAGGTCGGCGGCGTGGCCGACTCGCTGGAGGAAGGGCTCGAACTCGCAGCCGCAGCCATCGCCGACGGCCGAGCCAAAAACGTCCTGGACACCCTGGTCAAACTCACCAACGCCTGAGCACGTCCCGAGACCTCACGTGGCCCAACCGCAACACAACCTCGCGATCGAGACGTCGTCCCGGCGGGGCTTTCTCGCACTCGGACTCGGCGACGAGGTCCTCGAGATCCTCGAACTGCCTGCCAAACGCCGGCACAACCTTGATCTGGTGCCAACGATCGATGCGTTGTGCAAGTCTCACGACCTCAAGCCAACCGACCTGGCCGAGGTTTACGTCTCGCTCGGGCCCGGCTCGTTCACGGGGCTCCGCATCGCCCTTGCCACCGCGAAGATGCTGTCGCTCACCCTGGGCGTGAAGATCGTCGGCGTGCCCACCCTCGACCTGCTCTGTGCCCAGCACCCGGGTTCCATCGTCGGGCTCAACGTCAAACGCGACACCGCCTGGTCGGCCGCCCCCTCGGCGGGCCTCGAACCGGCCCTGCGCAGCCTCGACGAGATTCGGGGAACGGGGCTTCCGCTGATCGCCGATACGCTGGAGGACGCGACCCCCGCCGAGCCGGACGTGCGGGTGCTGCATCGGCTGGGCCGTGCTGCGGCGGCAAACAACGAGTACGATGATGCGTTGCCCCTCGCCCCGGCCTACATCCGCGAGCCCGAAGCCGTCACGCTTTGGGACGAGCGCCACGGGGCAAGCTGAAATACGAGCACTTGGCTCGTCAATCAGAAACCATCAATCAACCAATCAGAAATCCCCATGTCCGCCCTCCCCAAAATCGTCATTGTCGGCCGCCCCAACGTGGGCAAGTCCAGCCTGCTCAACCTGCTGGCGGGCCGCCGCGTGTCGATCGTCGACCCCACCGCCGGGGTCACCCGCGACCGTATCTCCACCACCATCGCCCTGCCCCCGCCCCGTGAAGAGCCCAACGGCGAGTTCCTCAAGGCCGAGCTCATCGACACCGGCGGCATGGGCATCGAAGACTCCATGCAGCTCACCGCCGAGGTCGAGCAGCAGATCGCCAACGGCCTGGCCGAGGCAGACATTGTCCTCTTCGTCGTCGACGCCCAGACCGGCGTCGTCCCGCTCGACAACACCGTCGCCAAAGCCCTACGCACCAGCGGCGCCCAGTCCAAGCCGGTGCTGCTCGTGGCCAACAAGGTCGACGCCGAGAACCTCGAAGCCGCCGCCTACGAAACCGCCTCGCTCGGCTTCGGCGAGCCCATCTTCGTCTCGGCCAAAACCAAGTACCACGCCCACCGCTTTACCGACCGCCTCCGCGAAGCCCTCGAAGGTGTCGTCCCCGCCGAAGGCCAAGACGTTGACACCGACCCGGGCATCAAGCTCGCACTCGTCGGCAAGCGCAACGCAGGCAAGTCCACGCTGATCAACGCCCTGGCGGGCAGCGAACGCGTCATCGTCTCCGAGAAAGCGGGCACGACCCGCGACAGCGTCGACGTCCGCATGGAACTCGACACCGGCGAAGGCAAAAAAATCTTCACCTGCATCGACACCGCGGGCGTCCGCAAGACCAAGTCCCTCGACGGCGATATCGAGTTCTACTCCCAACACCGCTCGCTCCGCAGCGTGCGTCGGGCTGATGTCTGCCTGCTGCTGATCGACGCAGCCGTGCCCGTCAGCCAGGTCGACCACCAGCTCGTGGGCGAGATCAACAAGCACCACCGCCCCACCGTGATCGTCGTCAACAAGTGGGACCTTGCCCAGGACAACTACACCCAGGAAGAGTACGTCGAGTACCTCGATGAATCGCTCAAGGGTTTGCCGTTCGCGCCGATCATCTTCATCAGCGCCGCTCAGGAAGAGGGCATGCAGGAAGTCGTCGCGATGGCGCTCAACCTGCATGAGCAGGCCAGCCACCGGATGACCACCTCGGAGATCAACCAGTTCATCGAGCAGATCATGACCGAGCGAGGCCCGGCAGCGAGCAAGGGCGGCAAGCAGGCGAAGATCTACTACGCCACGCAGCTCGAGACCAATCCGCCGACGATCGCGCTGTTCGTGAATATCCCCGACCTGTTCGACCACAACTACCAGACGTTCTTGATGAACCGGATGCGGGACGAGTTGCCATTCTCGGAGGTGCCGATCCGGCTGCTGATCCGCGGCAAGCCGAAGATGTACGCCGAGGACCGTATCGCGGCGCGGGACTACGACAAGGAGCGGTAGAGCTTGAAGCGAGGCCGGGCGTTAGCGTGGAGCGTGGTGGTTGGGCTTGCGGGCTTGGCCGGTGCGGCTGTCGCTGATCCAGGGCCGACGTTTGTGTGGTGGGAAGCCGAGGCACCCAATACATCAACCTTCCCTGAGGAAACATGGTTCTCTGCCGATGACGATCCGGGTTGGCAGTATCTCTCCGGCGGAGCATGGCTGACCAGCACGGGCATGGCCACCGCCGATCCGCCGCGTGCGAGCTACACACTGAATATCCCCGAGGCGGGTGAATACCAGCTGTGGGTCCGCAAGTTCTGGCGACACGGACCGATGCATTACCGCTTCGGTGAAGCGGCTTGGCAAACGTTGGGCCGTGATATTCCGTTGGTCGATCGGCAGCGGCTTCCCAAAGATGCCGAGGTCGATTGGGTTTATCTCGACACCGTCGAGTTAGCCGCGGGCAAGACTGTCTTTGAACTCCAACTCGCGTTGCAGCCCGGCGAGGATGCCGTGGCGGGGCTCGACTGCTTTGTGCTTAGCCGTGAGCCATTCTTCCCACGCGGCAAGTTGAAGCCGGGCGGGCGAGCGGTGGACGATGTCCAAATACCCAAGGGATGGTTTGCCCTTGATGAACCGCTCGACACGTTCCGTGACGACGCCCTACTCGACCTGCGCCACCTCAACGAACCCGAGGCGGGCAAGCACGGCCCGCTCAGTAAATCTCCCGACGGCAACAGCATCCACCTCGGCGACGGTACACCCGTCCGCTTCTGGGGGGTCAACCTCAGCGCCCAGGAAACCGGCCAACCCGACCACCTCGTCGAACACACCACGCGCCGCCTCGCCAAGCTCGGCGTCAACATGATCCGCTACCACAGCGCCCTCTTGATCGATAACGGCCTGACCTTCGGCACCGCCACCGGCCCCGTCGTCCTCGACCCGATCAAAGTCGAACGCCTCCACCACCTCGTCGCCGCCGCCAAACAGCAAGGCATCTACACCAACCTCAGCTGGCACGCCCCCCTGTGGATTAACGATGGCGGCCGCCTCGGGCTCGCCGGCTACGACAGCCAGCCCGCCGACAAACGCAAGCCGTTCGCCGTGTTGTTTTTCAACGAGAAAGCACAAGAACACTACTTCAGCGTCTTGCGGGAACTGCTCACCACGCCCAACCCACACACCGGGATGCCGCTGGCCCGCGACCCCGCACTCGGGCTCATCGAGCTGTGCAACGAAGACAATTTATTCTTCTGGACATTCGACGAAAAACATCTACCCGCAGCTCAATGGGAAATCCTTGAACGCCTTTTTGCTGACCACCTCAGGCAGAAGCACGGCTCGCTCGACACCGCGCGTCAGCGTTGGCGAAAAGCTGAACACGACAACGATGATTGGGACGGCGGCCGCGTCGGCGTGTACACGGCGTGGTACATGACCCGCGAGGCGAAAAAAAAACTCTCCGATCACGAGCTCAAACGGGTCGCCGAGCAGGTGGAATTCCTCGCGAAACTTCAACGGGGGTTTTATGAAAAGGCCGTACGGTTGCTCCGGGACGAGCTGGGCTACGAAGGTTTGATCAGCGCTTCGAATTGGTATGCCGCCGATCCAACATTGCTGGACGCGGTCGAACGCTGGACCTACACCGCGACCGATGTGATCGATCAGCACGGCTACTTCAACCCCAAACACGAGGGCCACGCCGCCTCGTATTCGGTCCGCGTCGGGCAAACTTTCGACAGCCGAGCTGCGGTCCTGCTGCCCAACCGCCCTCCGGTGCGGACCAACCAGGTTGAAGGGCACCCGCAGATGATCTCGGAGATGGGCTGGACCACGCCGAATCACTACCGCGCCGACGCCACGCTGCTCACCGCCGCGGCGATGTCGTTGCAAGGGATCGACGCGGTCAACTTCTTTATCTGGAACGCAACCGGCGACTTCGACACCATCATGAACAAGTTCGCCCTCGCCACCCCGACCATGGCGGGGACTTTCCCCGCCATGGCGCTGATGGTTCGCCGGGGCGACCTCCCCGAGGCCGATACGGTGGTGCACGAAGCGTTGCGTACCGAAGAACTGTTCAACCTCCAAGGCACCGCCGCCGTGACCAATACCGCGCTCGACGGCTTCCGCGCTGCCGACATCCCGCCGGGTGCGAAGGTAGCGGGCGACCTCGAACGGTTCGACCCTTACTCTGCCTATGTCGGCCGCGTTTCACGGTCCTTCGATCAATCCGGTGACCGCGACGTTCAGGTGAACCTCGCCGATGCGATTGATCGCGAGCAGAAGCAGCTAGCCAGCCTGGGCGATGGCTTTCGGTGGAATTGGGAGAAAGGCTTCGCTGTGATCGACACCCCCCGCACTCAGGCCGCTGCGGGGTTTTTGAATACGACCCCCGAGATCCAACTCCGCAACCTCACGATCCGTGCAGAGAACGAATTCGGCCAGATCGCTGTGACCTCGCTCGACGGCCTACCGCTTCGCACCTCCCGCCGTATGCTCGTACAAGCCGTCACCGAAGAACGCTTGACTGATTTTCAGGTCAGCGCCGACGGCCAGATCGAATCGCTCGGCCGTCTCCCCTGGATCGCCCCCAACATCCAAGCCGAGCTAGCGTTCTCAGGCGACACGCTATCGATCCATCGCGCCACTGCACTCGACGCACACGGCCAAGCCACGGACGATCCAGTCAATATCAGCATCCATGACGATGAGGTGGTTGTGACATTGCCCCCGAACCGCCTGTACACGCTCATCGAACGCTAAGCCGATCGATCAACCAACCGGCGAAGGCTTCCTTGGTCATCGCGTTCCCGCTATCAGGTTCTTCACGATTGCCGTCGGCATGAAGCAGCACCGCGTTGACCGAATCTCCCTCCATCGTCACCAGCGGGTTGGCGACGATCGCATCGACTCCCTTGCGTTTCATCTTCGCCACGGCCCGGGCTTCGAGTTCGTGGGGTTCTTCCAACGCAAACGCGATCACCTGCTGGTCGTCGCGTTTGGTCTGGGCGATGCACGCCACGAGGTCGGGCGTGCCTTCGAGTTCGATCTTGAGGTGTTTCTTCCGCTCGGTCTTGCCCTCGGTGAAGTTCGCCACGCGGTAGTCGGCCACGGCCGCGGCCATGATGAGCTGATCACACGCCGGGAAGTGTTCTTCCAAGAGCGTCTGCAGTTCCGCGGTGGTCTGGAAACGCACCACGTCGACCCGGTCGCCCAGCGTCGTGGGTGCCAGCACCGGACCAAGCAGCAGCGTTACGTCGTGACCGGCCTGTGCCGCGGCGTCCGCCAAGGCAAAGCCCATGCGTCCGCTAGAGCGGTTGCTGATGAAGCGGACGGCGTCGATGGGTTCGCGCGTCGGGCCGGCGGTGATGAGGATGCGCTGGGACTTAGGGGCTTGGGTAATTAGGGGCTTAGGCTGGGACACGTTGTTCATGATCAAACTCGAATCGCCGATTTTCGAACCGCCACCGCGTTGCGTTGCCTCTCCCAAGCCCCCAATACCCAAGCTGCTAAGTCCCCGCCTTCAACGGCTCGGGGCCGAGCGTGACGATGGTCATGTCGCCGGGCGGGTTCTGGGCGACGTAGGCGTTGAGCTGTTTGAGCGTGATCGCGTCGACTTCCGACGCGGCGTATTCGAGCGAGCGTGGCTGACCAAACACATAGACATCCGAGGCAATCGACGCAGCGCGGGCGGTGGTGGATTCGCCCTGCATCACGAGGCTGGACTTCATGCCGACGATCGCGCGCTCGAACTCGCTTTGGTTTATGCCCTCGGACAGTCGACGCAGTTCGCCGCTGAGCACGTCCAGGGTTTCCTGCGCCCGGGGGACGGTCGTGCCGGCGTAGGCCAGCACATCGCCGCGGTCTTTCTGCCCGGCATACGTGGCGTACACCGAATACACCAGGCCCCGCTTCTCGCGCACCTCGGTGAAAAGTCGGCCCGACATGCCGCCTGACAACACAGCGGTCGCCGCTTGTTGCAACACGCGGTCTTCGTGGGTGTCGGGGATGGTGGGGTAAGCCAGGGCGATGTGCACCTGGGTCGAATCGGTGTGGATGTGGTGGACGCCGCCGAGACCGTCGCCTTGGCCGTGGGCGGCGTGGGCCTTGCCGCCCCAGTCGCCGAGCAGGTCGGTCACCGTAGCGAGCAACTCATCGGGGTCGAAGCCGCCGGCAAAGCCGAGGATCGAGCCTCCCGCGACGAAGTGTTCAAACCAGAACTTGCGCACCGTGTCGATGGTCATCGATTCGAGGTGTTCACGCACGCCCACCGGCGGCCGGCCGACGGGGTCGGGGTAGTGCTGCTGCCGCAGCTCGAGCATCGCGCGGCGCTGCGGCTCATCCGCCAAGCTATCGATCGCTTGGATCGACAAGTCCACGCTCGGCGCTAGCGATTCTTCTGACAGCGTCGGGGTGCGGGCCATGTCGAAGAGCAGGGGCAGGGCCTCTTTCATCTTCGAGCCGATCATGGTTGCGCCGATGCGGAAGAAGCGGGTCTGCGCATCGGTCGAGCGTTGCACGCCGAGCATGTCCAGGGCGTCGCTGTGTTCCCGGGCGGACTTGCCGCCCGCGCCGCGGCAGATCATCTCGGCCAGCAGCGGGGCAACGCCTTGCTGGTCGACGGGTTGGCTGGCGAGGCCGGCGGGGGTGAGCAACGTCATCGCCAGCGACGACGCGCCGGGGATCGGCTCGGCCACGACGGTCAGGCCGTTGGGCAACACGGTTTGAACAATCTCGGGCATGGCCGGGATTGTAGCGGCACCGCCCCGCTGGGGACGGGCGGCGTGTGTTCACAGAATGTCGTTGGGGTTCAGCCCTGCGTCTGATCTTTCAGACGGCTGCGGCCACGGGTGCGGGCCGGCTCTTCGGGGGAGGCGGGCTGGGCCGCTTTAGGGGAATCGTTGGGCGATGGCTTGGTGTCGGACATGAACAGCGACGGGCCGGTGCGCGGGGCGAGCTCGGGTTCACGGGAAGCCATGGTGGCACTGGGGGGCTCGCCGGGCGTGTAAGCCAGCGGGGTGCGGGCGGGGTTGGTGTCGCGTTCGAGTTGGGCGATCTCCACGCCGTTGACCTCGTTGTAGAGCGCCAGCGCCTCGTCTTCGCCGATGTGGGACGGCACACGGGCCCGGAACAGGCCGATGTTGGGGTTGTACCAAAACTGGGCTTGGCCACGGCGGACCGCGACAGGGTCCGGGGGGTGAGACGATTGGTCTCCGGGCGGGGCGACATCGATCCACGGCCGGGGGTGGCTGACCACGCGGTGCGAATCCTCGGTCACCACGCCGGGCAGGAGTGTGTTGACGGGCAACGAATCGCCGAACCATTCAGGCATCATCGCCACGGGCCACAGCGTGCGGGTGCTCTCAAGGCTGTTTTCGAGGGCCCCGTAGTAGGACGCCCGGTCGTAGAGCCGCTCCAGCGACTGCTGAACGCCAGCCATGGTCACGGCCTCGTCCTCGGTGGAGGGACGCGACTGCACCACGAACACCACGACCGCCACGACGATCAGCACCACGAAAATGTCGACCACTCTTCGCATATGACGCGTCTGAGTCTTGACCAACCAACAAGTCTCCCGGCCGCCCACGCTGGGCCAAGGTGCCGACAGAGACTAATGAGCTATCGGAAGTCCCCGTCTCCTAATCCTGCACCGGCCAGGCAATTACGCGGAGAACGCCCGCACGCCGCGTCACAGGCCTTGGGGTTTGCCCAATCGTCACAGACCGACCCGGGCCCGCGCAGCGGTATACTCTGGTCTCACCCCAGGACACGGCCTCGGCCACTCCCCCCAACCACGAGTAACCCCGTGCACAAGTACATCATAATGGGCCCTCAGGGCTCGGGCAAAGGCACGCAAGCCAAGCTGCTCAAGAAAAAGCTCAACCTCTCGCACTTCAGCGTCGGCGACATCTTCCGCTGGCACGTCCAGGCCCACACCAAGCTCGCCGCCCGCATCAAGCGCGTCATCGACGCCGGC
>JBCCWB010000132.1:0-11983 GCA_039194345.1 Planctomycetota bacterium
ACGTGCGAATAGTTGGATAATTTATTCGGTACGGCTTCCTGATCGAGTTGATGTTTATTTGATATGTTGTTATTTTATGGATATGTTAATCCATTATTAAAATAGATATTTAGTATATTGCCGATAGTGAAAGCTGGACTCCTACCCAGAGAGCAACACGATCATGAGCACCGTCACACCCCCTTGCCCAATTTCTTTTGAAGCCGTTGAATCGTCGGCAGGTCCTTACCGCGGCTTCTTGAGCGGCTTATGGTTGGATGGCATCGATGTCCGCGACTTTATTCAGCAGAACTACCAGCCCTACACGGGCGACGATACGTTCTTGCAAGGCTCAACCCCACGTACAGATGCGGTGTGGGCCAAACTGTCCGATTTGTTCGTGATTGAGCGGGAAAAAGGTGTTCTCGACGTCAGTCAAATCCCGTCGTCCATTACCGCGCACGAGCCGGGTTATATCGACCGTGAGCGAGAGATCATTGTTGGGCTCCAGACCGATGCCCCGCTCAAGCGGGCGATCTTCCCCAACGGCGGTTGGCGCATGGTGGTTGGTTCGCTCAAGGCTTTTGGCTACGAACCCGACCCTATGGTTGCGGAGGTCTTCACCAAACACCGAAAGACTCACAACGACGGTGTATTTGACGTCTACACACCAGAAATCCGCAAAGCCCGCAGTGCACATCTCGTTACCGGTCTACCTGATGCGTACGGCCGGGGGCGCATCATCGGTGACTACCGTCGTGTCGCCCTCTACGGAGTTGATAAGCTGATTGAAACCAAGCAGGCCGAAAAAGCCTCGCTGAGCAAACTCCACAGCACCGAATCGGTGATCCGCGATCGTGAAGAACTCTCCGAGCAGATCAAGGCGTTGAACGAGCTTAAGCAAATGGGGGCTGCCTACGGGTTTGATCTCGGCGAGCCCGCAACCAATGCCCGAGAAGCGGTCCAATGGACGTACTTTGCTTACCTTGCTGCGGTCAAAGAGCAGAACGGGGCGGCGATGTCGCTCGGCCGGACTTCGACATTTCTCGACATCTACATTCAACGAGATCTCGATGAAGGCACGCTTACGGAATCCGAGGCCCAAGAGATCATCGACGATTTTGTGATCAAGCTGCGTATCGTGCGTTTCCTGCGAACACCGGAATACGATGCGCTGTTCTCCGGCGACCCGACCTGGGTGACCGAAGCGATCGGGGGTGTCGGCGCTGACGGTCGGCCGTTGGTGACCAAAAACTCATTCCGCTTCCTGCAGACGCTCTATAACCTCGGCCCCGCCCCAGAACCCAACATGACCGTGTTCTGGTCCCCGAAGCTGCCTGACGGATTTAAGCGGTTCTGCGCCAAAGTGAGTATCGATACATCATCTGTACAATATGAAAATGATGAGTCGCTCCGTGAAATGGGGGGTGACGACAGCGCTATTGCCTGTTGCGTCAGCGGCATGGAAGTCGGCAAGCAGATGCAGTTCTTCGGCGCTCGTGTGAATCTGGCTAAGTGCTTGCTTTACGCGATCAACGGCGGCCGGGATGAGCTTACCGGTGATCAGATCATGCCCGCCTTCGATCCTATTGAAGGCGATACCCTTGACTACGACGAAGTCATGCAGCGCTACGACCATGCGATGGAGTGGCTTGCCCGTGTCTACGTCAACGCGATGAACTGCATCCACTACATGCATGATAAATACGCCTACGAACGTATCGAGATGGCGCTGCACGACTACAGCCCGAAACGCACCATGGCCTTCGGCATAGCGGGTTTGTCCGTGGTGACGGATGCGCTTTCCGCGATCAAGAACGCCGGCGTCAAGCTGAAACGGGACGATACCGGATTGGTCACCGAATACGAGGTCCAGGGTGACTATCCCGCCTTCGGCAACAACGACGACCGCGTCGACCCCACCGCTACCTGGCTGGTCGAAACCTTCATGGCCAAACTCCGGAAGCATCCGACCTACCGTGACGCGGTGCATACCCAAAGTGTGCTGACCATCACATCCAATGTGGTCTACGGCAAATCCACGGGCGCGACGCCGGATGGGCGGAAGGCCGGTGAACCTTTTGCTCCCGGCGCTAACCCGATGCACGGCCGAGATCGGGAAGGCTATATCGCCTCGGCTCTCTCGGTCGCCAAGCTGCCTTACGATCAAGCTTTGGACGGGATCAGCCTGACCAACACCGTCTTGCCGTCGGCGCTCGGATCCTCCCGTGAGGATCAGGTGAAGAACCTTGCGGCGTGTCTTGACGGCTACTTCGGCACCGGCGGTTTCCACATGAACGTCAATGTATTGGATCGCGAGACGCTACTCGATGCGATGGAGCAGCCCGAGAAGTACCCGCAGCTCACCGTTCGCGTCAGCGGCTACGCGGTGAATTTTGTCAAGCTCACCCAGGAGCAGCAGCGAGATATTGTGAGCCGTACGTTCCACGCCAAGCTCTGAGTCGGGGTCGGGCCGATATTTTTGTCGCAAAAGTTGTGTCTTCTGTTCCCGTTGATGTGAAGATCGTCCGGCGTCTGTATTAAACTGCTCGTGTAAATGGCGATCCCCAACGACGCGGACGAATCTGACGGCATGCCTCTGCCCCAAGCGCACGAAGCTGCGGGGCAGGAACTGGATGCACGCCTAGGCTGGGTTCATAGTCAGGAGAACGCGTCCACGGTTGACGGGCCGGGGTTTCGCTACGTCGTTTGGCTTGCGGGTTGCCATTTACGTTGCCAGTATTGCCATAACCCCGACACCTGGGCGGTCAACCACGGACGGCGTCAGAGTCCCGCGGAGGTCGTGGCCGATGCCGGCAGGTTCGCGTCGTTCCTTCGGTCCACCGGCGGGGGATTCACCGTCTCGGGGGGTGAGCCGCTGGTCCAAGCACCCTTTGCCCTGGAACTCATACGTCGCGTCAGATCCGAACTCGGTTTGCATACGGCCTTGGATACCAATGGCTATCTGGGCGAACGACTCACCGATGAGGATCTCGATGATATCGATCTGATCCTGCTGGATCTCAAGGCTTACGACGCCCAGCAGCACCGCAAAGTGACGGGTTTCGACAACGCTGAGATCCTCGATTTTGCCCGTCGTTTATCCGAAAGCAATCGTCCGGCCTGGATACGCTACGTTTTGGTGCCGGGCCTGACGGATGGTGCCGAGGACATCAAGGCTCTCGCTGATTTTGTCGCGCCGATGTCCAACGTCGAGCGTGTTGAGGTTCTGCCGTTCCACCAAATGGGGCGAGACAAATGGCGGGGGCTTGATATGAACTACCCGCTCGCTGAGACCCCCGCGGCGACACCCGCTCAGGCCGAAGCCGCCGCCTCGCTGTTCAAAGCAGCGGGCTGTACGGTGGTCTGAGCCCTCACAGCTGCCCGCAAATCCGTCTCAACGTATTAAATAGAGCAGCGTCTGCACCTGAGCGGGATCAAGCGATATAGTGTCTCGGCCTCCGGGGTCGGGTCCCGCCCGCCTTGGCTGCCCTGCTTATTCAATCCACTGTTGAGGGATGCTCTGATGTTCGAGGAATCTGACCATGCGCTAGAGAGCCTGCGCGTTTTGATGACGGCTTTCGATCGCGTGCTGGAGAGTGTCGGGGCCCAACCGGTCGCCGAGCATCTGCCTTGGCAACCCCTGTGGCGGGGCACTGAGGGCGGGGCGGCTTCGGCTGTGGACCCGTACTTTCCTGCAGAAAAGATTGAAGATTGCCTCCAGGCATCGGCGATCGCGTTCCGGCTGCTGAGCCACGCCGAGGAGAACGCGGTCGCCCAGGAACGCCGTCACGCCGAAGTGACCGGTGCGAAATCGACCGAGTCGGGCAGCTGGGAGCAGGCGTTCGTCAAGGGGAAGAACCACGGCGTCGCTCCCAAAGAGATGGCCGAGTGGCTGTCGCAGATCGAGGTGGAGCCGGTGTTGACCGCCCACCCGACCGAGAGCAAACGCCAGACGGTACTGGAGCAACACCGCCAGCTTTACCGCCACATCGTCGAGCTTGAGAACAGCATGTGGACCCCGGCCGAGAGGGCCGACTTCGAGGCCAGCATCGAGAGCTGTCTCGAGCGGCTGTGGCGGACCGGCGAAATCTATCTTGAGAAGCCGCGCCTCGCCGACGAGCGGAGCTTGGTATTGTACTTCCTCCATGAAGTCTTCCCCGCGGTGTTGCCCTGGGCTTCACGCCGCGTGCGCGATGCGTGGCGTAGCTGTGGTCTGCCGCCCGAGATGCTCGAGGGAAGTGCGGCGCTGCCGAAAGTCCGGTTCGGTACCTGGGTTGGCGGAGACCGTGACGGCCACCCGGGTGTCACCGCCGAAGTCACCGAAGAGACGCTTGCGCTCTTGCGTGACACCGCGGTCGATCTCTTCGATGGCGAACTGGCCGGCCTCGCTTCTAGTTTGAGCTTGGCGGTGGGGCGGCAGCCAGTGCCGTCTTCGTTGCCCGCCGCAATTGAAGAACGGGTCGAGCAGCTAGGCAAGGCCGGCCAGAAGGCTCGCGGTCGCAACTCCGAAGAGCCCTGGCGGCAGTGGATCAACCTCATGCGGGTTCGGCTGAAGCGTGCCCCCGAAGTTGGCGGATACGCGGGGGCATCTGATCTGATCGAGGACCTCCATCGGTTGCGTTCTTCGCTGGTCGAAGTCGGGGCGACCCGTCTGGCCGAGCGGGAGGTCGACCCCGTGTTGGTGTCGGTCAACTGCTTTGGTCTGCACATGGCGGTCCTCGATGTCCGTCAGAACAGTGCCTTCCACGACCGGGCGTTGGCGGCGTTATTGCAGCGAGCGGGTGTGCCTGATGCTGAGACCTACCCGGATTGGTCGCGCGATCGGCGTCGGCCGATGCTCGAGCAAGAGCTGGAGACCGTGAGGCCATTCACCGGGGAGCGCGATGTGCCGGACGGGGAGGCTCAAGCCGTGTTGCAGGCGTATCGCGCGCTTTCCAGCCACGCCGAACGCTTTGGCACTGAGGGCTTGGGGGCTTTGATCGTCAGCATGACCCGCAACGCGGAGGACCTGCTGGCGGTGTACCTCTTGGCTCGGGATGCGGGCCTTCTTCGCGATGAAGCGGGCGAGCATTGGTGCCCCCTCGAAATCGTCCCCCTGTTCGAAACCATTGATGACCTTGAAGCGGCCCCGGCGATTCTCGACGACTATCTGACGCACCCGCTTGTTCAGGCGAGCCTTGATCGGCAACGCATCGAGCGTGGCGGTGAACGGCCGGTGCAGCAGGTTATGGTCGGCTACAGCGACAGCAGCAAAGACGGCGGCATCGTTGCCAGCTTCTGGGGGCTCCACCGCTCCCAGCAGGCGATCGTGGACGTTGCGAGCAAGCACGGCGTTGATATCCGCTTCTTCCACGGCCGGGGCGGTTCTATCGGCCGTGGATCAGGTCCGACACACCGCTTCGTCCGCGCCCTGCCACGGCGTAGTGCGAGCGGTCGGCTGCGCGTGACCGAACAGGGCGAGACGATCTCGCAGAAGTACGCCAACCGTGTCACCGCGGCGCACCACCTCGAATTCCTGGGCGCGGGGGCCTTGGCCGCTCGGATCCGAGATCACCACCCCAACTCGGTGGGGGATGGCCTCTCAGAAGTCATGGACCGTCTCAGCGAAAGCAGCCGAAAGGCCTATCGGGGGTTGCTCGAGTCGCCGGGCTTCATCCACTTTTTCGGGGCGGCTACGCCCATCGATGTCATCGAAGCTAGCCGTATCGGCTCGCGTCCACCCCGACGCTCCGGCCGCCGTACACTGGGCGATCTCCGCGCAATTCCCTGGGTCTTCGCGTGGAACCAGTCGCGCTTTATGCTCCCGGGATGGTTCGGCTTCGGCAGCGCGATGCACGGTCTGGCTACCAACGATCCCGACGCGATGGAACGCCTCGTTCGTGCCAAGAGTGAGACCGATGACCGTTGGCCCCCATTCCACTATCTCGTCAGTAACGTAGCGACGGCGTGGATGATGGCCTCACCAGACCGGATGCGCGACTACGCCGCGCTGGTCGAAGACCCTGCGACCCGTGACCCCTTGTTGGAGTGCATCGAGCAAGAGTACGCGTTGACCGGCGAGTTGCTTCAACACCTGTACGGGGCTGCCTTAGAAGTGGCCCGCCCGCGGATCCACGCGGTACTTTCGATGCGCGACGAAGCGCTTGTACCCGTACACCAGTCCCAGATCGAGATGCTTAAACACTGGAGGTCCTTGGTTGCTGACAAGAAAGATGAGCAGGCTAAGGCCAAGCTGCCTTCGCTACTACTGAGCGTCAACACCATCGCCGCGGGCCTGGGTGTGACGGGGTGAACAGGACCCGATTATTTGGTTATTCACAATCTTGTGGCGTTTTGGTTGGCCGCTGAACACTTTCCGTAGATGGCTTAGCTTGAGTGAGTTAACACAATATCGGTAATGGTGAATAGCTTGGCGGCACTAAGCCCGCTGGTTTATGAGCCAAAAATTTTGCTACGATTAGGTCAAACTATCATGCGGGTGTAGCTCAGTTGGTAGAGCGTCAGCTTCCCAAGCTGAATGTCGCCGGTTCGAATCCGGTTACCCGCTTTATTGATGCGGAGGGGAGGGGCATTCCGTACTCATAGAGCCGAATCGAGAGGCTTAACATAGATGAGTTGGAAAGCTCACGTTCTGTGGGATGCGGGGCGTTGGTGGTATTGGCAGTCAACTCGAGTGCTTTGAGCACTGTTCGATGATTTGCCGCTTCTTTTGATTTAGAAGTGCACTGCTTCAGTGTCCTTCTTGGTTATAGAGTGATGTAGCTGTCGTGCCTTATCGAGGGTGGATTGACTGTTGTTGATAGCCTATTATCATATAGCGATGGGTTAGTATTGCCGGTACCGAACAGCCATGATGGACGTCCTTCATGCGGCTGTGGGGCCTTTGTCGGCGACGGACCTGCACACGCTGCTCAGGGATACCGGGATCGGCCTTGCAACAGTCTATCGGATGTTGAATCGAGGCTTGGAAAGAGGAGATTTGGTCGCGGTCGAACTGCCACGTGGGCCTAGGCGTTTCGAGACTGCGGACAAGCCGCAACACCATCACTTCGAGTGTGTGGAGTGACATACCGTATTTGATGTAATCGGAAGCCCCGAAGGGGTGGAGCGCCTCATCCCCAAGGCTTCGAGCTTAAGCAGCATGAAATCATTCTTATGGGCCGGTGCCGTGAGTGCCGAAATACCACCAGCAGCGAGGAGTAATTAGTGCCAACCTACGACTATTTTTGCCCGACGAACGGACGCGTCGTCTCCGCTTTTCACTCGATGAGTGTTCGGCCGGACAACTGGGGCGAGTTGTGCGAAATCGCCTCGATCGAGCTGGGCGAAACCGAGCGTGAGGCACCGGTCCAGCGACAGCTCGGGACCGGGATCGTGATGGCGCGTCGGCCCGACCAATTGACCGGTTTCGGCGGCGGCAGCTGCTGCGGCACGGACGGCTGCGGAGACTAACCCGCCGGGACAGGAGCCTTAATCATGCCGATTTATGTATATGAAGTCGTGTTGGACGATGGCGAGGCTGGCCAGGTCTTCGAAGTCATGCAGAGTATGTCCGACGACCCGCTGACCAAGCACCCCACGACCGGCCAGCCGGTGCGCCGCGTGATCCAGCCCCCCAACCTTGGCGGGCAGTGGTCGGAAGCCGCGGCCCGGGAACGGCTGTCAGATAAGAACCTCGAGGCCAACGGCATGACGAAGTACGTCAAAGCCGGTGATGGCGTTTATGAGAAACATACGGGCACCGGGCCGGACGTGATCAGCGCGGACGATCTTTGATCCCGCGTCACGCTAGACCATCGGTCACCCGTCAACCACAACCAAGAAGGATTAGGAAAGTAAGTCAATGAGTGATGTATCTTTTGCGCCCCGGCAAAGCGTTGAGCAAGTTGAAGAAGGCGTCGAACTGGCCCCCAAGTTCGATGCGCAGGGTTTGATCCCCGTGGTGACCACGGACTTCAACTCCGGCGAAGTGCTCATGCACGCCTACATGAACGAGGAAGCGTTCACCCAAACCATCAAACTCGGCGAAGCGGTCTATTGGAGCCGAAGCCGAAAGTGCCTTTGGCACAAGGGCGCGACGAGCGGCCTGGTGCAGATCGTCCGTGAGATCCGGATCGACGATGACCAGGATTGCATCTGGATCCGCGTGGATGTCCAGGGCGGCGCGAGCTGCCACGTGGGCTACCGATCCTGCTTCTATCGCTCGGTTCCCTTTGCGGATGAGACCGGCAAGCCGCTGAATTTCACCGAGACGGAAAAAGTATTCGAGCCCGAAAAGGTGTACGGCGACGCGCCGAACCCCACCCAGCTCTGACCTCACAGATCGTTGCCGCCTAGCGTGAATCTCATGGTCAATACACCTTGCCACATCATTGCGGGCCCTCTGGGGGTCGGTAAAACCACCGCGATCCTCGACTACCTCCGCCAGAACGCGGGCAGTCAGCGGGTCGGCGTGCTGGTGAACGACTTCGGCCCGGTCGGTTTAGACAGCACCACGCTGCAAGCCGAGGCCCCCGGGACCAAGGTGCTCAACGTTCCCGGAGGATGCATCTGCTGCACGATGCTGGCGGAGCTTCCCGGTTGCATCAATCGCCTGCTCGCCGAACAGGACCTTGATCGGCTGATCATTGAGCCCAGCGGCATGGCGGCGCCGTCGCAGGTGACCGATATGCTGCGGGGCGCGCAGGCTGAGCTGAACATCAGCCTGCAGCCGACGGTGGTGATGCTGAATGCGGCTGCGTTTGATGAGGAAACGTATGAGCGGATGGGCTATTACCGCGTGTTCTGCGAGGCCGCTGACATCCTGGTCTTCAATCGATGCGACCAAGCCAGCGAAGCGAAGATCGAGCGGGCCCGGCAATGGGCGTCCAAACTCGATCCGCCAAAGCTACGCGTGATCACCACGTCACACGGTCAGCTGCCCGCGGACTTGTTTGCCACTGAAAACCCGGCGGCGCAGGAGCCGGAGTGTGCGGGCCATCACACCCACGATCATGACCACAGCCACGATCATTCTCATGACCATGGCCACGACCATGATCCGCAAGTCCACCCCGGCGGATTCATCCTCGATGCCGAGCGACGCTTCGATCAGGAGGTACTGCTCGTCAACCTCATTCGGATCTGCTACCAGGGCGTCGAGGGCAACGAAATCATGCGGCTCAAGGGGGTATTCCACACCAACAGCGGCTGGCAATCCATCGAGATCGCGAATCAGGAGGTCTCGTTCCGGCCCTCGGCCCACCGCCGGGACAACCGCATGGAATGGCTGACCAAGCCCGGGGCGGTGGATCAGGAGCGCATCCTCCAAGAGATTGATCGCTCGCTGAACCGAGAGGAAATCGCCGCTCTCTTGGCGAAGGGCTAGAGCTTTCCCTCGGCTTAGATTACGACCTATACTATGGGGCTCTCACGGACGCTATCGGGCGCCCGCATTTCGTTATGAATTAAATATTGGAAACCGATCTTATGAATAACAGTGCGACTGCTGAGCTAAGCAGCGGTTATTCCAGTGAAGACGCGCCGCAACAAGAATTAAGCGAAGTTCTGAACGAGGAGCGGGCCAAGCTCGACCCGCAGCTGATCGTGGTCATGATCGGCACGGTTCTGTTGATCTGCGCGCTGGCGGCCTACCCGTTGTTCGACACGGCTGAGCAGCCCGCGATCCTGGCGATGCTGGCTGCGCTGTGCCTCGGCACCCCGGTCACCTGGAACACCATCCGGAGCATGATGGGCTACAAGAGCCAGGACCAGCACACCGAAGCGCTGGTCATGCTCGCCTTCCTGGGTTCATTTGCCTCGGCCCGCTATCTGGAAGCCGCGGCGATCGCGCTGTTTATGTATTTTGCGTCGCTGATTGTGCACCGCACCGCCACGGGCGCTCGCCGGACGATCGAATCGCTGATGCGCGTCTCGCCAAAGCGGGCCACGCGTTTGAAGGAAGACGGCACGGAAGAAGAAGTCATGGCGACCTCGCTAGACCCCGGTGATCGGGTCGTGGTGCGCCCGGGCGACCAGGTGCCGTGTGACGGCCGGGTGTTGTCTGGGGCGAGTTCGCTCGATGAAAAGTACATCACCGGTGAATCGCATCCCGTGGATAAGTCGACCTCGGACCAGGTGTTTGCCGGCAGCATCAACCTGACGGGCCTAATGGAGATCGAGGTCGAGAAGCCATTGGCCGAAAGTACGCTGGGCCGGGTGCAAGCCTTGATCCTCGATGCGGCGAACCACAAGACCCCGGTCGCACAGATGCTTGACCGCTTCTCGGGCTACTACATGCCCGTGATTTTGTGTCTGGCTGCGATCGTGTTGTTCTTCACCCAAGACATGTCGCAGGTCATCAGCCTTCTGCTGATCGCTTGCCCGATGGAAATCATCATCTCCGGCCCCTTGGCGGCGGTGGCATCGCTTAGCGCCGCGGCCCGTTTGGGCGTATTGATCAAGAACGTCACGGACATCGAGGTGGCGCGTAACCTGACCGCGATTGTTTTCGACAAGACCGGCACGCTGACGACCGGCGATCTGGCGGTCACCCGGCTGTTCCCCGCGCCCGGCACCGAGCCCGCGGACTTGTTGTGTGTGGCTGCGTCGCTGGAGCAGAACTCCAGACACCCGGTGGCCCGGGCCGTGGTTGCGATTTCTGAGAAAGCCAAGGTCGAGTTGGTCGACGTGGAAGACTTTGAAGAAGTGGCGGGTCGCGGGGTTCGTGGTGTATTCCAAGGCCGAAAGGTCATGGCGGGCCGTGAGTCCTGGATCCGTGAATCCGGCGTTGCGGTTCCCGACGGCCTGATGGATGAGATCGGCAGCATGAGTATTTTGATGCTGGCCGAGGAAGGCCGATGCCTCGGGTGGATCGGGTTGTCCGACCAAACCCGCGAGGGCGCGGCGTCGGCTCTGGAAGAGCTCGACGATTTGGGGCTCCATCAGCGCATCATGGTCACCGGCGACCGCCAAGGTCCCGCCCAGCAAACAGCCCAAGCGCTGAACCTGACCGATATGGTCGCCGAGGCTTTGCCCGGCGATAAGCTCGACATCGTGCAACAACTCAAGGCGCGTGGCCACACCGTGGCCGTGATCGGCGACGGCGTGAACGACGGCCCCGCGCTCGCCGCGGCGGACATCTCCGTGGCCATGGGCGCGGCCGGCTCGGACGTGGCCATCAACGCGGCGTCCATCGCCTTGATGAACAGCCAGCTCAACCGCCTGCCGTTCCTGGTTCGTCTGTCCCGCGCGACCAGCCGGGTGATCCGGCAGAACATCATCTTCGTGATGCTCTACATCCTCACCATGCTGGTCCTGCTCGGCCTGGGTTATGTCACCCCGCTCATCGCTGCGATCTCACACGGCGTCAGCTCGATCGTGGTGATCTTCAACTCTGCCCGCCTGATCCGTCAGGGCGAAGACCTGCCGATGCTCGAGGACATGGAGCGCGACCGCGCGGCCCAAGCCGCAACGCCGACGCGGCGCGTTCAGATGATGCCAGTGGTGAGTGCCTGATCTTCTGGATGTATGCCTCGCCGCGGGTCGCTCGTGCACGAATGCAGCAACACCTCCGGCGTCGTCAGGCCTATTTCTCGCACGACTCGCATATCCCGTAGAGCACAATATCGTGCCCTGTCATGCGAAATCCTTTCGGCAGAAGTGAGGCCAAGCCCTTTACGCAGCCATGGTTTAAGTCATACACGGCGTTGCATTGACGGCAATGGAAGTGGTGGTGGTGGTGGTCCGCCACGGATTGCAGCTCATACCGTGGCGGCTCGCCCGGCAGCTCGACTGGCGCGATCGCCTCTTCCTCGACCATACGCTTTACGGTGCGGTACACCGTGGCCAGATTAAGTGAAGGCACCTGTTCTCGCGCGCGATCAAAGATTTCCTGCGGCCCCAAGGGTCGGCCAGCTTCGGTTAGCGTGTGCTCAATCGCAACTCGTTGTGAAGTTTGACGTTGCATGGTTCGGTGTTCCAGGGGGTATGGCAAATATTGAGCTTATGCCTGAAGTATGGG
>JBCCWB010000133.1:0-11786 GCA_039194345.1 Planctomycetota bacterium
CCTAAGCCCCTAACCCCCAAGCCCCTAAGTCCCCCACCTTTATTTGCCGCTGGCCCCCCCCGCAGGTACCTTAACTCGTTCTAGAAACCTCTTTTTTAACAGGCAAGACCAAGATGAAAGTGATCTGTGACCGTGGTGCGTTGGTGGAATCGCTGGGCCTGGTGGCCGGCGTGGTCGTCGCCCGGACCCCCAAACCCGTGCTCACCTGCGTCAAACTGACCGGGAACACCGATGGCCTGGTCCTCGAAGCGACCGACACCGAGGTCTCGGTCCGCCTGTCCACCCCCCGCGTCGAGGTCGAACAGCCCGGCGAAGCCCTGATCCCCGCCGACAAGCTTCAGCAGATCACCCGCGAATCGATCGACCCCACCCTCACGCTCACCACCGAGCAGGACGTGGCCCATATCGTCGGCCAAGACTCGAAGTTCAAGATCTTCGGCCACCCGCCGTCCGACTTCCCTGCCACCGCCGCCTTCGACGGCGACCCCGACTTCACCATCAACGCTGGCGATCTGCACCGCCTGGTCGCCCAGACCCTCTTCGCGACCGCCCGGGAAAACTCGCGCTACGCGATCAACGGCGTCCTGGTCGAGCGGCAGGGCAATAAGCTCGCCGTGGTCGCGACCGACGGCCACCGCCTCGCCTTGGCCAAGGGCACCTGCAAAGCCACCAACGACGAGATCCGCTCGGCGATCGTCCCGACCAAGGCCCTGAACCTCTTGCTGCGTCTGTTTGATGATGCCGAGCAGAGCGTGGCGGTGAAGGTCGAAGACAACCAGATCCTGTTCCAGACCGACGACGCGGTGCTCGTGTCGAACCTGGTCGAAGGCAACTTCCCGCCCTACGCGGATGTCATCCCCAAAGACGGCGACAAGAAAGCCACTCTCGCGACCGACCTGTTCATCTCGGCGGTGCGTCGTGCAGCCCTCTTGACCAACGAAGAGTCCAAGGGCGTGCGGATGGCGTTCGATGCTGAGGGATTGACGCTTTCCAGCCGTGCCCCGGAGATGGGCGAGGCGGAGATCCACGTGCCGATGCCCGAATACACCGGCGACGCGGTCGAGATCGGCTTCAACCCCGCCTACCTGCTCGATGCTTTGAAGGTGATCGACGACAGCCAGGTCCAGCTCGAGCTCAAGGGCCCGAACAAGCCCGGCGTAATGCGGACGGGGCCGAACTTCCTGTACGTCGTCATGCCGGTGAACCTGTCGTAGGTGGGTGTTGGGGGCTTGGGTATTAGGGACTTGGGAAAACGCCCCAAGCGTCCTGGTGATTTGGAGTATTCCTTACCGCCCGATCCCCATCCCAACACCTAAGCCCCAATACCCAAGCCCCAAATGAACTGGACCGACATCGAAGACATCGCGATCGAGCTCGACGAAGCCCACCCGGACATCGATCCGCTGTCGGTGCGGTTTACCCAGCTGCGCGAGTTGGTCGAAGGGCTCGACGGCTTCGACCCCGACCCGGACACTCACGTGAACGAGCAGATCCTCGAAGCCATTCAGGGCGCGTGGATCGAAGAACGCCAGGACGCCAACGGCGACGACGACGGCCCGACCCACGCCCCGCACAACCCGTTCCGCTGACCGATTCCACGCGTAATGACGCGGCTATCGGACGCCCGGGTTAACGGAAATTTCATTTCGCAGGGGGACTTACGTCGCAACTTGCGTTATGGTGGAACTTTGCTGTTCGGCGTACTCCCCAACCCCGAGCGGCGATATAATCTGATTGAGGCGAAATGAGTTCGCAGGAACAATTGACCACCACCAACCCCGACGCTCCCTCGGCCGAATCGTCCGAGCCGGTCGCGAACGCTGATCCGTTCCCGACTACGAATCCCATGTCAGACGCTGTGTCCCCCGAGTCCGTGAACGCTTCGATGCCCAAGGCGCCGCCCGTCCGGCCGGTGTTTGTCGATCCCGAGGTCGGCATGTGGGGCAAGTTCACCCAGTGGGCGGAGAACAAGTTCTCCGAGCTGTCGACCAAGAACAACTTTTGGCACCGCCTCTGCTCGTACCTCTTCCTGCCGATCAGCTATCGCTCGGGCATCAAGTTCCGCCACGCCAAGGCAAACACGCAGACCGACGGCCCGTTCGAGTGCGTCGTCCCGTTCAGCCGGTTCAACAAGAACTGGTACAACGCGATGGCGGGCGCGGCGCTGCTCGCCAACAGCGAAGTGGCCGGCGGCATGTACATCTTCCAGAAGTGTGGCAGCGACTACACCGTGGTGTGCAAGCACCTGGAGTACAAGTTCCGCCGTCCGTGCGTCGGCCCGGCGATCTACCGCGTAGACCCCCGCGAAGACATCGACCCGCTGGTTGAGTCCGGCGACGAGTTCAACATCACCGTCGACATGACCATCCTCCAAGCGGTCGTGAAGAAAGACGAAAAAGAACGCAAGGTCGGCATGTCCACCGCGACCTTCCACGTCACGCCCAAGGCGATGTACCGGGCCCGCAAAGCCAAGCAAGCCGAGCGTGCCGCGGCGAAGGCAAGTAAGTAAGTTTCGATCTCACGCAAAGACGCGAAGATCGCAACGTGAAGCCAACTGATTAAATGATTTGATTACTCGCGGCGGTCGTCGTTTTTTCTTTTGCGCTCTTCGCGGCTTTGCGTGAGACCTTGCCCATCACGTTACAATCCCGCGATGCCCGTTTCTGAATCCGACACCGCCCCCACCCCACGCTCCGGCCTCGGCCCGGCGTTGTTGTGGGCGTGTTTCCTGGGGTGTTCGTGGACGTGGGTGATCGGGATGTTTCTGCCGATCATGCTCGTGCGGGACTTCGGGTTGTGGGGGTGGATCGTGTTTGCGACGCCCAACGTGATCGGCGCCGCGGCGATGGGCACGGTACTCAAGTCGCCACGGGTGAGTTGGGAGCTGACGCAGAAACACGCGTGGGCGCTGCGGTGGTTTGCGGGGGTGACGATCGCGTATCAGGTGTACGTGGTGTTTTGGCTGTTCAACGGCCTGTGGCTGGCGCTGATCTGGGTGGTGCCGTGGCTGATCATGGACCGCAGCCGACGCGAACGCGTGGGCAGCTGGCTGCCCGCGGTGAGCATCGGCGTGGCGATTCTGTCGTGGGGCTGTTTCTCGATGGCGGGGCGGCTCGACGGGGCTTGGCTGGATTTGAACACCGACGTATTGCCGTCGCGCTTGGGTGACCTCGACCTCTGGCTGCTCGCGCCGGGGTTGGCGGTGGGCTTTTTCCTGTGTCCTTATCTGGATCCGACGTTTCATCGGGCGCGGTACAGCACCGGGCCGGGCACGGGACGTATAGCGTTTGCGGTGGGCTTCGGCGTGGTGTTCTGCAGCATGATCGTGTTCACGCTGATGTACGCCGGGCTGCTGCGTCCGCTCGTGAATGGTGATCCCGATTTCGAACTCGCCCCATCCTGGACCGCGATCCTGGCGATCCACATCGGCGTGCAGGTGGCGTTCACGCTGCTGGTGCATAGCCGAGAGCGCTTCGCGGTGGTGGAGAAGCGCGACCGCTGGCCGTTCTTCTGGTTCGCGGGGTTGATGCTGGCGGCGCTCGCCTGGGCGGTGCTCAGCCGACAGTCGGGTTGGACGCTGCCCACGGCCGACGGGGGCAGCCTCACGCTCGGCGAGGTCGGCTATCGGCTGTTCCTGCTGGTCTACGGCGTGTTCTTCCCGGGGTACGTGCTCATCTGCATGCTCCCCACGCTGCGGCCGGGCATTTCGATGGCGTCGCGCCGCAAGGTGTTCTGGGTGTCGTGTGCCGTGGCGTATCCGCTGGCGATCATGGGCTTCATCGTGGGCCCGTCGTGGTGGCTGTTGGGCTTGTACGGCACGCTGGGCGTGGGGCGGATCGTGGCCGACTGTTTGCCCAGCGCCGACCCGCCGCCGCGCGAGATTTGATTCACCCCAACCGACGTAGGCGTTTAGCGGGTGGCACGAAGTGCCCCGCGTCATGCGGACACCATCGGAACGCGGGACGCTTCGCGTCGCCCGCTAAACGGTGAGTTACCGACAACATCCCGCCATCTCCAGGACACCGCACCGCCACCTGCCGACAAGTTATCCACGACGTGGCCGACACCTTGCCAGACACCCCAATGTGACGCTTCGCAGCGGTACAATTCCGCGATGCCTTTTGACTCCGGCCGTGTCACATTCACCCGTTTCCACGTCAACGGCGACGCCCCGTCGCACGTCGATGACGCCTTCCTCTCGATCCTCAGCGAGTCGCGCTTCCGCGAGCACGAGCTGGGCGAGCCCGACGAGGTCGAGGCCGGCTTCACCACCGGCGTGCACCTCTTCGACACCCAGTTCACCTACGACAAGAACGGCTTCGGCACGCCCGGCAACGGCATGGCCCTCTTCGCCCTGCGGATGGACACCCACAAAGTCCCCGCCGACGTGAAGAAGGCCTACCGCGTGATGAACGAGCAGGCCGCCGCGTCGGGCAACCCCACCGGTTTCCCCTCCAAGAGCGAGAAGCGCGAAGCCCGCGAGACCGCCAACCAGCAGATCCGCGACGAGCTAGCGAGCGGCAAGTACCGCAAGTCCAAGATCGTGCCCGTGCTCTGGGACTTCGCCAGCCAAACGCTGTACTGCGGCGCGGCCGGCACCACCGTAATCGAGCACCTCTCGCGTCTGATGCGTCACGCCTTTGCCGTCGAACTCGACAACCTCAGCGCCGGCGTCCTGGCGGGCAACCTGATCAAGGCCCAGGGCAAGAGCCGCGACTACGAAGACCTCCAGCCGTCCGCCTTCACCGCGCCGCCGGATGCGCCGCGGCCCGCTGAGGATGACGAGGCGCCGTCGTTCGGCGACGGCTCGCTGCCCGTCCTCCCGTGGATCGCCAAGTCGGTCGACCTCAAGGACTACCTCGGCAATGAGTTCCTGATGTGGCTGTGGTGGCACGGCGAGAAGAACGCCGAAACCCCCACCCTCAAAACCACCGCGGGCGACATCTTTGTTGCGATCGACAAGGCCCTCGATATGGACTGCGCCTGGGACCTCACCGGCAAGCAGACCCTCCGCGGCGACAACCCGACCAAGCTCCCCGAAGCCGGCGACGCCCTGACCACCGGTAAGTGGCCCCGCAAGGCCGGCCTCATCCTCGCGGATGCCGAGCATCAGTGGGAGCTGACGTTGCAGGGCGACCAGTTCGTCGTCAGCGGTGCCGCGCTCCCCGAGATCGAAGACGTCGAGACCGCCCGCGAGCTCACCGAGCGCCGCCTCGAACTCGTGGTCGCCTTGTCCGATACGCTCAACGCCTTGTTCACCGCGTTCTTGGATCGCCGGGCAAGCGGGCCGTGGAAGTCGGATCGCGATGCGATCAAGTCGTGGATCAAGGATCGGCAGAAGAAGTCATCGGTGAAGCCCGCGGCTGTGCCCACGTCTGCAAACTCACCCGTCCCGGTCTGATTCACGATTTCCGTGACTCCACCCTAAGCCTCCGTTAAGCTGGGTCTGCCCTTCAGCTCCGGAGGCTTAGATGATGAATCACGGTTTACGCTTTTTCACTCTTGTGTTACTTGCGGCGATGTTCGCCGTCACGGGTTCGTCACAGCAGGACGCTCTACACGAAGCCCAACTCCAAGGCGAGAACCGTCCCACGCGTCCCGAACGGCGGCGGACGTTCTATCAAGATCAGTTCCTCGGCGGCTACGAGACCTATGGGCGTGCTGATGTGCCTTGGCGTGACGAAGCGATCGCGTTGATTGACGGTTTTGCGTCTTACTTGGCCTATGACGACCACGCCTACCACCCCCGTCCAAAGGGTCTGCCGAGCATGGCCGACTTGGCGGAGCGCCGCGCCGCGTTGATCGACGCCGGAGCGGATGAGCCCTACCTCGATTACTTCTGCATGTTGGTCGATCCCGATCGGAAAACACGTTTCCGAACCGAGCATTTCGAGATCCAGGAAGCGATGCGTGGATTCGCCACAGAAGCGGGTAACCCAGACCGGTTTGAGCGGGTGCTGCTGTGTACCGAGCATTGGATTATGCGTAGCGTGTTGGCCCGCAACAATTCTTCGGGCAACAAGGAATGGGCCCGGAAAGATCGATTGGCTGCGTGCAATAAGTATTCCCTGCTCTTCGCGGAGAACGTGTTGCTCTCGCCCAACGATCAGGAGAATTATGCCGAGCTGTTCCGGTATTACGTGGACGACATCGAGAACACGCAGCTCCCGGATCTGATGCTTGCGTCTGAGCGGGTCGAGCCAGACAAGCAGTGGCTGGCCCATGTGTTGCGGGGGATGGTTTTTATCCAGAGTGCCTGGCAGGCGCGGAGCAGCAAGTGGGGGAAAGACGTCGCCGAAGATCAGTGGCGGAAGTTCGGGGTCTATCTGCAGTTTGCCGAAGACGAATTTACCGCAGCATTAGCCCTGCACCCCGAACGCTCAACCCCCGCCACCGAGCTCATCACGGTGAGTATGGGGCAGGGCAACGATAGAGAGGTCGAATGGTTTGAACACGCCATGCGGGCCGACTGGCAAGACAGCAAGGCTTACATCAATCTGCAGTGGGCCAGCCGCAAACGCTGGGGCGGCAATGAGGTGGCGATGCTGGCGATCGCCCGCCGGGCTTTTGAGGCGGGGCGGTACGACACCGACCTGCCCGACCGCTTTGAGCGTGGGATCGCCGACCTCATCCGCGACTACAACTACGACCTGATCGCCCCCGGCGCTATGGACGGCGAAGCCGACGAAGTCTGGAAGATGCTCCAAACCTACTTCGAGACGCGGGCCGCCCAGCCCACCGCCGCGCGTCCCGCGGACTGGTGCTGGTCGCGTGGCTTCCGGCTGGCCCGCCGGACCGGTCGGCCCGAGGCTCAATGGGACTACTTCGCCAAGCTCGGCCAAGACCCCGATCGGCTATACAAGCCCTACTACATCGGCATCGACAAGCGGTGGGATATCGGGGCGTTCGCGATTCAGCGCGAGCCCCAGGCTTTGGAGGCTTTTGAGCGGGCCAAGGATTGGCTCAACGCCGAACGCTACGACATGGCCGAGCAGGCGCTCCAAGAAGCCGAAGCGAAAGCAGAGAATGCTTGGGCACAAGTCCACATCCGTGACCTCAAACGCCTGGCCGCCTGGGACCGCGCGTTCTGGAGCGGTCAGCGAGTCGATGTGCTCGAGTATGGCCTGGAAGGCTGGCGGCCCTCACGCGGCTTCGCCAAGGACGCCGAACAAGGCATCGAAGTGACTGCCAATGGCGAGAAGGAGGCCCGCCTTTTCTGTGGCCTGAACCTCGGCGCACGCTACGAGGCCGAGCTCACCCTAACCGTACCCGAGGGGTTCCACGGCTCGTTCTGGGGCGGCGCGGGCTTCGTGCTCACGCCCACCGTAGGCCGCAAGCCGTATCAGTCCACGATGGTTTTCGCCGCTCGCAATGACGAGGCGGGCATCTACCTCCAGGACCCCGAGCTCGAGCCCGAAGACGATTTGAATCTCGGCCACCCGACCAACGCTCAGACCATGACGATCACGCTCCAGCGTTGGGACAACCGCCTACGCTGCTTCGTCAACGGGGTCCTAATGGTCAACGACCACGAACTGGCCACCGAGCAGTACGGTGAAACCGAGCTGGGCCTGGGCATCTGGCACGGCAGCCATCTTGGCGTGTTCCATTTCGAATCGCTCTACATCCGCCTGCTGAACCAATCGCCGTTTAACGCAGAGCCGGTGCAGCAGCAATTGTTCTGATTGGCGTCTCGCGTTCAGCCCAAGGTCAAGCGGCAGAAGACACGGATAGCGGTTCGAACAGTATGCAGCCTGAGATCTATAGCCAGGTGATGACGGTACGATCGTCCACGTAGTACCCCGCCACGTCCTGGGGGCACGATTGGTGTCGCGGGGCGCAATGGCTACCGCGTGAGGCTAAGCTCTATGTATGTCGAAAACGAAAATCCTTCTCGACACCGATATCGGCTCCGACATCGATGACTCGATCGCGCTGGCCTATCTGCTCAAGCAAACCAAGTTCGACCTGCTTGGGATCACCACCTGCACCGGAGACACCCAGCAGCGTGCCGCGCTCGCCGCGGCGGTGTGCGAAGCTGCGGGCCGCGGTGACATCCCCATCCACGCCGGGGCGAAAGGCCCCTTCTTCCACGGCCCCGGGCAGAACAGCGTGCCTCAGTACGAAGCGTTAGCGGGCCGGGCGCACCGGAAGAACTTTCCAGCCGACGCCATCCAATTTTTGCAGCAGACCATCCGGGCCAACCCCGGCGAGGTCACGCTGCTCGCCATCGGGCCGTTGACCAACCTGGCTCTGCTGTTCCGCATGGATCCGGAGATCCCTTCGCTGCTTGGGCAACTGGTGCTGATGAGCGGGACATTCACCGGCTTCCCCGCAGATCAGCACGGCCAACACGGCAGCGGGCCGGGGGATAAAGAATGGAACGTCCGCTGTGATCCGTATGCTTCAGCGGTGGTATACGAAGCCAACTGTCCCAATCATTTGTCGGTGGGGCTTGATGTGACCCAGCGGTGTCAACTCACAAGTGACGAGGCAAGGCGGCGTTTCATGGAAGGGAAGGATCCGTTACCTCTGGTGGGCGAGTTTGCGGAAATCTGGTTTCGAGAACGCCCATACACCACGTTCCATGACCCACTCGCCGCCGCGGTCATTGCCGAACCGGAACTCTGCCGCTACCAATCGGGGCGTGTCCGCGTTGAAACCGATTCGCCGTACCTGCGGGGGGTGACCACCTTCAATCCGGATTCGGTGCAACAACTCCACCGCATCGCGATCGATGTGGATACCCAAGCCTTTCTCGATCACTACTTCGCTGTGGTGAATGCGTAGGCGCAAGTCCTTGGTGCCGAGAGCGGAATGGGTTCATCGGTATCGGCTGAACAGGGCGGTGAAAATCCCGTTATCGTAGGGTGGGCCATTCCCACCCTACAAAAGATCTTCAGGCAGACGGCCAGCTTAGAAACGCAGAAGTGGTTCGAGCAGCATGTAGCCCGACATGAGTATCCAGGTGATGACGATCGTCCAGTACAGGACCGGGTGGCCGCGGCGGGGGACGGGTTCGATGAAGTGGGTCACGCCGGTCTTGAGGTCGGGGAGGACCCAGATGAGAAACAGCACGCCCCAGACCCACGAGGTCTCGGTCAGCACGGCGAGGTAGACGAGGATCAGGCCGAGGATGGTGCGCCACTTGGCGAAGACGGAGGTGCCGGCCCCGGAATTTGCGGTGGAGGTCACCGGAGTATGACTGCTTCCGGGAGTGGGGGCATTGCCGGATTGGGTGAGGTAGCAGGCGGCGCCTTGCGGGTCGCGGATGAGGTGGTGGGTGCCGTCGTGGTTGGTGTGGGTGTAGAGGACTTGGCCGCCGAGGGACTGGGTTTGTTGCACCGCCTTATCGAGGTCAGGCACGGCGAAGAACGAGCCCCAGTATTCCTTGTCGCCCTTGACGTCGTTGGACGCGACCTGCACCGCGCCGATGCGCTGGCCGGCGCGGTTATGGATCGCGTAGCGGTCGGGGTCGTCCGCTTCGGCGTGGAGTGACCAGCCGAAGAGCGTTTCGTAGAAGGTCTGAACGCTGGCGAGGTCGGAGACGAACAACTCGCTCCACGCCCAGCGGCCGGGTTGACGGTCGGGCGACACGGCGGAAGGGGCGTCGCCTTGGAAACACGTAAACCCCGCGCCCGCGGGGTCGCGGATCAGCGCGATCCGGCCGAGCGGGTTGGTGTCCTCCAGCTCCACCTTCGCCCCGAGCTCTTTGGCCTGCGCCACGACCGCATCGACATCGTCCACCGCGATGTACGTCATCCAGAAGGATGGCATCTTGATCTTGCGGAAAAACGCCGGCATCGAAAACAACCCCGCACACGCCTCGCCCCCCACGGCACACGTACGGTAGCCATCCGCGTCATCGATCAACTGCCAGTTCAAGACTTGGCCGTAGAACAACGTGGCTTGTTCGAGGTCGAGAGCGGAGAGGTCGGTCCAGGTGAAGTCGCCGTGCATAAAGGATGGTCAGCGGTGGAAGGTTTTGAAAATGACTTATGGGCTATTGACGAAGTCCATAGGTTACATGGCCATGTTCACTATGAACCATTAACACAAGCCCTGCTGCTTGGAACAAAGTTGCGAATCTCTCAGCTTCGCTAAAGATCACATCAATTCCGCCGTCAGCCTTAGTCAAATATTGATCAACTCGAATGGTCTCGTCTGGGAGGGCGATGTGATCTTTGTAAAGACCAACCTCCCCTAAGTCGCCATCCAAGTCCCTTCGCTTGGATTCGAGGCGGGGAGAACCAGAGATGAGTGTGAAGATCTGGCTTTCAACGATGTATCTACGGCCGAGTATTGCTGCCAGCTCTAGGGAGGGGATATGATCCATGCTTTATTACTTTTGTCAGCTGAGTGGAAGAGGCATCGAATTTTCTGCTCCAGCCTCCCGCTGAGCTATGAACTATTCAAACATACGATCAACTTGTCGTGGAAGCTGAAAACTCCCATCGTCATCAGCCGTAAACGGGACAATGTCCAAAACCGCATCCAGGTTCAACGGCCCATAGATGTGCGGAAAGAGCCGGTCTCCGTCTTCGCAGTTTTCGTAGCGGACTTCGGGGACGATCTTGTCGCGGTTGATGCACAGCAGCACGAGGTCGGTCTGATCTTTGAACAAGACGTTGGCCACGTCGAGCACTTGTTCGTTGGTCGAGCAGTGGATGAAGCCTTGCGAATGCAGGCTCGGCGCTTCATATCGGCCTTCCGCCTGGGCGTCGCTCCACGCTTGTTCTTGGGTGATGTGCAGGATGATGGGCATCGCGCTAAACAGCCGAGCTGGTGGCGGGCAACACGCTATCCAGCAACGCCTGCAACTGCTTCCGGGGCTCGTCTTCAAATTCGGTGAGCGGCAAACGAACTTCGCCGGTGTCCATCCCGGCGATCTGCATGGCGGCTTTGATCGGGATGGGGTTGGTGGCTAGCGTCAGGCAGCCCTTGCACAGGGCGAAGAGTTCGAGGTGGCGCTGCTTGGCGGCGGCGAAGTCGCCTTCGGCGGCGGCGGTGACGACGGCCTTGACCTTGGCGGGCAGGAGGTTGGATAGGACGCTGATGACGCCCACGCCGCCGATGGACATGAGCGGGAGGGTCATGCTGTCGTCGCCGGAGATCTGGGCGATGTCGCAGCGCGAGGCGATCTCGCTGGCGAGGTCGAGGCTGCCGGTGGCTTCCTTGATCGCGACGATGTTGGGGTGTTCGTTGAGACGCACCACGGTGTCGGCGGACATGGTGACGTTGGTTCGGCCGGGGATGTTGTAGAGGCAGATCGGCAGCTCGACCGCATCCGCGACGGTCATGAAGTGGCGGTACAAGCCTTCTTGCGTCGGCTTGTTGTAGTAGGGGTTCACCATCAGGGCGACATCGGCGCCGGCGTCCTTGGCGTGCTGGGTGAGCGACAGGGCTTCCTTGGTGGAGTTGCTGCCCGTGCCGGCCACGACCTGGCATTGGCCGGCCGCGGCTTCGACGGTCTTCTCGATGACCTTGGCGTGTTCATCGTGGGAGAGCGTGGGCGACTCGCCGGTGGTGCCGACGGGCACGACGCCGTCGATGCCGTGTTCGATCTGGAAGGCGACGTTCTTGGCCAGGCGGTCGTAGTCGACTTCGCCTTGGTTGAACGGGGTGACGAGCGCGGTGTAGGTGCCGTTGAGCATGGGGAGCCTTGGGGTAGGGTGGGCATTGCCCACCGCGTGGGGATTCGTGGCGTGAGGCGGGGTATCCGCCGAGCGGGAGTATTTTACCGATCGTTAGCTGTTACGCAGGGCGAGGATCAGTTCGATCTTGCC
>JBCCWB010000134.1:0-11778 GCA_039194345.1 Planctomycetota bacterium
GGCCAGGCCGGCGGCGTAGTTGGAGATCGCGCTGAGCGGCTGGTTGAGCTCGTGGGCGAGGCCCGAGGCCATTTCGCCGAGCATGTTCAGCCGGGTGACGTGGGCGAGTTCTTCCTGGTGGCGGCGGACTGCGGCCTGGGCTTCGATCAGTGCGGACAGGTCGTTGAAGCCGGTGATCAGCAGTTCGGCATCGTCGCAAACTACGCGCTGCGAGGACAAGATGATCCGCACCGGCGATCCGTCTTTGCGGCGGCTCCAGAGCTCCAAGCCTTGCACCGACCCTTTTTCGCGGACGAGTTCGACGATGGCCTTGCGGTCTTCGGGGTTGTAGTAGAGGTTCGGAGAGATCTGGCCGGCCAACTCCTCGGCGGGATAACCCAGGATGGACTCCATCAAGTGGTTGGCGCTGATGACCAGGCCGCTTTCCATCTTGGAAAGGATCATCGGCACCGGCGAGGCTTGGACGATTCCGGTTAACAGATCAATGGACGTGTTGGTGCTTGGTGACGCATGGCCGTTGCCCAGGTGGATGCCTGAGGGGGGGTGCGAACGGCCTGGGTGAGACTCAGCGGCGTCATGCGTCATTCGCCTACAGTGTAAGCCCTAGGCGTCATTCCGGTGCTCCCAATACGCGGGCTGGTAGCCGTGGCGGACGGGTTTGCTTTCGAACGGCTGGTTGAACGTCGCGTCTACGCCTGCCTCCACCGTGCGTTGATGCTCGACCTGGGTCATCGCAAACACAATCGGCATCTCGTCGGCGTAGGCGGGGTGCTTCTCCGCGAGGCCGCGCTGCTGATCCCATACCAAGTCGTGGGCTTCGATGCCTACACCTTTGGCCAGGATCATGTAGTCCACGGTGTGCTGCAGCATTTCGCGTACCACCTCGGCGTAGGCGGGATCGTCGGCGAGGTTAGTCGTCATCTCCGGATCGTCGACGGGGTTGTAGAGGAACATGTCTTTGGAGAAAGGGATGTAGCCGAAGCGGAACCGGTCGTTCTCGACGATCTTGAGTGAGTCGCAGAACTCGCTGAAGTTGGTGGTGCGGGTTGGCGCATTGCTGGGACCCAGCGGGCCGAGCAGGCTACGGGCGGCGCCGAAGGCGCAGGTATCGCCGGCGATATCGAGGGCGGTCGCGCCCAGGTCGATGTTGCCGACCAGTGCTTGGCTGCGGGTGCCGACCTCGAGCCCGGGGTGGTTCGAGAGGAGCAGGGGGATCTCGAGGTGTTGGCGGTAGGGGTAGGGGCCCTTTTCCTGGATGCCGTGGTCGCCGAGCATGTCGCCGTGGTCGGTGGAGAACAGGATTGTGGTGTGTTCGAGTTGGCCGGCGGCTTCCAGGGCGTCGAGCACCCGGCCGATCTGCTGGTCGATGAACACGATCATCTCAGCATACGCGATGCGCAGTTTATCGAGGGCGAGCTTGTCCTTGAACACCGGCAGCACCCGGGCGCTGCGCGCTTCGAGCACCGCGTGGGGGAACGACTCGGGCGCAAAGTTCACCACCGGCGGCAGCTTCTCGGGATCACACGAACCCACCACGGTTGAAGGCGGGTCGTAAGGCTGGTGCGGCCCCTGGAAAGAAACCCAGGCGAACATCGGCGCATCGTCCTCGGCATGGTCGTGGATGAAGTCGATCGTGCGCGACGCGATCCAGTGTTCGTAGTACTCTTCGGGCTCGAAGGCGAACTGCTGGTTGTCGATGTTCCAGACGCCGGTGACTTCGGGGTGGCGTTGCTTGAGCCATTGGAAGTAGTGGTCCTGCTCGCCGAGTCGGCCTTCTTCGAAGAGGTGTCCGACGTGGAAGCCTTTGGTGTCTTGGCCGGGGGTGTGGTGGAGCTTGCCGAACGCGCCGGTGGTGTAGCCTTGGTCGGCCATGCGCTGGGGCAGGAATTCGAGGCCCGGGCGTTCGGGCAGGTCGTTGGCCCAGACACCGTGGTCGGAGACGAACCGCCCGGTCATCATGCTCGCGCGCCCGGGTCCGCAGACGGGCGACTGCGCGATCGCGCGGTCGTACACGACACCGTTGGCCGCGAGCCGATCAAGGTTGGGTGTGGGCACGCCGGCGCAGCCGTAGCAGCTGAGGAAGTCGCTGCGGAGCTGGTCGCAGAGGAAGACGAAGACGTGGCGGCGGGCAGAATCGGGCATAGCAGATCACCAATCGGAGATGCGTCAGGGGTGAATTGAGAGGAGGTTGAGTCGTCGGTCAGATCCCGATGTCTTCGTTCCAAAGGTCGGGTTTTTCTTCGACGAATTTTTTCATCAGCGCGATGCACTGCGGGTCGTTCATGAGGATGAACTCGACGCCGCGTTCTTTGAAGAGTTCTTCAGCCCCGAGGAAGTTTTGGTTCTCGCCGACGAGCACGCGGGGGATGCGGTAGAGCAGGCTGGTGCCGGTGCACATGATGCAGGGGCTGAGGGTGGAGACGAGGGTGAGCTGGGGCCAGTCGCGGCGGCGGCCGGCGTTGCGGATACACACGACCTCGGCGTGGGCGGTGGGGTCGTCTTTCTGGACCCGCTCGTTGTGGCCGCGGGCGACGATGGCGTCTTCCTCGGGCGAATACAGCACGGCCCCGATGGGCAGGCCGCCCTCGTTGTAACTTTTGAGGGCCTGCTCGTAGGCGGCGTCCATCAGGTCTTGGTCGGTCATATCTCGGAAAGGCCCGGGGCCTGTAGGTACACGGCAGGTCAACCAACGATGGGATAATCTTACCGTGTTAACAACTCGCCGTAGAGATAGGGCTGCGATATTGCGTAGAAATCACGCGTGGGCCAATAACGATCAGTCCAAAGTGGGTGAGGCGGTCGGATAATCCGGGGCAGCAGGTTGGATCGGTAATCAAATGTCATGGCGTAGTTCACGCGATCGGTGAGCCGATGCATCCGCCGGTGTTCCGGCGAGGCGACCGCAGCGGCCAGGGCTGCGATGAGTTGTACCGCGTGGGCGGTCTTGGCGGTGGGTAAATCGTCCAGCCAGTTCTCGATGAGCTGGTCGCGATCGGGGAGGTGGGTGTGGGCGGCACGCAATAAGGGTTGAATGACCCACGGGTCGTTTTCGGCGGCGGCACTCTTGAGCCCTTTGTTGATGGCGGCCGGATTGCCTAGCAGCATGAGGCCTTGGGCGGCGGCACGCTGAGCTTGCGCCAAGGGTGTGCCCTCGGGGGCGGTGCGGTCAAGAATCTTGAGTCCGAGCTTTGCGCCGTTGGGATCGCCGTGGAGGCACAGCCCCAAGGCCAGGTAGCCGGCTAGAAGCTCTTCACCGGGCTTAAGACGTTTCACCTGGCCGCGCAAGATATCAAAGGCTTCAGGGCGGTGGCTCAATCCCAAGCCCAACGCTGCGCCGCTACGCAGCAGAATCGGTTCGTGGTCGGCACGCATCGCTTTGGCTAAATCGCGGACCCCTTGTCGGCTGAACCGCTCGGCTCGATGATCCAGGAGGTCTTCGGGACGCCGGCCCAGGGACCATGGGGCTTGAGCGTCTGATCGGGCGATCAGCAGGCCGATCCCTACCGCGGCGAAGCCCCGAGCGGGTGCGAGAGGGGTCTTGACCGTTACAAACCCGGCGTTGGTGTCGGGCTTGGCGATTCCATATTGCTCGGGCTCATCTCCGGTCGGGCTTTCTACCACGCGTATCTTTGGTATTTGCCCGTGATAACCCGTGAGGGTTTGTGTATCGCCATCGAGGATGTCGCTTAGCAGATCGAGGTCTTTGTCATCACCATCGGAGATCTGAGCGATCGAGAGGATCGCTTGGCCACGCAACATATGGAGGTTCGAAATGATTTGGCTGAAATCGAACAGTTTAGGATTTTGTTTTCTCCCCGAGATCAAACCGATTACATCGGCATTTTTTGCCAGCCGCCGGAGGGTCTTGGCGTACCGGCTCACCTCGACCTCGGGATGCAGCGAATCAAGTCCGAGTAACGCCGCGGTCTGAATTTCTATCTCGATCGTTCTTGGGGTCGAGCCGTAGATCAACATTCGAGGTTTCGTTTTGTACTTGTTATTTGCATACGGCAGGCCGGTATCGGCACGGTGATCTATCTTGTATTGGTCTAACGCTTTGAAGACCGCGATCGAACGGCCCGAGCCGGTAAGGCCGGCGATATCGACCATTAATAAGGCTTCGTCGCTGCTCGAGATCGAGAGTATGGCTTGTTGAACCAGAGCCGGGTGGCGCGATTCACGGGCGATGCCGTGGATGAGTTTCGTGGGGGCCATGTCATGCGTCCGCAACGTCCAGAGCGACATCCGCCGGATTTCATCGTGGAGATCGCCGTTGAGCACCGCCTTTGTCAGATGTTGAGCGGTCTCGTCGTTGAGGGAGCGAGAAAGCCCCCAGGCGACTACCCGGCTCAACTCATCTAGGAATTTGTCCTGTTGACCGGTCCCGGGATCGTTCAGAGCATTTTTCGCTTTGGGATGGTCGAGTAGGCCGAGCGACAACCATGCTGCTCGGCGGATCATGGGGTTGGGGTCTTCGATGAGCGGGGGAGGTGGAGGGGTGCTCGGCGTAGCCACACCAGTGGTGACGCCGGAGACCAGGATCCGGTCGGCCAACTCGGGGTCCTGTAGCTGGGCGAGAGCGAGGAGTGCTTGCTCGGTGACTTTGGGGTCCTGGTGGCGAACCATCTCTCGCAAAACTTTGATGACGCGCCGTCGTAACGCATCGGGGACGGCTTCGGGCCGTTGTTGAACACGGAGGCGTTCGTGGAAACTTTCTGCTTGGGACTCCCACCAATGGATCCACCGTACCGCGGGGTCGTTGAGCCGAGTCTCGAACTCTCGTGCTTCAAGAGTAAGAAATCGTTCAGATTCTGCCGACACGGGATTCGTTGAGATTACAAAGATCAAACCGAACAGCACTCTTTTTGCCACGCCCGAAATAGTTGATTTGTGGAACATGACGCCCTTTCAGTGGAAAACGCTTGGGCGAGTGGTCAGAACGACCATGATCGGCCCCGGAAACACCTCGGACTTCATGATGATAAATCGACAGTAAGGTCCGGCAAAACCAATTCTGCAATAGATCTGCAGATTTCCACGTGGTCATTCGGCTTGCTGTGTGTACAGATACGTTATGTTGACGCGGCAGTGTTGGGTTTGCTTGTCCTATTTTCGGTTGCGTTCGCCTTGCTGATGGCCATCAGTGTGACGGCGATCCTGTGGCAGATGAACAAGCCGAGGCGGAAAACGCTGGGCGTGGTGCTGGCGATGGGCGGGGCGGTGGAGCCGGCCGACTTAGAGCTTGAGGCGGAAGAGGTCACTTTCAATCTGCCACGAGACAACACCACGACGCCGGGCTGGATCATCAAGGGCAGCCAGCCCGACGGGCCGGTGGTGGTGGTGGTGCACGGCCACCGCGACAGCCGATTCGGTTCGTTGTACCGGGCCGAGATGCTCAAGTCCTACTGCAGCTACATTGCAGTGTTTGACTTGCCCGGCCACGGCGATGCGGAAGCGAAGCGGTGCTTGATGGGCGACCGCGAGGCAGACGATGTGTGGTCGGTCGCGATCGGGCTGGACCCCGATATGTTGCGTGGCCGGCAGCTGGTCTTTTTGGGGTACTCAATGGGCGCGGTCGTCGCGGTGCAGGCGGCAACCAAAGCGGCGACGTTGGTGGTCCCCGGGCCAAATGGCCAAGGCTCGGACGTTCCTTTGGCGGGGGTGATCGCGTGCGCGCCGTATCGGTGGTGGGACGAGGGGCTCCGTGGGCAGCTGGCCAAGCGTGTATTGCCGGCTTGGCCATTGGTGCCCTTGGTGGGGTTGGCGCTGAAGCTCGCGCCGGGCGTGGGTCTTGGGCAACGCCCCGGTTTTGATGTGGCTGAAGATGCGGCGAAACTGCACTGTCCCGTGTTGGTGCTGCACGGCGACGCGGACACCATCTGCCCTTTAAGTGCCGGGCAAGCCATTGCGGAGGCGGCGCCGGACGGCGAGTTGGTGATGATTGAAGGCGGGACGCACAACCAATTGCTTGCGGCCGACTACGACGCGGTCCACGCGGCGTTATCGAGCTTCTTCAAAAAGCTGGGCAAGGGTGCGTGACGGGGTATGATGAAGGGTCGGCTGTTGCCGCGGCTGCGCGATGAGTGCGTGGCCTGAAGCAACGCCCCGGATTGGAGTTCGCCTTGGCCACCTCGACCGCATCCCCCTCGCTGCCCGACCTCTCGCAAAGCCCGACCATCGACCAGGTCGGCGTCCACGAGCGCGTCGCCCGCTTCCAGACACGCAGCATCAAGAAGTCCGCCAAGATGGACGCGCTCAAGATGACGTTGAGCATGATCGACCTGACCACGCTCTCGGGCATGGATAGCCCCGGCAAGGTCCGCCAGCTGTGTAACAAAGCCAAGCACCTGCACGACGCGTTCACCTTCCCCGATGGCCAAGGCCTGCCCAACGTTGCGGCAGTGTGTGTGTATCCGACGATGGTGGCGATCGCCAAGGCAGAACTCGAAGGTAGCGGCATCCACTTGGCGTCGGTCGCGACGGGCTTCCCCGCGGGGCAGGTGCCTTTGTCGGCGAAGTTGGATGACACAAAGAAAGCCGTGGAAGCCGGGGCGGACGAGATCGACATGGTGATCAGCCGCGGCGAGTTTCTGCGGGGCAACTACGAATACGTGTTTGATGAAATCGTCAAGGTCAAGGAGGCGTGTGGCGAAGCGCACCTCAAGGTGATCCTCGAGACCGGCGAGCTGTCGACCTACGACAACGTCCGCAAGGCCAGCGACCTGGCGATGCACGCCGGGGCCGACTTCATCAAGACCAGCACTGGCACGGTCAGCCCCGCCGCGACGCTTCCGGTCACGCTGGTCATGCTCGAAGCGATCCGCGATTTCTACTACGACACCGGCAAGATGATCGGCATGAAGCCGGCCGGCGGGATCAAGAACGCGAAGCTCGCCTTGCAGTACCTCGTGATGGTCCGCGAAACGCTCGGCCAGGCGTGGCTCAGCCCGGACTGGTTCCGCTTCGGGGCGTCCAGCCTCGCCAACGACGTGCTCATGCAGATCGTCAAGCAGCAGACCGGGGCGTATCAGTCGGCGGATTATTTCTCATTGGACTAAAGGCAAGTTGATCCACAGATTTGCAAGATAGACACAGATGAAAACAGCTTTCCATTTGTCTTGAAATCTGTGTCCATCGTGCCCATCTGTGGAAAATTAAATCGGAAACATCATGACCGCATCCCCCACCCTCAACTTCGACACCGACTGGACCTACGACCCCGCTCCCGAGTCGACCAGCCACGCGCAGATCGACGAGCAGTACGGCTTGTTCATCGGCGGCGAATTCGTTGCGCCTCAGTCCGGCAAGCACTTCGACACGCTCAGCCCCAGCAGCGAACAGAAGCTCGCGTCCGTCGCCGAGGCGGGGCAGGCGGACGTCGATGCAGCGGTGGCGGCCGCCCGCAGCGCTTACGACAATGTGTGGTCCAAGATGCCCGCGTCGGACCGCGGCAAATACCTCTACCGCATCGCACGCATCCTGCAGGAGCGGGCCCGCGAGTTTGCGGTCATCGAATCGATGGACGGGGGCAAGCCCATCCGCGAGTCGCGCGACATTGATATCCCGCTCGCCGCAGCGCACTTCTTCTACTACGCGGGCTGGGCGGACAAGCTCGACTACGCTTTCCCGGGTTCGAAGAAGCCGCAGCCCGTCGGTGTGGCCGGCCAAGTTATTCCGTGGAACTTCCCGCTGCTCATGGCGGCGTGGAAGCTCGCCCCGGCCCTGGCGTGCGGCAACACGGTCGTGCTCAAGCCCGCCGAGACCACGCCGCTGACCACGCTCAAGCTGGCTGAGGTCATCCGCGACGCCGAGCTGCCCGACGGCGTGGTCAACATCGTCACCGGCGCGGGCGCGACGGGCGCGGCGCTGGTCGAGCACCCCGGCGTGGACAAGGTCGCCTTCACCGGCAGCACTGCCGTGGGCAAACGCATCATGCAGGCCTTGGCCGGGACCAAGAAGAAATACACGCTCGAGCTCGGCGGCAAGGCGGCGAACATCGTGTTCGACGATGCGCCGATTGATCAGGCCGTCGAGGGCATCGTCAACGGCATCTTCTTCAACCAGGGCCACGTCTGCTGTGCCGGCTCGCGTCTGCTGGTGCAAGAGTCCATCGCTGACCGCCTGATCCGCAAGCTGCAGGACCGCATGCAGACGCTGATCGTCGGCGACCCGCTGGACAAGAACACCGACATCGGCGCGATCAACTCCAGCATGCAGCTGGAAAAGATTAACGGCTACCTCGCGCTGGGCAGTGATGATGGGGCCGAGCTCTGGCAGCCCGAGTGCGAGCTGCCTTCGGGCCAGGGCTATTGGTGCAAGCCGTCGCTGTTCCTCGGTGCATCGCAGTCCAGCCGGGTGGTGCAGGAAGAAATCTTCGGCCCGGTGCTCGCGGTGCAGACCTTCCGCACCGTCGAAGAAGCGGTGACCAAAGCGAACAACACGCCCTACGGCCTGTCCGGCGGCGTGTGGACCGACAAGGGCTCAAAGATTTTCAAAGTCACCAGCGCGATCAACGCGGGGGTGGTCTGGGCCAACACGTTCAACAAGTTCGACCCCGGCTCGCCGTTCGGCGGCGTGAAGGAGTCGGGCGTCGGCCGTGAGGGCGGGCTCCAGGGGCTGAAAGAGTATTGCGTGTTGAACTAAGGCATTGGTAACCGCAGATGCACGCAGGTTTTCGCAGATGCAAGGCAGAGTTACGAATCGAATCCGCGTTCATCAGCGTTCATCCGCGGTTCCAAATTGGATTGAGACATGAAACCTACTGAAGAAACGATTGTGGATACCCCCGAGACAGCCGCCGAGGTCGGACAGTCCCCGCGGCTGAATGTGCTCAAGACGTACAAGCTGTACATCGGCGGCAAGTTCCCGCGCACCGAGTCGGGGCGGTACTACAAGCTCGAAAGCAACGGCGAGACACTGGCGAACCTATGCCTTTCCTCACGCAAAGACTTCCGCAACGCGGTGGTCGCGGCGCGGGCGGCGCAGGGTGGCTGGGCGAAGTCGTCGGCCTTCCTCAAGAGCCAGATCCTGTACCGCATCGCCGAGATGCTCGAGGGCCGGGCGTCGCAGTTTGCCGCCGAGCTGGTGCAGATGGGGGCTGACCCGAGCGAAGCGCGGGCCGCGGTGACCGCGTCGATCGACCTCTTGGTGTACTACGCCGGGTGGGCGGACAAGTACACGCAGGTGTTCTCGAGCGTGAACCCCGTGGCGAGCAGCCACTTCAACTTCTCGATCCCTGGGCCGACGGGCGTGGTGGGCGTGATTGCGCCGGAAGGCACGGGGCTGCTGGGCTTGGTCGGCGCGATCGCCCCGGCGATCGTCGGCGGCAACAGCGTGGTGGTGCTCGCGTCGCAGAGCAAGGCGCTCTGCGCGGTCACTCTCGCCGAGGTGTTGCACACGTCCGACCTCCCGGGTGGCGTGGTCAACCTGCTCACCGGTGAGCGGGGCGAACTGCTTGAACACTTCGCGTCGCACATGGATGTGAACGCGGTCGTTTACGCGGGTGATGATGCCGACGAACTTGCGGCGCTGCAGACCGGTGCCGCGGGTAACCTCAAGCGGGTCATCTCGCGGACGGATGCCAGCGAGAGCACCCCCTACGCCATCCTCGACACCCAAGAACTCAAGACCACGTGGCACCCGATCGGGCAGTGATGGATTTTGCCCAGCATCTAGACATCCACTGCGACCTCGGCCCGTTCCCCGTACCCGTCGAGCACGAATGCGTTGCGGTCTGCATTGGCGGACGCTACACCCGCGCTGCGGTGCAGGCGTACGCCAACAGCAAGGCAAAAGTACACACACTGATCGATTGGCCCGGTGGTTTGGCCAAGCCGACGGTCCGGCAGATCGGCGCGGTGGCCGCGGCGAAGGACGGCACCAACGCGGTCGAAGTGATGGCCTGCCCCGAACATGTGCAGGATGGGAATTTTGCGGCTCTGCGTGATGATGTTATGGGTGTGGTCATCGCGGTGCGTGAGGTCAGCCGAGAGATCGAGGTGCATGTGGCTCTCGATACGGAATGGCTGGGGCCGGAGGCCGAGTTGATCGAGCACCTGTGCTTGGCGGTGCGGGAATCGGGGGGCGATGGCCTGGTGCTGACGACACGTGCGGGGCAGATCGAACCGCAGTACGAGAAACAGGTCGCGAGGCTAGTTCACCACTCGGGGCCGTTACGGGTGAAAGCGTTGTCGCCAACGATCGAGGCGGTGGTGTTGCTGGATGCGGGCGTGAATCGGGTGGGCGTGTCGAGCCGTATGTTGGGGTGAAACGTAGTCGCAGGCAGCGCTGCGCTTATCGCGGAGCTAGAGAGACGCAAAGGCGCGGAGAAGAGTTACGAAAAATATGACTCTGGGGAGATCATGTCTTGGGATGCATTCCATTGGTTTTCCTCCGCGTCTCCGTGCCTCTCAAGCTCCGCGATAAGCGAAGCGCTATCCGTTTCGATTAACCTGTGCCCATGAACAGCATCCAGATTCAAGACGTGAAGATCGGACCGGGCGAGCCGTTGGCGGTGATCGCGGGGCCGTGCCAGGCCGAGTCGTATGACATGTGTTTTGAAGTCGGTACGGCCATGCGGGACCGCTGTGCCGAACTGGGGCTGGGCTACATCTTCAAAGCGTCTTTCGACAAGGCCAACCGTAGCTCGATCCACACCGAGCGCGGCCCAGGTATCGAGGCGGGGTTGGAGCTGATCGCCAAGGTGGGTCAGACGCTGGGCGTGCCGGTGACGACCGATGTCCACGAGCCGTACCAAGCCACGGCAGCAGGCGAAGTGATCGACCTGCTCCAGATTCCCGCGTTCCTCTGTCGGCAGACCGATCTTCTCGTCGCCGCGGCGAAGACCGGCCGGGCGGTGAACGTGAAGAAGGGCCAATTCCTCTCTCCCGCCGAGATGAAGAACGTGGTGACCAAGCTGACCGAAGCGGGCTGCACGAACCAGATGCTGACCGAGCGGGGGACGTTCTTCGGCTACCACCGGCTGGTGAACGACTTCGCGGGGCTGTACGACATGATGCAGCTGGGCTGGCCGGTGTGTTTCGATGTGACGCACAGCACACAGAACCCCGGCGGGGCGGGCACGAGCACGGCCGGTCGGCCGGAGTGTGCGCCGACGCTGGCGCGGTGCGCGGTGGCGGCGGGGGTGCAGGCGTTGTTCATCGAGACCCACCCCGAGCCGGCGAAGGCCAAGTCCGACGCGGCGACGATGCTGCCGGTGACGCAGGTCGAGGGGCTGCTGGGCGAGTTGGCGGCGCTGCACGCCGCGGTCCACGCCAGTTAGAGCAACCAAGCGCCGCCCGACGCATCGTTCTCGTTCTCGTGTTTCGTCATCGTGTCTCCTGAAGTTACTGGCGGCAGGTGTTGGGGAGACGGCCTTGACGCAAGGGAACCATCGAAGGTTCGCCCTCCGACCCACCTCAAAACCTCAAATATGCGCGACTTTGCCGGTTTTTTCGTAACCCCGACGGCCTCGGCTGCGTCTTAATGGTGTCTCGGGCCGGTTGGCGCCCGTACAATGCAGTGCGGGTTACGGCTATGGGGCCGGGCCCGCCGGGAGCCTTTCGCATGACCGCCACGCAACGCACCCTGGGCCGAGCCCGCCGCCGCCTCGTCGGCCAGACCACGCTGCGGGCGTTGGGCTGGTCGCTGCTGTTCGCCAGTGCTGTGGCCGCCGCCGCGGTGGTCGCGACGCAGAGCTTCGGCGTCCGCCTCGATTGGTGGGCGTTTGCGGCGTTGGGCGGGGTTGCGTTGCTCGTTTCGCTCCTCGTTGGCGTGACC
>JBCCWB010000135.1:0-11683 GCA_039194345.1 Planctomycetota bacterium
AGTCGGCGGGCGATCGTGAGTAGGGGGTCGTCGACGCCGAGCTTGTCGAGGACCTTGTCGGCCGAGGCTTTGAGGATGCGAGCGCGGGGGTCGTAGTTCTTGTAGACGCCGTGACCGAAGCCGTAGAGCTTGCCCTTGGTGGCCTTGATGTCATCAAGGTACTGGTTGATATCGACGCCGGACTTCTCGATCTCGTTGAGCTGGTTGATCACCGCGACGTTGGCTCCGCCGTGCAGCGGGCCGGAGAGGGCGGCGACGCCTGCCGAGACCGAGGCGAAGAGGTTGGCGCCGGAGCTGCCGACCATGCGGACGGTCGAGGTCGAGCAGTTCTGCTCGTGGTCGGCGTGGAGGATCAGGATGAGGCTGAGCGCCTTGATCACATCCGGGTCCATCTCGAAGTGGTCGTGGGGGTTGGAGAACATCAGGTGCAGGAAGTTCTCGCAGTAGCTATTGGTCGGCTTGGGGTACATGATCGGCAGGCCCGCCGAGGTGCGGTAGGCGCCGGCGGCGAGGGTGCGGACTTTAGAGATCAGCTTGGCGGCGGCTTCCTCAAAGGTGCTGTCGTCTTCCATGTTCATGACCTCGGGTTGGTAGGCCGAGATCGCGTTGATGGTCGCCGAGAGGATGGCCATGGGGTGGCCGTTGGCGGGGAAGGCGTGGAAGGCTTGGATTACGCCTTCGTGGATCATCTGGTGCTGGGTGAGCAGCGAGCGGAAGTGGGCGACATGGTCCGCGGTGGGCAGTTCGCCGTAGATCAGCAGCAGGGCGGCTTCGATGAACGAGCAGTTGGCACAGACGTCTTCGATGGGGATGCCGCGGTAGCGGAGGATGCCCGCTTCGCCGTCGATGAAGGTGATTTCGCTGCGGACGCTGCCGGTGTTGCGGTAGCCCTCGTCGAGGGTGATGTAGCCGGTCTGAGCGCGGAGCTTGGCGATGTCGATGGCGTGTTCGTCTTCGGTGCCGACGATGATGGGCAGGTCGAGCGGCTCGTGGCCGGGCAGTTCGAGGCGAGCGGTTTGGGCAGGGGCCGCGTTTTCGGTGGTCATCGTCAAAAAATCCGTCGTGACAGGTGCTGAATAATGAGAAAAATTAGTGTAGGGGCTGGCCGACGTTCACGCCAGCGGGATCGGAGCCAAAAACGGCTCACAGGCTATATTGACTAAAGATTCATACACTTCCTGGCCTCCTTTTCGCTCGGATCCGCCATGACCTTCATCCTCGCTCTGGATCAGGGCACCACCAGTTCACGCTCGATCCTCTTCGATCAGGCCGGGCAACCCCTCGGCGTGGCTCAGCAGGAATTCACGCAGCACTTCCCCCAGCCGGGCTGGGTCGAGCACGATGCGGAGGAAATCTGGCAGACCCAACTCGAGACCGCTCGGCAAGTACTCCGCGACACCGGCACCGATCTGAGCGAGATCGCCGCCATCGGCATCGCCAATCAGCGGGAGACGGTCGTGCTCTGGGACCGCAAGACCGGCGAGCCGATCCACCACGCAATTGTTTGGCAGGATCGACGCACGGCAGCGTTCTGCCAACAGCTCATGGAAGTCGGCCAGGCCGAGACCATCCGCAGCAAGACCGGCCTGGTGATCGACGCGTATTTCTCCGCCTCCAAACTCCGTTGGCTGCTGGATCACGTGGACGGAGCACGCGAGGCGGCCGAGCGTGGGGAATTGGCTTTCGGCACGGTCGACAGCTGGCTCATTTACCGCCTCACCGGTGGGCGATGCCACGTCACCGACCCGAGCAACGCCAGCCGGACGATGCTCTACAACCTGCACGAACACGAATGGGACACCGAACTGTTGGAGTTGTTCGACATCCCCGCGGGTGTGTTGCCCGAGGTGGTGGGCAGCAGCGAGGTGGTGGGCGAGAGCGACGCGGATGTCTTAGGCGCAGCGATCCCTATCGCGGGCTTGGCGGGTGACCAGCAGGCGGCGTTGTTTGGGAACCAATGCGTTTCGCCGGGCGAGCTGAAAACCACCTACGGCACCGGGTGCTTCATGCTCATGAACACCGGCGAGGCCCCCGTCGATTCAGCCAACCGCTTACTCACGACCGTGGCATGGCGGATCAAAGGGCAGACCACGTATGCGTTGGAAGGCTCGGTCTTCATCGGCGGAGCGGTGGTGCAGTGGCTGCGTGATGGGCTCGGCCTGATCGTCAACGCGTCGGAGATCGAGGCGTTGGCCGCATCAGTGCCCGACTGCGGCGGGGTGACGTTGGTGCCTGCCTTCGCGGGGTTGGGCGCACCGTATTGGGACGCCGATGCCCGGGGCCTGATCGCGGGGATCACACGCGGCACCACCAAAGCCCACTTCGCCCGGGCGGCTCTGGAAGGCATCGCCTTCCAGGTCGCCGACGTGATGGGCGTGATGGAAAAAGACGCGGGGCGTAAGATCGAAGCGATGCGCGTCGATGGCGGGGCCAGCGCGAACAACTTGCTGATGCAGATGCAGGCCAACCTATCGCAGTGCGGTGTCATTCGGCCACGTGTGACCGAGACCACGGCCTTGGGCGCAGCGTACCTTGCAGGACTCGCGGTTGGGTTTTGGGAAAGCCAGGAGCAGATCGCAGCTCAGTGGTCGGCCGAGCGAACGTTCGAGTCCCAAATCGAGGTGACTGAGGCTGAGACGCAGCGTCGGCAATGGTCGCGCGCGGTTGAGCGGGCGGCGGGTTGGGACCGTGCCACGAGCTGAGATGACTGAATCTAGGAGTTTGTGTTGATGGATGTCACAACATGGCAAGTGGTGGATCTGAAGTTCACGGCCGAGGAGCAGGTCGATCAGCCGTTTGAGGTTGAGTTCGCGGGGCGGTTTGTGTCTGGCGATCGCGAGTTGGTCGTGCCGGGCTTCTACAACGGCGGGCAAGAGTGGGTGCTGCGTTTCTCTGCCCCGGCCGAAGGGGAGTGGGACTACACAACGCAGTCTTCGCTGGAATCGCTCTCGGGCAAGACCGGGCAGGTTGTTGCCGGGCCGAATACAAACCCGCGTCAGCACGGCGGCCTGGTGATCAAGCCCGACGCGCCGCAGGAGTTTTGCTACGAAGACGGCTCGCCATGCTTCGTCCTGGCGTTCGAAGCGGACTGGATGTTTGCGCTCGACTACGACAACGCGGAGGCTGCGCCCAAGAGCCGACAGCTGCTGGATCACCTCGTGGACTGCCGGGTGAATCAGGTGGTGTTGACAGTGTATTCCTACGACGTGGATTGGCCGAAAGACCCCAAGCTCGCCGACCATCCCGAGCATGAGTACGGCGGCCGGGACGAGATCTATCCCTTTGGCGGGACCAACCGCGAGCCCGATTTCTCGACGCTCAACGTCGAGTTCTTTCAGAAGTTCGATCGCGCGGTCGCGCTGATGAACGAGCGAGGCATCACCGCCCACCTCATGATCTACGTCTGGAACAAGCTCGTGCAGTGGCCCGACGCGGAGTCGCTCGAGGATAACCGCTACTTCGACTACATCATCAAGCGCTATCAGGCTTATCCCAATGTCGTATGGGACGTATCGAAGGAAGCCCTCAACAACGCACGCTGCAGCGAGGCCTACGGCCGGGAGCGGATCGAGCGCATCCGCAACCTCGACGCCTACGGCCGGCTGGTCACCGTGCACGACGGCGGGTTCTGCGAGCGGAACGCCGAGGTCGTTGACTTCATCTCCTGGCAGCACTGGAGCGCCTCGATTTACGACAAGATGTTGGCGGTGCGCGAGAAGTATCCCACCCAGCCGGTGTTCAACATCGAGCACGGCGGATACGAGCTTTCCCACTACGAGGTCTTCCCCGGAGACTACACCAACCCCGAGCTCTGCCTACGCCGCAACTGGCTGATCCAGTTCGCCGGGGTGTATACGACCTATTATTGGCAAGGCGCGGCGTGGAACGTGTTGATCCACGACCCGTTCGATCAGCCCGAAGGCTTCCCGGAGCCGAGGTTCGAGTATTACCGTCACTTCGTTGAATTCTTCGAAGCCTTTCCGCTTTCGCGTTTCCACCCCGCTCCCCAGCTCAACTTCAGTTCGTACTGCATGTCCGACGGCAACGGGACGTATCTGTACTACCTGCCTCGTGAACACGAGAAGCTGTCGCTCTACCGCAGGGAGGAGACGGGTAGCATTCAGTGGTTCAACACGATCACGGGCGAGTACAGCGAGGTCGAGCCGACCACCTACCCGTTCTTCACTTCTCCGTGGCGCGGCGAGGCGGACGCGGTGGTGATCTGGCGAACGAAAGACGTGTTGTAAAAAAAAACACGGGTTGAGCCGTGGGCTTGGTGGGTCAGTGCTTGTGATCGTGGTGATGATCATGGCCCCGTGAGAGGTTGGGCAGCTCAACTTTGTTGCTGGGCGTGGTGTCGGCGGGGAGGTCGCCGGTGGCGAACTGGATGCCCGCGAGATAGTGCTTGAGCAGCAGCGGGTTCCAGTAGATGTCGTGGCGATGGCCCAGTGAGGTGTAGAACACCCGGCCCTCGCCGACCTTCTGGACCCAGGCCACCGCGAAGTCGCCGTCCTTGCGCTTCGGCGGCCACTTTGGCTCATCGCTGCGTTCGGGGTCGAGGTGGAGCAGGATGCGCAGGCGGTCGCGTGAGTAGTGCTTCTCGCTGAACTGGTAGATCTCTTCTTTGATGCGGAAGTCGTCGATGCCATCGAACACGGGTTTGTTGATGGCGTGCTCGGGGTCTTCGACGACGATGGTGACGTTCATGTTGGCGGTCCAGGGGTGGCCCCAGAACTGTCCGCCGATGGCTTGGCCAAACTCGTGGTGGCCGTAGCAGGCGTCGCTAGCGGCGTGGATGCCAACAAGGCCCCCGCCGGCTTCGACGTAATCGATCAGGTTGTCGATCAGGCGGTCGTTGCGTTGCTTGAGCCAGTTCCATTGCGCGTCGGTGAACTTGTCGCGGAGCGGGAGCTGCTTGGTGTTCGACGGCATGAAGATGTCGCCCGTGGAGTTGAGCAGGATGACGGTATCGAACTGCTTGAGGGCCTCGGCCTCGAAGTTGGCCGGGTCGTTGCTCACAACGGTTTCGTAAGCGCCGGTGGATTGGCCCATGGATTCGAGGGCGAACAGACCCACGGGGATCGAGCCGTGACGGAAGCCCGAGGTCGCGCTGAATACCAGCACGCGTCGCGGCTTGAGCGGCGTCACGATCGGCTCGGTGGGCAGAGCTTTTTCGATGTTCTTGACGTGATTGGGATTGAGCGGCTGGTCGTTGAAGGTCGCCGTCCAATCAACTTCCTCCGCAACGGCGAAGCTGGGCAGGAGCAGCGAGGCCGTGAGGAGCAACACGAGACGCGTTGGGCTGAACATAGAACAATCCTTGAGAAGCGGTGAAGGGATTACGACAGTTTAGAGACTTCCGGCCACGGTTAATACACCCCAAACCAAACATGAGTTCACCCCCATTCGCCGACGCTGAGTCCGCGAAGCGTCTGGTATCACTTCCCATGCCACCAGCGCAAGAAAAAACCCCGCGAGTTGCGGGGCTTGGGAAGAGCGGGTTGGGGTTGCTGATCAGGCGGACCAGCCAGACTTGAAGTTCTTGATTTCTTCTTCGAGGCGGTCGGCCAGGCCGTCCTTCTTGAGGGTCTTCTTCTCGGCGAGTTCGTCGCGGAGGGCCTTGCCGGGGCCGTTGAAGTGCTCGATCAGAGCGGCGGCGAACGGCTGGACCTGTTCGATGGTCAGGTCGTCCAGGGCGCCCTTACCGCCGGCAAAGATCTGCAGGACCTGGTCGATGACGTCCATGGGCACGTACTGGCCTTGCTTGAGCAGCTCGACCATGCGTTCACCGCGGGTCAGCTGGGCCTGGGTCGCGGCGTCGAGGTCGGTGCCGAGCTGGGCGAACGCTTCGAGTTCGCGGTAGGCCGCGAGGTCGAGGCGGAGCGAGCCGGCGACTTCCTTCATCGCCTTGATCTGGGCGTTACCACCGACGCGGGAGACGGAGATACCGACGTTAATCGCGGGGCGGACGCCAGCGAAGAACAGGTCGGGCTCGAGGTAGATCTGGCCGTCGGTGATGGAGATCACGTTGGTGGGGATGTAGGCCGAGACGTCGCCTTCTTGCGTTTCGATGACGGGCAGTGCGGTCAGCGAGCCGCCGCCGTTCTCGTCCGACAGCTTGGTCGCCCGTTCGAGCAGACGCGAGTGGAGGTAGAACACGTCGCCGGGGTAGGCTTCACGGCCGGGGGGACGACGCAGGAGCAACGACAGCTGACGGTAAGCGACCGCCTGCTTCGAAAGGTCGTCGTAGACGACCAGGGCGTGCTTGCCCTTGTTCATGAAGTACTCGGCCATGGTGGTGCCGGCGTACGGGGCGATGTACTGCATCGGGGCCGCTTCGGACGAGCTGGCATTGATGACGGTGGTGTATTCCATCGCACCGTTGTCACGCAGGGCCTGCACGACGCCGGCGACGGTCGATTCCTTCTGACCGACCGCGACGTAGAAGCAGTAGACGGGCTCGTCGGTCTCGTGGGTGGCCTTCTGGTTGATGATCGCGTCGATGGCGACAGCGGTCTTACCGGTTTTACGGTCGCCAATGATCAGTTCACGCTGGCCGCGGCCGACAGGGATCATCGAGTCAACGGCCTTGACGCCGAACTGCAGGGGCTGGGTCACGGGCTGACGGGCCGCGATGCCGGGGGCGATGATGTCGACCTTGGACGACTCGTCCGAGGCGATGGGGCCGTTGCCGTCGATCGGCTGACCCAGAGCGTTCACCACGCGTCCGAGCACGCCTTCACCGACGGGCACAGAGAGCAGCTGGCCGGTGGCCTTGACGGTGTCGCCTTCGCGGATACCCAGGTAGTCGCCGAAGATGACCGCACCGACGATGTCGGTTTCGAGGTTCATGACCTGGCCGAGGACAGGGCCGTCTTCGGATTGGAACTCGAGCATTTCGCCGGACATGGCCTTGGACAGGCCGTAGACACGGGCGATACCGTCGCCGACTTCGACCACGGTGCCGACTTCGGAGACTTCGAGCTGGGTCGAGAAGTTCTGGACTTCTTGTTTAATGAGGCTGGTGATTTCGTCGGTATTGATTTTCATCGGGGAAGGGCCTGGGGGTCGGGGGCCAAGGGGACATTCAGTTCGCGGCGGCGGTGCGAGCCTTCTCGCGGCCGGCGGCGATCAGTTGTTGTTCGATGCTTCGGAGTTGGCTGGCGACGCTCGCGTCGAGCAGGCGGTCGCCGATACGCAGCTTCAGCCCGCCGATGAGCGACGGGTCGATGTGCTGGGTCAGCGTGACCTGCTTGCCAAGGGTGGCACCCAGACCGTCGGCGACACGGCCGGCCGTCGCATCATCCATCGCCGCGGCGACGTGAGCTTCGACTTCGATCTGGTTGCGGTGATCGGCGACGAGCGAGGCGAACGCCGAGGCGATCGCGGGCAGGGCCGCGAGGCGGTCTTTGCGGTTGATCGTCTGGAGGAAGCGGTAGAGCAGGTCGCTGAGCTTGCCTTCGAAGAGGCGTTGCAGCATGCCCGAACGCTGGTTGCTGTCGAGGATCGGGTTTTCGATCAGGCGACGTAGGTCGGCATCGGATTCGATCAGCCCGGCGAGGTCCTGCATCTCCTCGGCCACCGCGTCGAGCTGTTGCTGTTCAAGCGACAGCTCCAACAACGCCTGGGCGTAGAGGCGGCCAACCGAATTATGGGCGGAGGCGGATGAAGGCATAGGGCTTAGTTACTCGCAGCGCTTTGCTTGAACTGTTCGACGGACTCGTTCACCAGGCCTTGCTGATCGTCGGCGTTGATTTCACGGCCGAGGATCTTGCCGGCGATCTCGGTCGAGAGGGCGGCGGCTTGGCTGTAGATGTCAGAGAGGGCTTGTTCGCGGGCCGAGGCGATGTCACGCTGAGCGTTTTCCTTCAGCGAGGCGACTTCGGCTTCGATCTTGGCCCGGTCGGCGTTGGCTGCGTCCTGGGCGGACTTGCGGGCCTCGGCGACGATGGACTGGGCTTCTTGGCGGGCCTCAGCCAGTTGGGTCTTGTACTCTTCGAGAGAGGCTTCGGCTTCGGCGCGGGCTTTTTCCGCGGCTTCGAGGTCGCCGAGCTGCTTCTCTTCGCGGGCCTTGAGGCCGCCGAGGATCTTCGGCCAAACGACGGTCCACAGCACACCCAGCAGGATCAGGAACATCAAGAGGTTCCAGATGTAGCTAAACGGGTCTTTGGAGAAGAGCTGTTCTTTGGGATCGCCAGCGCCGGGATCGGCGGCGAAGGCAGCAGTCTGGACGAGGGCGACGCCGAGTCCGAGGGTCGCCGGGATGATCAGCCGTGAGAGCATGGATAAGCCTCTGGGTGAGGTAACGGGAAGCACAGTGAAGGCCGAGTGGGGCGGTTGAGCCCCACTCGACGGAATATTCAATAGGGGGTCGGCTCGGCCGACCGGGTGGGCCAGCGGCCTTAGGCGATCAGCGCGAGGATCAGCGCGATCACGGTGACACCTTCGATCAGCGCGGCGGCGATGATCATGTTGGTGCCGATGGGGCCGGCGGCTTCGGGCTGACGGGCGATGGCTTCAACAGCCGAGCCGCCGATGCGACCAATACCCAGGCCAGCACCGAGGATGATCAGGCCCATGCCCAGACCCTTACCGAGCGTGCCGAAGCCTTCGGAGGGGTTGATGGCTTCTTCGGCAGCCATGGCCTCGGGGGAAACAGCCATGAGGATGAGGCCAGCGGCGATCATGAGTGCGAGGGTGAAAAAGCGTTGCATCGGTCGGGGTCTCCAAGGAGTGGTTAGTGTTACTCGTTTCGGTGTCGCTCTCGTGGCGACGGAAAATCAGGTTCTTAAATCGTCGAATCAGGCCGCGGTGGGCGTGATGTAATCGGGGATGTCGTCTTCGTGGTGACCATCGGCGTGGCCGTGTTCGTCGTGGTGGTCGTGCACCGCGCCTTGAGCGATGAACAGCGTGGTCAGGAAGGTGAAGATGAAGGCTTGCAGCAGAGCGATGAACAGCTCCAGCCCCATCAGAGCGGCACCCATCACGGTGACGCCGATGCCGATGGTCAGGCCCGCAGCAGCGCCGCCGGCCAGGCCGACCAGGCCGATGAACGCGGCGATGACCAGGTGGCCCGCCATCATCGTCCCGAACAAACGCATGGCCAACACGGCAGACTTAATAAAGAGTCCCATGACTTCCAGCGGCACCAACAGCGGAGCCATGAAGATGGGGCCAGGGTTGAAGTGCTTGAAGTAGTCCACGCCGGCTTCTTTGATGCCCGCAACGTTGATCACGATGAAAGCGATGAGCGCCAGCGGAATGGTCAGGGCGATCGTGCCGGTGGCGGTGCCACCGAAGTGTGCCCAGTAGGATACGTTTTCCGAACCAAGGATCGAAGCGATGATCCCCAGGACCGGGCCGGTCGGGATCATGCCCAGCAGGTTGCAGAACAGGATGAAGAAGAAGACAGTCCAGAGGTACGGGATGTACTTGTCGGTGAGCTTGCCCAGGTTCGGGCGAGCGACGTTTTCGCGGATAAACACACAGACGGTCTCCAAAAGCTGCCAGAGCGTGCCTTGGACGACGTAGTCGCGGTTCGAATTTTTGGGTTGCCCCAGACGCTTGGCGAGGCCGAAAAGCAGGACGGTGAGGAGCACCGCTGCGATCGTGCCCATGATCAATTGGTTGTGAAACGGGCCGACGATAGTATGCGGAATCACATGGGATACCGGGTCTTTCGCCGCCAAGATCAGATTGGACATCGTGCTTTCGATCATCGCCATAGGGAGGGTGGAGGCCGATTTTCCCCATCGGCCTAGCTGCGGGGCGGTAGTGTAGCAATTATGTTGCGGCTTGTGCGGCGTTCATTCTTAACAAACCAAAATCGATAACCCACGTCAGGGCGTACCAGCCCAAAGCGAATAAACCGATCGTCAGCCGGTTCTCCTCGGGCAGATATAGAAGGAAGGCGATCAGCCCTCCCGCCGTGAGGAGTAGCCGGATCAAGACGTGTCCGAGCCGGGCGTTGACCTGCTGGGCGGGCGCGGCCTGGCGGGCCATCCACAGCGGGGCCAGGCCCACCAGCGCGGCCGCCCAAACCCACGCCCCAGCGATCGTCGCACACAACACCATGCTCGGCCCGTCCCATTCGCGGTCGGCTTCACCAAGCATCGCCTGGGCGAGGAAATAGGTCGCGGGCAGGCCCACCGCCCCCATGGCGGCCAGCGCGACCGCCGCCTTGCGGATGCCGGCTGTCATGTCGAAATTCGGGTTAGGGGTGTCTTCGCTGCTCACTTGCGCTTTCCGATGTTGTGAGCCGCCTTGATCAGGAGGTACAGGCCCGCGGTCATCCCGAGCAGGGCCCCGATGACCGTGCCCCAGGGCAGGGTGCCGAACCAGCGGTCGATCCCGTAGCCGATCCCGGCAAACAGCCCGATGCCTGCGGCCAATTCCAGCCCCGCCCCCGCCATCGCGTGTTTCTCACGGCGTGCGTCATCCTCCGGCGAAGGCTCCCGGGCCGGCGCAAGGCCAAAGAATCGGTCCGACCAGCTCGCCTTCTTCGGCTCGGGTGTGTCGGACGAATCCGTGGTTTGGGGGTCGTGTCCTGAGTCGGCCACGTGGATCACTCGGTGGATGACAAGCAAAGTCTGCCCCACGGCGAACCCCAGGGGCCGCGGCGTGGGCCGTAATAGTTCTACTCGAGCGCTGCCGCACCGCCGATGATCTCCGACAGCTCGGTGGTGATCGCGGTCTGACGGGCGCGGTTGAACTGACGCTTCAGCGAGGTCTTCTGCTTGCCCGCCGCGTCGGTCGCCGACTTCATCGCGACCATCCGGGCGAGTTGTTCGCTGACAACCGCATCATTGAAGCACTGGAACAGCGTGGTCTTTACGGTCACGGGCAGCAGTTCGCTGAGCATGGTTTCCGCGTCGGGTGAGAACTCGTAGACCGAGTTGGACGAACCGCCTTCGCCTTCCGCTGCGACTGGGGGCTCCAGCGGCAGCAGGGTTTGGACGACCGGGGTCTGCCGGCTCATCGATTCGAACTTCATGTAGACAACCTTCACCGCGTCGTATTCGCCGGCGGTGAACGCATCCATGTATTTCTGAGCGAGTTGCTCAACGTCTTCGTACGCCGGCGAATCGCCGAAGCTGTAGTCTTCCGCAACTTCGAGGCTGTTGAACTTGCAGAAGGCTTGGCCTTTCTTGCCGACCACTTCGAGCTGGGTCTTGTCCAGGCCTTGCTCTTCGCGGATGTAACTCAGGCCGGTGCGCATCACGTTGCCGTTGTATGCGCCGCAAAGGCCCCGTTCAGAGGTGAGGATCAGCACCAGCTCTTTGTTGGCTGGGGTGTCGGGCGGGCTGATTAGCGGGTGGCTGATGTCGCCGCCCGAGCCGAGGGCGGCGGCGAGTTCGCCGACCATCTCCCCGATTTTCTTGGTGTAGGCCTGGGATTGGGTGGCCTTCTTCTGCATCGCCTGAAAGCGAGCCGAGGCGATCAACTGCATCGTCTTGGTGATGCGTTGGATGTTGCCCACGGCCTTCATTCGGCCCTTGATTTCGCGGATGTTTGCTGGCATGGGGTAGGCATCATAACGCTTATCCGGGGCGCAGCAACGCGGTTCACCCCCTCAAACGAAACAGAAATGTCCCAAAGGATTCAGGTAGCGGAAAAGGGGACGCCACGAACCGCTCGCGACGCCCCCGGGCCGGTGTTCAGGATGTCTGAGGATCAATAGCGG
>JBCCWB010000136.1:0-11637 GCA_039194345.1 Planctomycetota bacterium
GCTTCATTGCGCCGGGCTGGAAGGGTGAGACGCAAGTGATGGCGATGGATCTGGCGGGTTTTGCGATCTCTGCCGGGTCGGCATGTTCGTCGGGGTTCTTCGAGTTCACCGGCGGGCTTGAGGCCGCCCTCGCCGTCGGCTTCGAGGCGGTGGTGGGTGACCACGGCACACTCTTTGGCGAAGCCCTCGACGTGCTCGGCTTCTTTTTCGAGGTAGCTCTTGGGGATGAACAGGGGGAAGTAGGCGTTCTTGTGGCCGGTGTCCTTGAACATCTTGTCGAGGACGGCCTGCATGTTCTCCCAGAGGGCGTAGCCCCAGGGCTTGATCACCATGCAGCCGCGGACGTCGGACGTCTCGGCCAGGTCGGCGGCGCGGACGACCTGCTGGTACCACTGGGGGTAGTCTTCGGCTCGGGTGGGGGAGATCGCGTTTTTAGGTGCTTTGGCCATGGTCCGAGGGAAGATAACAGAAGGACCCGGGCCACGGTTACGGCTATGTAGAAAGATGGAGGTTCTGGAAGCTGGGAAAACTTGCTCGAATTGTCCCCAATCGGGCGATCCGCGTTCGCACGGGGGGTTTTCGGGATTATAATTCGGCGATGGATGTTGGAAGAGTTGTAGGCACGGCCGCCTGTCTCGCAGTCACCATCTCGTTCTGCACTGCATGTGCTGGCACCCCCTTCAAGGATACGAAGCAGGTGCGGACGCCGTACGAGCGATATCAGGTCCTGCGGGGGGAAAGCAGACCCAAAACCTACACCGATTCCTTCGGACGAGAGCAACCCGCTCTGCGGGCCAGGCTCGCGCCGCTCGATCAGCAGTGATCGAGACCTGCGGGCTCCGGATGCCGACGCGTGACTGAACGTTGTGCGGCGGTGATCACCGGAGTTCCGAGGCGTATTATCGGCCCATTTGGGCTTTTGTTGGACGTCTGGGGGGAGGGCGTCCGATGTATTTCAACACTGGCGGGGTTCCCGCCGACTCCAACGGATTGACCGCTCAGTTGTTATAGGTGTCAAGGTCTTGCCCGAAAGACGAACCATCCTGGTACTCGGCTCGCTGGTGATCGGCATGACGCTGACCGCGGGTCTGCTGCGGATCCTCGAGCCCGGGGCCGTGCCGCCGATCGCCGGGGTGACGCTGATGTCGATCGAGCGCAACGCCACCGAACGCCCCGAAGATAAGCTCTTCGATACCACCGCTGAGGACCGACCTTGGCGGGCGATCGTCATCCACGACAGCCGCACGCTCGTCGGCAGCTACGACGCTATCGACAAGGCCCACCGCAAGTCCGGCAAAGACGGCTGCGGCTACCACCTGGTCGTGAACAACGGCACGGGCGACGACGACGGCCGAATCGAACTGGGTTACCGCTGGAAATTCCAGGAGCCCGGCGACTACCTCGTCGGCCCCAACGCCCCTTGGTACCACCAGAACGCCATCGGGATCTGCGTCGTCGGCAATGCTGACGAACAGCCGTTCACCGACGCTCAGATGCGGGAACTGACCTGGCTGGTCCGCCAGCTGCAGCAGCAGTACGACATCCCCGCTGAATATGTCTTCATCGACATGGGTGTTGAAGCCAATGCCCCGGCCAAGTATTTCTCGGGTCCCCATTTCCGCTCCGGTTTATTGGGCGGAAGCTTGGTTTCTCGCTGAAAACACTAGCTTGTCGGAGAAGATGTGATAATATTTGAGCGTTCCGGGCCCGCCCAACCCCCAACCCCTGGGGTGTATTGATCAGAAAATGATCTTGAAAGGAATTGTCCCGCGGATGCAATAATTCCGCGATTTAGGTGTTTTAGCATAGGTGGGGAAACGATTTAGGGTTTTCTCGGACAAGGGATTCGGGTTTCAATAGGCTTGTCTGTAGTCATAACAGCGTCTATTGTGTGAGGATACGTTATTCGTTTATTGGTTAGAGACAGCTCGGAACTCGCTACAGCGTCTGTCGGTCGCCCGACGGTATCGCTTTGTGTTTTGAGCTAAGGGAATCGAGATCCGGCATGGCCGACTTCCATCAAATCGCGGGCTACGACGTCGTTTCAACGCTCGGCGAAGGTGCGCACAGCACCATTTACGAGGTGAAGGATAAAACCGGCCAGATCATGGTGCTCAAGCGCGTGATCAAGGAAGGCCCCAGCCAACAACGCTTCATCGATCAAGCCCTCGCCGAACACGACGTGGCCAGCAAGATCGACCACCCCAGGGTCCGCAAAAGCATAAAGGTGATCAAGCAGCGCAACGTCATCCGCGTCAGCGAGGTGTTGGTGCTGATGGAAATGGTCGATGGTGTGACGCTCGAGCAGCACCGACCGACCGACCTGTTGCATATCTGCCAGATTTTCTATCAGGCCGCCGAGGGGCTCCGGGCGATGCACCAAGCGGGCTTCGTCCACGCGGACATCAAGCCCAACAACATCATGATCACCAAAAAAGAGGGCGTGAAGCTCATCGACTTTGGTCAAAGCTGTAAGTCCGGCACGATCAAGCCCCGCATCCAGGGCACCCCCGACTACATCGCCCCCGAACAGGTGAAGCGAGAAGCCATCACCGAACGCACCGATGTGTTCAACCTCGGCGCGACTTTCTACTGGATCCTCACCGGCAAGCACATCCCCACGATGATCCACAAGAAGCAGAAAGGCAACATCTCCACCAGCAAGAGCGACGATTACAAACGCGGAGAGCCACCGATCGAGATCAACCCCGAGATCGCGCCGGCCCTCTCCAGCCTGGTCATGGACTGCGTCGAGCGGAAACTCGACGATCGGCCGCAAAACATGGGGCAAGTTATCGACCGCCTCGAGATTGCCGGGGCTCAGATTCAGCGTCAGCGTGCCGCCGCCGCCCCGCAGGCCAACGTCAAAGCGTAATCGCTTGGGGCACACCACCGCATCCCGCCGGGAAGTGGCCCTTCCCCGGCACGGCCGACCGGAGAACGCCGCTCATGCCAAGACGTTGTCTGCCTCGGCTGCTGGTGCTGTGTTTGACATTGATGGCGGTGTTACTGGCCGAGGTGCCAGCGAACGCCCAAGCCGACGACGAGATATCCGAGGCGCTCACGCGCATGCGGGCTTGGCTTTACGAGTTGCAAGACCCCGTGACGGGTAGCTTCGACGATCCGCGTTGGAGCGAGCTCAAGAGTCAGTCCTATCACGCCACCGGCGAAACGGCCCTGATCACCTACGCCCTGATGCTCAGCGGCGAGAGCCATCAGGACCCGCGTATCGCCAAGGCCATCGAGTACCTCAAAGCCAACCGCACCTGGTCGACCTACCTCGCTGCGATGCGTGCCCACATCTGGGCGCTGATGCCTGATGAGTATCTGCCGCTGCTCAAGGAAGAAGCCAAGTACCTCAAAAGCGCGGTACACGAGGGCCGCTTCCACTACCAATCCGACAACCCGGTCTGGTCCAACTCCCTCACGCAATACGGCATGCTAGGCATGTGGGAACACGCCAAGCGGGGCGGCAAAGTGGATGACGACTTCTGGAAAGACGTCGGCGAGCACATCTTCGCCGACCAGAACAAAGACGGCGGCTGGGGATACAACGACCGCTCGGGTCGGGGCAACGGTGCTTCGACCGGCTCGATGACCGCCGCCGGGGTGGCGATCCTCCAGATCGCGCAACAACGCCTGACCCGCGACGAGAATAAGCAGGACAAGCGTCTCGCTGAGGCCCTGCAACGCGGCGTCGATTGGCTCGACCAACGCTACGACCCCGCCGTCAACCCCGGGCTGAAAACCAAGTACCGCTTCTACTACCTCTACGGCATCGAACGACTCGCCCTGGCGAACGGCATCTCCACCCTCAACGGCAAAGATTGGTTCGCCGCAGGGGCGAAATTCATCCTCGAAGAGGAGAACGGCAAGGGCACGGTCCGCCGGGCGTCGAGGGCCGAGATGTCCAGCCGGATCGACACGGCATTTGCCTTGTTGTTTCTCGCGCGGGGCCGGGTGCCGGTTTGGGCCAGCAAATTGCAGGTCCCGGACCACGCCTCCAACAACCGGCCGAATGATCTGTACTTCCTCACCCGCTTCCTCTCGGACCAGCGCGAGGCCGAGCTGAACTGGCAGATGGTCTCGATCAACGACGATCCCGAGCAGTGGTTGCGTGCGCCCCTGCTCTATTGGTCGGGCGACGACAAGGCCGAGCTTACCTCCGAGCAGCAGGCCAACCTCAAGCGTTACCTCGACCTGGGCGGCACCTTGATGCTCAACTCCGAAGGGCGGGGCACGAAGTTCCGTCGCTCGGTCGAGGCGATGGTGGGCGAGATGTACCCGCGATACAAGTTCGAAGCGATGGGCAACGAGCACCCGTTCCAGTCGCTCATCGCGCAGGTGCGGGGGGCGCCGTCGTTCCGCACGATGAGCAACGGCGTAAGGGATCTGGTGGTGGTGCCGCGTGCCGATTGGGGCAAGAGTTTCCAGGCCGAGGAAGCGGGCAAAGGTAAGGAATGGGAGCTGATGACCAACGTCTACGCAACCCTCACCGACCGGGGGCAGTTGCGTAACCGTCTTGAGCCGCCGCTGCCCGAGTGTGATGAGGAGCGGACCCCCTCGGGCACGATCCGGGTGGTGCGCGCAAGCTACGACGGCAACTGGGACGCAGAACCTTTGGCCCTCGAGATTGCGGGCACTGCGTTATTCAACCGTACGGGCAAAGAACTTGAAGTTTCGACCGAAGCACTCGCGTCCATGGGCTCGGGCGAGATGGCTGAAGATGCAAGCGATGCGGTTCCAGCGCTGGTCCACCTCACGGGCACCGACTCGGTGGAGTTCGCCGACGAAGAACTCGCCGCGGTGAAGCGACACGTGGAATCGGGCGGCGTGCTGCTGGTCGAAACCGTCGGCGGCCTCGGCGAGTTTGCCGATCACGCCGCCGATCAATTCGCCCAGGCGCTCGGCGGCGAGCGACGCTGGCTCGACGACACCCACCCTATCATCACCGGCGAAGGCCTTGAAGGTGGGGCGGACAACGCGCGGGTGATCTACCGCGGCTACACCCAGCTCCAGGGCAGCCCGGGTACAGGGCCGAGTCTCGCGGCGATCTTCATCGACGACCGACCCGCGGTGCTCATCTCGCCGCGCGACCTGTCGCTGGGCGTTTTGGGCAGCCGGTACTACCGCATCAACGGCTACGCCACCGAGTCGGCCCGGCCGCTCATGACCAACCTCTTGCTGTGGTCGGAGAAGCCGCCGTCGCTGTGAGCGTCGACCCCGCCGAGCCTCGCACACATCAAGACTATCCGGGTTGGCCAGAACCGCGGTGGCCGAAGCTCGCGGTGCTTGGGTTGATCGCGGGTATTTTGGCGTCCACGCTGCTGGGGAGTTTTTGGTTTTGGTGGTGTGTTTCAGGTTTTGCGTTGCTGGGCATGTGGCGGGGGCATCGTGCCGAGCGATGGCTTTGGATTCAGGTGTTTGGCGTTCTCACGGCGTTGGGCTTGGGCGCGGCGTGGACGGTGGCTCGATCACCGGATCCTCACGGCCCATCACTCACGGCGTTTGTCCAAGCCGAAGGCGCTTTGGCTGAGCTGGAAGGCATGGTTGTTTCTAAGCCGTACCTCAAAGAAGGATCGTCCGGACCGTTCGCGGCGTTCAGCTACGTCGCGCCTACTACGCACTTCGAGCTTCGCGTCGATCGCGTGCTCACGCCCGATGGCCCCGAGATGGTTGAAGGGTTGTTGCTGGCCAAGATCAACCGGGCCGACCACCGCGTGCAACTCGGGCAGCGCATCCGGGTCCGCGGTTGGCTCGCGGAGATCGGCCCGCCGATGAATCCGGGCGACTTCGACTACCGCGCCTTTGTCGCCAAACACGGCGTGGTCGGCCGCATCAGCATGGCCACCCGCGGGAACTGGGACCTGCTCGAGCCGCCGGGCCTGGGCACAAGGCTGTGGGGCCCCGCCTCGTGGCTGCAGCGCACCCGAGAGGCGGTCGCCCGACGTGCCGCGTGGTCACTCGGGCTGGGGATGGGCGACGACACCCAAACCCTCGGCCTGCTCCAGACGCTATTGCTCGGCCAAACCCGGCAAGACATCGACACGCTTCGCGACCAATTCCGCGATGTCGACTTAGCGCACCTGCTGAGCATCTCCGGAGCGCACCTCGGCATCCTCATGGGCTTGGTTTGGTTGGTGGCGCGGCTGCTTGTACCGCATCCGTCGCGGGCGGCGGTGTTGGTCTTGGCCGTTTTGGGGCTGTATCTGCTGGCGGTGCCTTGGCGGGTGCCGATCGTCCGGGCTTCGGTGATGGCGGGGCTGTACTTCGCGGGGATCGCGGCGGGGCGGCGGCTGAGTGCGAACACGCTGCTTTCGTTGGCGGCAGTGTTGGTGTTGATGTGGCGTCCGCGGGATTTGTTTGAGCCGGGCTTTCAGTTGAGCTTTGTGACCGTGTGGGCGCTCTTGCGGTTTACCCAGCCGGTGTCGCTTCGGTTGTGGCCCGAGCCGTTGGTTGAGTCGGCGGTGCCCGGCGTGGTCGACGTCCGGGGTTGGGCGGCGCGGCGGGTGGCGGACGTCAGCGCAGTGAGTCTGGTCGCCACGGCCACGGCGATGCCGTTGGTGGCGTATCACTTCCAGATGGTCAATCCGTTGTCGGTGGTGTTGTCGGTGTTGGCGTTGCCGGTGTTGACCGCGGTTTTGGGGTTGGGTTACCTGAAGGTACTGATCGGTTTTCTTTGGCCGAGCGGGGCGCTGCTGTTGAGCGGGCCTTTGCGTTGGGCGGGCGGGGCGTTGTCGTTGCTGGTGGAGCAGGCGGCGGAGTGGCCGGGGGCGACGGTTCACTTGGTACATGAGCTGCCGGGGTGGTGGGTGGTGGCGACGCTCGCGGTGGTGTGGCTGTGGTTCGGCGGGTGGTTCCGGATGCGACGCGTATCGGGGGTATTGGCCATAGCGGTGTTGGTGGGTGTCGTGACGTGGTACGAGATGCCCGGCGCGGGGCAGGTGCTCCGCGGCGATGACGGGGCAGCTCAAGCCCGGGATGCGGCGGCGTCGCTGACGATGATCGCGGTGGGCGATGGGTCGTGTTACGTGTTGCGGTCGGGTGGGCGAACATTGATGTTTGATTGCGGGTCGCAGCCGTACCCATTAATTGGAAGACGGAGTGTGGTGCCGACGCTGCGGAAGATGGGGGTGGAGCGGTTGGATGTGCTGGTGATCTCGCACGCCGACATCGATCACTACAACGGGTCGCTGGATGTGTTGGCCTCGATGGAGGTGGGCGAGGTGTGGGTGTCGCAAGATGTGCCGGACGAAGCACGGGCGCACCCCGATCGGGCGACGGCGTTTCTCTGGAAGCAGTTGCGAGAGGGTGGGCATCGGCCGCGCACGGTCACACGCGGAGAGCAGCAGACGTTCGGCGAAGCGCAGCTCGACATCCTCTGGCCGCCCGCGGAGGGTTGGGAGGATGCCAAGGGCAATGATCGTTCGGTGGTGATGTCGGTGCGCGTCGGCGGACGTCGCCTGCTTCTCAACGGCGACATCCAGCAGGACGCGATCGTCACGCTCATGCAACTCGAACCCGATCTCGCGGCCGATGTCACGGACCTGCCGCACCACGGGAGTTTTGTGGAGGCGAGCGAACGTTGGCTGGATGCGGTCGGTCCCGAATTGGTGTTGCAGTCGAGCGGCCGGGCACGGCTACGTCGGGACCGGTGGGCGGCGTTGGTCGATTCGCGTGGGATCACACGGCTGGTGAGCGATCGCCTAGGCGCGGCAACGGTGTTGGTCCACGGAGACGGCACGCTGTCGTGGAAGACGTTTCACGACGATACGCAATAGACGCAACGCGGGCCGCTCCGCGTCGCCCGCTAAAGGTTGTCGGTGTCACGGTAACTGAAGCCGGGGCCTATCGTCGCTGCGTTCGCTTGCCCTGACCGGCTCGATGATGATCTCGACCTCGGCGGGTTGCAGGATCGATTGCCATTCCATCCAGGCGGGTGAAAACGACCACGGTTCCGAGGCGGGTTCAACCCGTACATCTGGCTCAGACAACGCCGCGACCAACTCACCCAATTGCTGGGCGTTAGCCTTGAGTTGCAGACGCTGTCGGCCGAGTTGGGCGGGCACTTCGTATTGCACTGCCGGTTGTTCATCCAAATGCTGAGCGGCCTCGCGCTTCTCATCGACGCCAAGCTTCCAGGCCATGTCCTGATCCATGGGCAGGGCAGGACGTGGCGAGGTGTCTTCCACCGAGACGACTTCCGCGGGAACCGCCAGGGGGACATCACTGAAGTCGGCCGGGAGGCTGGCCACTTGGATGCGATTGCTAAACGCCCAGTCGTTGACCTGCTGCAGCGAACGCTCTGGCGACCTCGTGGCGACGTTGAGCATGATGGGGTTGCGGGCCACTTGGGCGAACGTCTGGGCTTGCAGCGAAGTGAGATGCTCCTTCTCGCCATACACAGGGTCGGTCTCTTGCGCGGCAGCCCGGGCCAAAGGCGTTTCGGGTTCGGAGAGCGTCAGCACCAACGAAGCCGTGGCTGCCTCGCCTCCACGCTCAGCCGTGACGGATTCGGCAAGCGGGGAAGCGTCGGACAACTCGTTCTCACCTGCGGTGGCGGGCATGACCGGCAGCGGAGCGGTCGATAGGAGGGCTGGCGGTTGGGTGATGGGTTCGGGGGTTGAGGCGGCAGCCGTCTTGGCGTCCAGGCGTTTAGGCTCGTCCCGCGCGGTAGCGCTGGCGCCGCCAAAGGCATCGGCCACGTCACCCGCTCCGCCAAAGCCTCTGCCACCGTACGGGTCACCGCCGAACGGGTCTCCGCCGAATCCCGAAGCGGGATCATCCCGCTCTTTCGAACGCAAGCTGGTACGTTCAGCCAACTCCGCCATTGCCAAGGCTTCCTCTGCAGGTACGGCTGTGTCCGCGGCAAGCACCTCGGGTTCAGCGGCGGGCGTTTCGGCATCGAATTCACGCATCGCTTTCCGCTGCGCCTCCAGCGTCGCCTCGGCCAAGCTCTGGCCCGGCAGGGGCGTTTCGCTCATTGCGATCGTGGACGCTGGTTGCTGATCGCTCTGCAGCGATTGGAACACAACCGTCGCGGTGATCGCCAGGACCGCGGCGATTCCGCCGTAGGTTAGATACGGGGCGATGCGGAACGGCTTGGGAGGTGGCGGTGGCGGACTAACTCCGGGCGAGGTGTCCTCGAGCAGCATTTGCCGCTCGATCGCCGCCATCGCTCCTTCGGCGAGGTCGGCCGGGGGCTCGATCGGCGTTGCCCCGCGCAACGTCTCGCGGTTGCGCTGCATGTCCGCCACCAGCGCCGCAAACGCCGGGTCCTCCGCGAGCATCGCCTCGACGCGCGCGCGGTCGGCCGCGAGCAGTTCGTCTTCGACGTAGGCTAGGATCAGGTTGGGGTCGTAGCGGTCGTCCATGGTCAGTTCGAATCGTAGTGCGGTTGTGCCATGCTATGAGGTCGGGGCCGGGTTGAGTTTTTCGCGGAGGGCTAGGCGGGCCCGGAACAGCCGACTCTTGACCGTGCCCACCGGCAGGTCCAGCGTCTGGGCGATCTGCAGGTAGTCCAACTCCTCGACATCCCGCAACACCAGCACCGCCCGCTGATCGTCTTCCAGCCCGGCGATCGCGCGTTGCAAGTCGTCCAGCATCTCGTGTTGTTGGACGCACACCTCCGGCCCGGGTTCCCGCTCATCGGTCAACCCGCCCGCCAGGGTCAGCCGTCCATCGTCGTCGCCCCCCGCGGGCTGGTTCAACGACAACGTCTGACGGTGCTTACGTTTACGCAGGTGTGAGATCGAGGCGTTCATCGCGATCCGCGTCATCCACGTGGTCAGCTTCGCATCCCAGCGGAACTCATCAATCTTCTCCACCACCTTCAGCAGCACGTCCTGGGTTAGCTCGGCCGCGTCGTCGGGGTGGCTGACCATGCGGTAGCAGACGTTGTATAGCCGACGCTGATGGCCCCGCAGCAGTTCGCCCAGCGCAGCCCGGTCGCCGTGCTGGACCCGCTGGATCAGGGCTGATTCGTCGACGTCGTGCATAAGCGGGAAGTGGGGCGTGAGGAGAAGCTATTACGAAGTCGGCGATCCGCCGGTTCTTCTTCAAAAAAGCTACCATGCTTCACTCGGCCGCGCCCGCTGCGCCGGGCCTCCACCCTCAACCCAAACCCTGGATCAACCCCCGGAGCCTCCCCTTTGGACGACCAAAGCCGCTACGTTTCCCCGCTCGCCAGCCGCAACGCCTCGCCCGAGATGCAGGCGATCTGGTCGCCCCAGAAGAAGTTCTCCACCTGGCGTCGGCTGTGGCTCGCTTTGGCCGAGTCCGAGCACGAGCTGGGGCTGCCCGTGACCCGGGAGCAGATCGCCGAGCTGCAGGAACACCTCGACGACATTGATTTCGAGGCCGCCGCGGGCTACGAGAAGAAGCTCCGCCACGACGTCATGGCCCACGTCCACGCCCTGGGCGACCAGGCCCCGACCGCCCGGCCGATCATCCACCTCGGAGCGACCAGCCAGTTCGTCAACTGCAACACCGAGCTTATCCTCCTGCGTGACGCGCTCACTCTCGTCGCCCAGAAGCTCGCCACCGTGATCGACCGCCTCGCCAAGTTCGCCGTCGAATACCGCGCCACGCCCACGCTCGCCTTCACCCACTACCAGCCCGCCCAGCCGACCACCGTCGGCAAGCGCGCTGCCCTCTGGGCCCACGACCTGATGCTCGGCCTCGAAGACGTCGAGCACCGCCTCGCCACCATCCGCTTCCGCGGTGTCAAGGGCACCACCGGCACCCAGGCTTCGTTCCTCTCCCTCTTCGACAACAACCACGCCAAGGTCGATGAACTCGACCGTTTGGTCACGCAAAAAATGGGTTGGCCGGTCGACCGCCGCTTCGCCATCACGGGGCAGACGTATCCGCGGGTGCTCGATGGGCAGATCGTCTCCAGCCTCGCCGCCGTCGCCGCCGCGGCCCAGCGCTGCGCGACCGACATTCGGTTGCTCGCCAACCGCAAAGAGATGGAAGAGCCGTTCGAGAAAAACCAGATCGGCAGCTCCGCGATGGCCTACAAACGCAACCCGATGCGCTGCGAGCGCATCTGCGGCCTGGCCAAGTTCGTCATCGGCATGACGCAGACCCCCTTCGTTACCGCCAGCGAACAATGGTTCGAGCGCACGCTCGACGACTCATCCGTCCGCCGCCTCACGCTGCCCGAGCCCTTCCTCGCGCTCGACGGCGTGCTCGATCTCTTGATCAACGTCTCGTCCGGCCTGGTCGTCTACGACAAGACCGTCGCCGCCAACCTCGCCGCCGAGCTGCCGTTCATGGCCAGCGAAAACATCATGATGGCCGCCGTGCAACAGGGCGGCGATCGGCAAGAGCTGCACGAAATCATCCGCACCCACAGCCAGGCCGCTGCCCAGCAGGTCAAGGCTGAGGGCAAGCCCAACGACTTGCTCGATCGCCTCAAAGCCGAGCCCGCGTTCGCCAATGTCGACCTCGACGGCGCGCTCGACCCGTCGCTGTTCGTGGGCCGCGCGCCCGAGCAGGTCGATGCGTTTGTCGCGGAGGTGGTCGAGCCGATCCGTCAGCGTTACGCCCAGGTGCTCAGCTACGACCCGACGCTTGCCGTCTGATCCGACGTTCGGTTTGATTGATTCAATCGTGAACAAGACCGTGCCACAC
>JBCCWB010000137.1:0-11604 GCA_039194345.1 Planctomycetota bacterium
CACAACAAGCAATAGTTTTGGCAACCGACGAACAAGACAAGAAGGCATACCTCGCGCGGCTACGGAAGTTCCGCCAACGCCAAGCTTGGCGCGATTGAAGTAGCGTGTAGCCGTTAATCGAGAGTCAATCGCCGAATATACCGGCACCAAATCCGTCGCCAACAAACGCTGCCTCACCTGCGACAGCGCCAGCCCGTGCACGCTGCTGGGCTTGGTGAAGCGGACCTCGGCCTTGGTCGGGTGCACGTTCACATCCACCAGCGTCGGGTCGAGTTCGACAAACACCACCGCGACGGGCTGCTTGTCCGGGGCGATCAAACCGCGGTAGGCCTCCTTCACCGCGTGGGCGAGGTTGCGGTCTTTCACCGGTCGGCCGTTGACGCAGAGGTACTGGAACTTGCTCGAACTCCGCGCGATCGAGGGCTCGCCCGCCAGGCCCCAGATGGATGCGGGCTGCAGCGGCTTGCCCTCGGCGTCGTTCTCGATGGGGCGGGTGTCGTGGTGCTCGAACTCCAGGAGCGCGGGTTCGAGTTCTTTGCCCAGGATGTTGACGCAGCGCTGGCGCTGATCGTCGTTGGGCGGCAGATCAATGGACTTGCGCCCGTTGTGCGTGAGCGTGAAGCCCACGGCGGGGTGGACCATCGCGGTGCGGTTGACGGTGTCGGCGATGTGGCCGAACTCGGTCGCGGCGGTGCGCATGAACTTGCGGCGGGCGGGGGTATTGAAGAATAGGTCGCGGACTTCGATCACCGTGCCGGGCGCCATGGCGGCGGGGCGGGGCGGGATCAGGTCGTCGCCCGCTTGCTCGATGATGTGGCCTGAGTCGTTGTCGGGGGTTCGGCTGCTAAGCCGCAAGCGGCTAACACTGGCGATGGACGCGAGCGCCTCGCCGCGGAAGCCCAGCGTCTCGATCGCGGCGAGCTGCTCGGCGGTTTCGAGTTTGGACGTGGCGTGTTGGGTGAGGGCGAGCGGCAGTTCCTCCGCGGGGATGCCGTGGCCGTCGTCGGCGATGCGGATGAGCTTGAGCCCGCCTTCTTCGATGGCGATATCGATCCGCGTTGCCCCGGCATCCAGGCAGTTCTCGATCAATTCCTTCACGACCGACGCGGGGCGTTCGATCACCTCGCCCGCGGCGATCTGGTTAACAAGAAGCGGAGACAGTTTGCGGATCGGCATAACGAGCTATCTTACCCGACCCCGGCCCCCGGAAGTTTTCGTCCCGTCGCATAATTCACGAGAGGAACCCCATGCCCCTGACCCCCCAAGACGTCGTGCTGTTCCAAGGCGATTCCATCACCGACTGCGGCCGCGACCGCGATCGTCAGCTCCCCAACGACCCCGCCTCGCTGGGCCACGGCTACGCCAACCGCGTCGCCCAGCGGCTGCTCGCTGAACTCCCCGGCGTCGCCGTCCACAACCGCGGCATCTCCGGCAACCGCGTCTGGCACCTCCGCGACCGCTGGGCCGAAGACGCCCTAGCCCTCCAGCCCACCGTCCTCTCGATCCTCATCGGCGTCAACGACACCTGGCACGGCACCGCCAAGGGCCAACCCCTCGACGTCCCCGAAGGCGGCACCAGTCTCCCCGAGTTCGACCGCATCTACCGCGAACTGCTCGACCGCACCAAGGCCGAGCTGCCCGACGTGAAGCTGGTGATCTGCGAGCCGTTCGCGCTCGAGTGCGGCGCGGTGACCGAGCTGAACTTCCACCCCGATATCGATGAACGGGCCAAGCTGGTTCGCGCGATCGCAGAAGACTACGCGGATGTGTTCGTTCCGTTCCAGACGGTCTTCAACGACGCCCTCGCCAAGGCTGGCCCGGAGCACTGGGCGGGCGACGGCGTCCACCCGTCTGACGATGGCCATCAATTTATGGCTGATGCGTGGTTTGAGGCGGTCCAAGGCGGTTGATCCACCGATAGGCAGGATGAGCATGATGAAGGCAGAAGAGAACGATCCACAGACTTACGCAATCATTGGCGCTGCGATGGCAGTCCACTCAGAGATGCGGCACGGCTTCCTCGAAGCGGTTTATCAAGAATCGTTGGAGATCGAGTTTGAGCTGCGTGGCATCCCGTTCCAGCGAGAGGTACAGCTGCCAATTCACTATCAGGGCCGTTTGTTGAACACCCACTACCGCGCCGACTTTGTCGCGTTTGACGACATCATTGTCGAACTCAAAGCCCAATCGCAGCTAACAGGTAACGATCAGGCCCAAGCTATCAACTACCTCAAAGCCACCGGCCATCACCGAGCTTTGCTCTTGAATTTCGGAGCCTCCAAACTCGAATACAAACGCCTCGTTTTTTGATTCATCATGCTTATCCTGCCCATCTGTGGATAATAAAACCCCGTGTCCCAAACCCTCTCCGAAATCAAGACCCTCCTCGCCGCACACGGCCTCCGCCCCAAGCACAAGTTCGGGCAGAACTTTCTGCACGACGGCAACCACATGCGACGCATCATGGACGCCGCCGACCTGCAAGCGGGGGATGTCGTGCTGGAGGTGGGCCCGGGCACGGGCGCGTTGACCGAACGGCTGCTCGAAGTCGGGGCCGAGGTGGTGGCGGTGGAGATCGATACCGACCTCGAGCCCGTGCTCACGCACCGTATGGCCGGGCTACCCGAGGGGCAGGGCGATCGCTTTACGTTGGTCGTAGGGGATGCCTTGGCGGGCAAGCACACGATCAACCCGGCCGTCATCGAGCCGACGATGGCCCGGGTCGCCGCGGCGTCAAAAGACTCATTCAAACTGATCGCGAACCTGCCGTACCACGTCGCTTCGCCGCTCATGGCCAACCTCGGGGTCGATCACCCCGCCATGAGTGACGCGGTGGTCATGATCCAGAAAGAAGTCGCTGACCGTCTCGAAGCCAAGCCCGGCACCAAGGCCTACGGCCCGCTGGGCATCCTCATCCAAGCCCTCTGCGAGGTCCGCACCGTCGGCACGCTGGCCCCCGGCTGCTTCTGGCCGCCCCCCAAGGTCGCCTCGGCCGTGGTCCATCTCAAGCGGCGTACTCAGCCGCTCACCGACGACCCCAAAGGGTTTTCTGCAACGCTCAAAACCCTCTTCACCAAACGACGAAAACAGCTCGGCTCAATCCTCGGCCGAGACACGCCGCTGCCCGAAGGCATCAGCCACGACACCCGCCCGGACGCGCTGAGCGTGGAGCAGCTCATCGCCCTGGCGGACCTGCTTGGTTCCAACGTCGAGTGAACGACTCAACAACTTTGATCACTCCGGCGCCGCGATCCGCACCACCATGAAAGGCGGTTCGCCTCCGTTCACCCCACCGTTGAACGGCGGGACCTTGTGCAGCTGGTTGATGGTGACGATCAGCGAGCCATCCGCCGCGACCGCGACGCCCTCGGGCCAGGATATGGTGGGGTGTTGGGCGGCGTGATGCAGCTTGCCGTCGTGCAGGGCGGTGATGGCGTTGTCTTCCAGGTTGGTGATGTAGACCGTGTCGCCATCGACCGCGATGCCGTCGCTGGTGGGCTTGGGGCCGACTTCTTCGATGGCGGCGGCAAGCTGGTCTTCGGTCGCGTCGAAGTCGCCGAGCAGGGCGGCGTCGATGCGGACCATCGGGCCGGGCGTGATGGTGGAGAAGTAGACGTAGCGGCTGGCCTGATCGATGCCGATGGGGTTGAGCCCGAGGCGCAGCGGCGTCGTGTTGCCGTCGGCGTCGGTAAAGGTCATCGGGTTGCCATTGACGTTGGCGACGGGGTCGTCCTTGGGCTGCAGCGCCGGGATTGCTTCGAGCACCCGCCGAGTTTCGCCGGTGTTGAGGTCGATCACCACGATCGCGGGCAGGCTTTCGCCCACCATGTCGCCCCGGCTCATGTCCGCGATGAATGCCCGGCCACGCACCTCATCAATCGCAAAGTCCTGGTGGAACGAGTTGCCCACGCTGACTTCGTTCGGCAGGTAATGCACCGCGTGCAGCGTGTCCGTCACGGTCGACCACCCAACGAGCTTGGCACTCGTCTCGGGGCTGCCCATGTCCAGCATCCACAGCACGCCGTCGCGGGTGACGAACACGCCGATCACCGCGCCGAGCGACTTGGAGAACTCCTCGCTCGGGTAAGGCGTGGCCTGGCCGTCGTCCTCCAGCCGCATGACCTTGAACTCCGGCCCGTCCATCGGGTGCATCGAAAAGTAAACCGTGCCGTCCGCCGCGACCGCGGGGTTGCCCGGACGCTGGTCCAGCTCTATCAGCGTTTCGTAGGGCAGCGCGTCCTGGCCCTGGGCGGGGAGCACGCAGATCAGTGCCAGAGTGAGCAGGGCAAGCGGGTGGACTTTCATTTGTTGGAATCCTGTTGTGGTTGGCCGGGCGAATCGACAATCGCGGAAGTCTAGGCAGGGATTTCCCAGTAAAGCCGTTCTTCACCGTGGACTTGGGATTGATCTGGGACACTCCCGTGTCTAATGTTTATGAATCCCACGGAGCCTCTTTAATGTCCCAGTCCGAACCGTCCGATTCGCCGCGCATCCTTGTGGCGGTGCCCGTGTACAACGAGCAGAAATACATCCAGAACGTCATCGCCAAGATCGCTGAGTTCGCCAGCGACGATGTCCTGGTGATCGACGACGGCTCGACCGACTACACCCCCATGCTGCTCGCCATGCAGCCCGTTGACGTGATTCGGCACAAGACCAACCTCGGCTACGGCCGGGCGATCCGCGACGCGTTCCGCTGGGCCCAGACCTACGACTACGACTGGCTCATCACCATGGACTGCGACGAGCAGCACGAGCCCGAGAGCCTGCCCGCGTTCGAAGAAGCGATCCTCTCCGACGACGCGGACGTCATCTCCGGCAGCCGATACGTCAGCCCCGACCAGTGCGGCGACCCGCCGCCCGAAGAACGCCGCAAGATCAACCAGACCATCACCGGCTGGGTCAACGATCGGCTGCACCTCAACATCACCGACGCGTTCTGCGGCTACAAGGCCTACCGCGTCTCGGCCCTCGCCGACCTGAACCTCTGTGTCGATGGCTACGCGATCCCGCTGCAGTTCTGGGTGCAGCACGCCGTGGCGGGCCACCGCGTGAAAGAGCTGCCCATCAAGCTGATCTACAACGACCCGAACCGCTCGTTCGGCGGCCCACTGGACGACGCCGAGCAGCGCCTGGCCCACTACCGCGAGGTATTCGAACGCGAGGTCGCCCGGCACGCCGAGGCGTTGGCTTCCCGCGACGGACAGGTCACAACCACGGCGTGAAAGCGCAGCAACGATCAAAATAGCCGGGGCCTAACAGGCCCCGGGGCCGCGGCACAGAACCCAGCCGCGGCACCGGGGGTTGTTAACCCCCGGCTAAAGTTCAAGGCTTCCAACTCCACTGATCCTCGCGACGCGGCGAAACCCAGCCATGCAAACCCGCCTCGAACCCCCGATCGATCAGTGGCCCACGCCCACGGCCCAACGCCCGATCTGGACCGGGCACCAACTCACGCTGTTCCACCCGGGGATCCTGGCGAAGTACCTCGCCGCTCAAGCGGTGAGCACACAGGCTGGTGTGGGCTACCACAACGTCGTCGTCGATCAGGACGTCTACGACCCGCTGACCCTCACGCTCCCATACTTTCACCCGAACCATCCCGGCCTGCTGATGACGCAGGTGTTTTCGCTCGCTCGGATTGCTGCCGATGTGCCGGTGGGTATGCAGCCCCCGGTCGAGCCAGCGGTGGTCGAAGCGAATCTCCGGGACCTTTCCTCTGACGAAGGCCTCACGGCCCAAGCGATCCAGGAAGCCTTCTTGGGCTCCGAGGGAGCCGTGAGTCTCGCTGCGCAGATGGACTTTGTTGTGCGCCGTCTGCTGCCGAGCTTCGCCGCCGCCGAGCCCCCAACGTTCGCCTCGGCGATGCTGGGCAACGAGGCGGAACTGATCAAACAACTGCTGCGTGATGCGCCGCGTTGTGCGCAACTCTACAATCAGGCGGCCAAAGCCTTCCCCGGCGCGGGCATGAAGCCGATGAGCATCGAGCCCGATCGGGTGGAGGTGCCGGTGTGGGCGCTGCGTTGGATGCAGCCCCGGGAGCGGGTGTATGTCGATGTTGCTGACTCGACGCCGATCTTCATCACCGAGGACGGCGAGCCGCTCGCGGAGGACGTCACGCTCGCCCCGCGGGCGCTGCTGATGACGGCATTGCTGCGTCGCCCCGACCGCTGCGGCCTGTTCATCCACGGCACCGGCGGCTGGCTGTACGACCGCATCACCGAGCAGTGGTGGCAGCAGTGGCGCGGCGAAACGCTCGCCCCGATGGCGTTGACCACGGCGGACCTGTATCTCGACTTCGGCGACCTGCCGGTGAACACGCCCGAGGATGTCGAGCGGGCCGTGTGGCGGGCCCACCACTTGCCGCACAACCTCGACCGCGAGCTCGGCCTCGAAAGCACCCCGGCCCGCGAGAAGCGCGAGCTCCTCGAACGCATGCACGACGATCGCGACAAGCAGCGCCGACGCGCCGCGTTTGAACTCATCCACCAGATCAACGGCGAGCTGGCCGATGAGCACGACCAGCTGCTGGCTGAGGCCAAGCAGGCCGTGGAAACCGCACGCCTGGGCGTGACCAACGCCCGGCTGGCCCGCAAGCGTGACTGGTCGTTCCTGCTCTATCCGCCCAGCCAACTTGAAACGCTGCGGCAGCAGATCACGTATCCCCTGGGAGATCCCGCCGGTGAGCCCGCGTCTTCAAGCTGATTTTAGGGTTGATCGTCAATTTTGTTAGGTTAAAATAAGGTTTTCTTGGAGTCTCGGTTTTGCTCGATCCCGCTGATCACCCGCATGTAGATTCCGTCCCCGCGGGTCGGCTGGGGTGTTGTGTTGCATGTCCGCGGTCTGTCGACTTCAGCTGGTCTGAAACTGGTCTAACCACCAGACCAGACCACCAAAACCAGACCACTTCCAGACCAGTTTGCCGTCCCTGTCTAAGGATTCATTCATGAAGTCTCTTCGTCCGTTTGTTCTGGCCCCGCTCGTCCTTGCTCTGGTGGTGGCAGTGGGTCTGGCACCCACCGCCCAGGCTGAGCCTGCCGCCGTGGAAGAGGATTGGTACGTCCTTCTCAACGGCGAGGACCGCATGGGCTACATGCACACCACCGAAGCCACCGCCGAGAACGGCGACATCACCACCAACCAGACCACCAAGATCGTCATGGCCCGCGGCGGGACCCGGCTGGAGATCGAAGTCGCCCAGGGCTTTGTCGAGTCGGCCGAGGGCGAGCCGATCCGGGCGAGCTCGTCGATGAGCATGGGCGGGCTGCCGATGGTTACCGAGGTCGAGTTCGGCGAGAAGGCGATGAAGGTCAGCACCGGCCAGGCCGGGCGAATGCAAACCACCATGAAACGCCCGATCGAAGGCGACTGGCTCCCACCCGCCGCGATGGGGCGGTATGTGGAAGAGCAGCTCGAGGCCGGGGCCGAGACGATCAAGGTCAGCACGGTCGATGTGGCATCGGGTCTGCAAGCGGTGGACATGACCATGCAGGTGCGTGGCCCGGAGGACGTTGAGGTCTACGGCAAGGTCGTCCCCGCCATCGCTTGGGACGCGACCGTCTCGGCCATGCCGGGCATCACGATGCGGGAGTACGTGGATGCGGAAGGTAAATCGATCAAGTCGACGATCGATCTGATGCCGGGCATGAAGATCACGGTGCTGCAGGCCGACAAGGCGCTGGCCCTGTCTGAGCTGACCCCGGCGGAGATGATGGCTCAGACCTTCGTCGTGCCGAGCCGGCCGATCGACCGGCCGCGGGAGTTGAGGTGGGCGGTATATCGGCTCAAAACTTTGGATGGACAAGTAATTTCACTGCCAGAGGTGCCCATGCAGTGGGCGCAGACTCAGCCAGACGAATCTGTACTTTTACGCACGGCGGTCACCTCCGGAGACATCAAGGTCCGTGCCAAAGAATGGCCTCGCCAGCCGGAGCCTATTGATAAGGATCGTTATTTAAAAGCTACTCCCATACTTAATTTTGAAGACACTGCTGTACGTGATTGGCTCGTGCCATTGCAGTGGGTGCGGTTGACAGGTGGCGAAGAATCAGTTGCTGAGTTTTTACGGGAGGAAGTACATCGCAAGATCAAGGCCAAGGATTTGTCAGTTGGCTTCGCTACGGCTAGCGATGTAGCTCGCACCAAGCAGGGGGATTGCACTGAACACGCGGTATTGCTTGCCGCTCTGTTTCGCGGTGCCGGGATTCCATCGCGGTGTGTGAGTGGGCTCGTATACGCTGATCAGTTTGCCGGGCATGAAGGCATCTTCGGTTACCATATGTGGACGCAGGCTTGGATCGAAAACGAGCAGCCAAAGGGTGCTTTTGGTGACGGCGCGGGTGGCTTCGGCGTTAGTGGTGGTGAGTGGATCGACTTCGACGCCACACTCCCGGACGGCGTCCGCTTCGACGCGACACATATCGCCTTGTCCGTATCCGACATGAACGACGGATTCGTCGGCAACGACATGGCGGCGTTGATCCCGTTGCTGGGCAATCTCGAAATCGAAGTCGTCGAGACGGTCTACGAAGAAGACTGACTGCTGGCCTCGACGAAAACCCCCCGCGGACCGCCCGGAAGTGCGACCCGCGAGGGGGAGTTGTTTGCGGCCGATGCGGGAGGCCCCGGAATGCCCCCCAGCAAACCCCGGAGCCCCCCCGGAACGTGCCCCCGGAACGCCCGCCGGATATCCCCGGAATCCCCCGGAGAATCCCGGGCCACCCTCGGGGTTTCACGGCCGTCTCAACGAAGCAGGAGTAGTATCTGATACTTCGTTCCCCATGAGTGACAACCCCGTGACACCAGACCCCAAGAATGTGATGCCGCAAGAATCTTCCGCCGAATTCGCCACCGTCGACCACGACCGCGCTCAACGCTGCGGGCACGGCGAGGTGATCTACGCCGCGGGCAAGCTCCCGCACGAAGTCGTGGCGATTGCCCAGGAACTGCTCGATCGAGGGTCGAGTCCGTGTGTGTTGGCGACGCGGTGCGATGAAGCGCAGGTCGCGGCGATGCGTGAGGCGTTCGACGGCAAGCAACCCATCGAGGTCGGCGAACGCTGCGGCGCAGTGATCGTCGGCACGGCCGAGTCGAAGTCGTCCACCCCCATCCCGATCGTGACCGCGGGCACCAGCGACTTGAAGGTCGCCGAAGAAGTCGCGTTGACGTGCAAGGCATTGGGCTTCGAGCCTTACCCGATCAATGATGTGGGTGTGGCCGGGCTGCACCGGATCATGGGGCGGTTGGACGAGGTGCGGGCAGGCAATTGTGTGGTCGTGGTGGCGGGGATGGAGGGCGCGTTGCCGAGCGTGGTGGGCGGTTTGGTGGACGTGCCGGTGATCGCGGTGCCGACGAGCGTGGGCTACGGCGCGAGCTTCGGCGGGCTGTCGGCGCTCTTGGGCATGCTCAACTCCTGCGCCTCGGGCGTGACGGTCGTGAACATCGACAACGGCTTCGGCGCAGCGTATGCGGCGTGCCAGATCGAGCGGGCGGTGTTGCGCGGCGGGCGGAATCCGGAAGGCGGAAACGGGAAGTCCGAAGGTTGATTCACACCACGCAGCGCCGCGGCTTGGCTGTGCGTGGTTCGGAGCTGGGCCTCATGGAATTGGATTGGGTCGAAACCTTACCCTCATTGCCTCCGCGTCCCGAGGACGGACACAAGGGCACGTTCGGCACCGTGGTGGTCGTCGGCGGGAGCTTGCGCATGCCCGGCGCCCCGGCGTTGTGCGCGACGGCGGCGCTCCGCGGTGGGGCGGGCCTGGTGAAAGTTGCCGGGGCGTTGCAGGTGCTCGCGTCGGTGTTGGCCATCCAGCCCAGCGCGACGGGGATCGGCCTGAAAGACCTCGGCGGGGTGAAGGGCGATGGGAAATCGGTGCTGGCGATCGGGCCGGGGCTCGGGCAGGAGAAAGGCGTGGACGTCTTGGTCCGCGGGTTCCTGGATTGGCCCAACCCGCTGGTCGTGGATGCCGACGGGCTTAACGCGCTGGCAATCAGCGACACGTTCGAGCGAGCCTCCGACAAGCCCTGGGTCCTCACGCCTCACCCCGGCGAATTCCGTCGGCTGGCTCAACAACTCGGCATCGACGGCGACCCGACCGACTCCCAGCAGCGCCCCGGTGCCGCCGCGGCCCTGGCCCGAGCGACCGGTGCGGTGGTGCTGCTCAAGGGCCAGCACACGATCGTGACCGACGGCGAGCGTGCTTATCGCAACACCACCGGCAACCCCGTCCTCGCCACCGCGGGCACGGGTGATGTGCTCACCGGCTTGATCGCCTCGCTGCTCGCACAAGGCAGCAACACTTTCGATGCCGCGGTGTTGGGGGCGTATCTACACGGCAGCGCCGCGGATGCTTGGCGAGACGCGAACGCGTCTCGTGGCATGTTGGCGATGGATCTTGCTGGCGAACTGCCCGCCGCGATCGCCCGGCTCGAAAACGCTTGATCCCGAGCGGCCTGGGCACCATACCTATCGCGTAAAAAATTCATTTGCGCTGACGGTGATCTCCTATGGGAGAGCGAGGCTCCTGCCGCGCCACGAGGTTTCTCCGAAAGGCGGCTCGGCAGGTGCCCCGCCCTCCCGTCGTCATGCCACGTTTACAGAGAGACGGTGTCAGGCGTTGAGATCGGCCGCGCGCTCGTGCATCTCGCGCACGCGCTTACGCAACGCTGCGGGTTTGATCACGAGGGCCTGGTCGGCATAGCCGCACACCCACCACGCGATCTCGTTGAGACCGTCCACGCGGAAGCTCACTCGGCATCGGCCGTCGTCGAGGGGCTTGACCTTTTGCGTGGGGTGCCAACGGACTTCCGAAACGTTGGTGGCGACCTTCGCGGTGAACTCGATCTCGATGTTGTATTCCTTGCCTTCGGGGATCAGCTTCCACGCGAGGCCGAGCTTGTCGGAGACTTGGAACTTGGCGGGGCGTTTGAAGTGGCGGCGAGTCAGTTCCACGGACTGGAAGCGCACGAGTTTGAAGACGCGGACTTCCTTGCCGTGGGCGGAGGTCTTGCCCAACACGTACCAGGCGTTGTTGGCCAGGTGCATCGCGTAGGGCATGAGTTTGCAGGTGAGTGGCGCTTCGTCGCTGGGGGTCGCATAGACAACGTCGCAGACGAGTTGCTCATCGATGGCGCGTTGTAGTTCGTGGTACACCCGCGTTTCGTCCTGGCCGTCGACCGGCTGGATGGGCGATACGGAGATGTTTTCCAAGAGCTCGCCACAGGCTTCGCGGATCGGGTCGGGGGTGATGGCGATGAGTTTGTAGATCGCCGAGAGCGCGGCCGGCGCGAGCGGCCGGGTGCGGTCGGCTTCGGCGGACTTGGCCAGGATCATCAGCCCCATCGTCTCGGCGACCGTCAGGTTGATCGGCGGCAAGAAGTAGCTCGGGCGGATGCGATAGCCCTTGCCACGCTCGTGGTAGTACGGGACGCCCGCGGCTTCGAGCAGCTTCAGGTCACGGAAAAGCGTGCGTCGGCTGACGTGCAGGTCCAGGGTCAGTTCGTCGGCCGACTTGGCCTGCCCGCTTTGGAGCAGCGTGATCAGTCGGATCAGGCGGTGGACGCGGCTAATGCCCATTCCGGGAAGTGATCCTACATGGGCATTAG